>JAFXHP010000009.1 GCA_017536285.1 Clostridia bacterium
GAAGATGACGGATTTTTAGTTGCTGTAAGGTCGGCGTTTAACAAGCCGAACAACTTTCACGATTCAAACCATATGCTTTTGTGGAAGATTGATAAAGAACTTTTGAAGTAATAAAAAGGAGGAATAAAATATGAAAAAAATCCCGGCATTGCTTTTGACGCTTGCTATGTTGCTATCCTTTGCGACGGTCAGCTTTGCAAGTGAAAAAGTATTAAATCCGGCTTCTGCTGAATTAAGGTCCGACGGTGCTGTAAGCATATCGGAAAGCGGAGCGGCACTTTCCAAAAACGGCTACATCGGCTTTAAGAATGTGGATTTAAGCGGAATAAAATCAGTTAAAATCGAGGCGACGTGTCAGATGCCCTACGGCTCAAACGGTGATGCAATTGCAATCCGTCTTGACAATCCCAAGGCAAGGGCAATCGGCTACGTTGTTATAAATGATGATATAAAAACGGAATTTTTCGGAGATATTGAGCCTTGCACGGGAGTTCACGATGTATATTTTACATCCACCTATATGTATGAAAGCTATTATTATGTTAAAATGAAAAGCATCACACTTTTAAGTGAGCAGGCACCCGTGACCGATGAAGTTATAAGCGTACCTGATTCTGCAATAATTGATAACTTTTCCGACACCTGGGCGGCAACGGACGATTTAGGTAGAAAGGTAGCAGATTTTGAAGAAACCGGCCCAGTAAAGGAGGGCGACCATTTTGTTGGCATAATGTACTGGGACTGGCACGATCAGCTTAGTTCCGTTCCTTATGTAATTCCCGAAATTTATGCAAAAAAGCCCGAAGCAAAAGAAGTGTATTCCGACCCCGTGTGGGACACAAACGGAGTTTATTACTGGGGCGAGCCGCTTTTAGGCTATTATACAAGCTATGACTATTTCGTATACAGAAAGCACGCCCAGTGGCTTGCCAATGCAGGGGTTGACGCCATATTTTTTGACTATACCAACGGAACATCGGCATATATAAAGCCACTTCGTATCCTTATGCAGGCATTCCGCGATGCAAAGGCATCCGGCATTGACATCCCCGGCATAAGTGCATATACGGGAGGACCTCAGAATCTCAATGATATGGCAGAGGCACTGTGGTTTAACCTTTATGCAGACGAGAATAATCACGATATTGTGTTTAAATGGCAGGGAAAGCCCTTTATAATCTGTAACTCCGAAGCAACTGTAAAGCAGTATCTGGATTCAACCGATGCTGCACAACTTGAAAACATGGAAAAGTTTTATGCTATGATGGAAAGGCGTGGCGGAGGAAACAGAGAAAAGGGACAGACTGACAGCCAGAATCCCACCTGGATATGGCTTGAAAACTATCCCCTTCACGAGTGGGGCGCTGCAAGGGAAGACGGAAGGGTTGAAGCGATGACCTTGGGCGTTGCCATAAACCATTCCTACGTATACGGCTATGCGGCGGTTGGTCTTGCATCAGATCCCTACACCAAGGGGAGAGGCTACACCGAAGGCTTCGGTGAAGATTATACTCCCGGTAACGCAAGAAGTGCGGCATTTATGAGGGAGCAGGCATCCCAGATACTTGATACAGATCCTGCCTTCTGCTACGTCGACGGCTGGAACGAGTGGACGGCAATCCGTCAGCAGGAATATGCGGGATTTAAAAACAGCTTCGTTGATGCCTGCGACTATGAAAACAGCCGTGACTTAGAGCCTAACCGCGGACCTTTGAAGGACGACTATTATAACCTGCTTTGCGACTTCGTAAGAAAGTATAAGGGCGTTCGCCCTGCACCTACTGCATCCGCCGAGGTTACTATTGATGTAACGGGAGACGCATCGCAGTGGGCAAATGTTGCACCCGAATTTATCAATGACTATGATGCATACGAAAGAGATGCAGATAAAAGAGGCGGCGGAAAATACGAATCTAAGGTAATAAACTCGATTTCCCGTGCAAAGGTTGCCCGCGACAAGGATAATTTCTATTTCTACGTTAAGTGCCTTGATGCCATAAAAGAAGAAGGCACGGAATTTATGCATCTTTATATAAATATCGACCGTAACCGTGCCACAGGCTGGGAAGGCTATGACTTTGCAATAGGAAGGAAGAAAGGCAAAATCGAAAAGTTTGACGGTTCCTGGAACGTAATCGGAGATGTAATTTATATCATAAAGGGCGATACGCTGACATTATCTGTTCCGAGAAGCTTAATGGGCGAAACAGAAACTGTTGACTTTGAATTCAAATGGGTTGACAATGCAGGCGAAATCGCGGCAAACGAATTTTTGGAGCTTTATGTAAGGGGAAGCGTTGCTCCTATGGGACGTTTTAACTACCTCTACACGGAAAAAGAACAGACGGCTCTTTCGGAAAGTGAAAGAGAGCTTTTATACGGAGTAGGTGTATTCAAGGAAGGCTCAAACCGCATGGTAATTTCGGGCGGAAAGATGAATGTTTACGAACCAGATACAAGAATTACACCGTTGTCTATGAATGGCACTCTCTATGTTCCCTCCGATGCGGTCATGGAACTTATGTACGGCGAATCAAAGTTTGAATATGATGCAAACGACAATACGGTAAGAATTCAGTCCTTTGACCTTAAGGGAAGAGAGCTTGCAGATCGCCTCCTGACCTATACAACTTTAGGTTCTTACGAGGCGAAGGTAAACGGAAAGACCGTTACACTTTCGGCACCTATTGTGGCTAATGACGGAATTTTCTATATTCCCCTTACATATCTGTCCGAATGTATGGGATTTGAGCTTTGGTCAGAATCGGGAATTTACGCTGTAAGCCGTTACGGAAAAGCGGATGTTGAAGCCGTGAAGCGTGCGGCAGCACATATAGGTTGATGAAAGGAGATGCTTTTATGAAAAAAATAATATCTTTATTACTCACTTTTCTTATGATGCTCTCCTTAAGCGTGGCAGTTTTTGCCGGGGATGAGCTTGTTTCCGGAAAGGAATTCTGGTCGGTTTCGGCAAATTCCAATAAGACAAAGCCTGAAAATATCCTTGACGGAAATATCAATACCTTCTGGCACTCGGATTATGCCGCAGAGGACGGAAATATTGTTGGTCATGATTATCCGCCTTTCTATGTTACAATTATTCTTCCCAATGCAGCCGATATTTCGGGCTGGCGCTATACACCCCGTCCCGAACGTGGCTCCGGTGAGCTTACGGACTATGAGCTTTACGTTTCCGAAACGGATTCTGATATTGTTACAATGGTAAGTAAGGGAAAGTTTGAAGCGGATGCAAAGCCGAAGGATGTTTTCTTCGGCGGAGATATAAAGGCTAAGAAAATTGTCCTTAAATATGTTATGGGTGTATCGGGGTACGGCACAATGGCGGAGTTTGACCTTTTTGCCGCCAAAGGAAATGCGACAACAATTTCTGCTTTGGCAGAGCCTTTTCTAAATAAAACCTATAACACCCGGACAGGCGAAGAAAAGGGCGGTGCCGAAGAAGAACTCAATAAACGCCTTGGTGCATTAAAGGATAAAAGTGAATGGGAAATTACGGTTTCAAGCTTTGTTGCAGCGGGAAACAATGCAAGATGTGCCTTTGACGGCTCTCCCGATTCCTTCTGGCATTCAAAGTATACAGCAGAGGAAGGCGTTGTTACCTGGAAGGAGCCGCCTCCCTATGAATTCAACATAAAATTCCCCGAAACCGTAACGATTTCAGGAATCACCTATCAGCCTAGAAAATCAGGCGGCGGGCACATAACCGCTATGTCTGTTTACGGGGCAGTTTCCGACGATGATGAATTTATCCATTTTACCGACCTTAAAATGAACGGGGATAACACCTTTAAGACCAATAACTTCGTTGCAAACCTTAAGGTAAAAAAGCTCAAGCTTATAATAACGGAGGTTGACGGCTCGGTTGGTACAGCGGCGGAAATTGACTTTCTTCCCATGAAGGACGAGCTTCCTGAAAAAAGTCTTTCTGAATATAGGGAGTTTGAGGAAAAGAATAAGCTCTATGCCCTTGACAGATCAAACTTCTCAGTTGATGATAACTGCGAGGTATGGGCAGGCCACGATCCCGGTATAATTTTTGACGGGGGAACAAACTCTTTCTGGCAGGCGGAATCGAGCTTTGAAGGTCCTGCCCTGCTCTCTGTTGATATGAAGTCTCCCCAGGCAGTTTCCGAAATTTCCTATATGCCGAGACAGACACCTGATAAACACGGTATATGGATTGACTTTGCAATTTATGCGGGTAACGACAAGGATAATTTAGAGCTTGTGTACTTGGAAGAAAGTGATGCTTCGGGACAGGACGCATCACTAGATACAAAGGTAATCAAGCTTAATGAAACTGTTATTGCAAGATATTGGGATTTTGAAATTTATACAGGTAACTATAAAAAGTTTGCCTGTGCGGAGCTTAACTTTTTCCAGACTTATGCCGATAAAATTGCGGCAGAGGAAGCATCAAGGGAAAAATATGTCCTTAAGATTGACGATAAAACCATAAAGGTTGAAAAGGGCACGGAAAGCTACGAAAAAGTTTTGGATGTGGCACCTTTTATTTACGGCAGCAGCGGAACAACTTTGATTCCTTTAAGAGGGTTACTTGAGGAAATGGGTGCAAGTGTTTCCTGGAACGGTGAAGAAGAAAGAATTACTCTTTCAACAGAAAACGGCGATATCAGAATGAGGATTCAGGATCCTTTGGTTTATGTTGACGATTCTCTATACGGCGAAGTGAGATACACCTTGACGGTTGCACCGAAAATCCGCGATTCAAGAACATTTATTCCGCTTCGTTTCGTATCTGAGCAGCTTGGCTACACCGTTTCCTGGAACGGCGAAACAAGAGAAATTACAATAACTAAATAATCTTAAAACCGCAAGACAAAAGTCTTGCGGTTTTTACACTTTTATGGTATTATTAAATATATTTAATCAGAAAAACGGAGGTGAAGGCATGGAAAATACAAAAAAGAAAGCTCTTGGCTGGGTAAAGCTTGACAATGCGGCAAAAATTTACCCTGCGGTAAGAAGAAAAAACTGGAGTAATGTTTACCGCCAGTCGGCAACGCTTACAGAGGAAATTGATAAAGAAGTGCTTTCATCGGCCATTAAAGTAATTGTAAAAAGATTCCCCACAATTTGTGCAAGACTGAGAAAAGGTGCCTTCTGGTACTACCTTCAGGAGCTAAGTGAACCGCCTGAAATTATGGATGAATTTAGCTTCCCTTTGACCTTTATGAGTAAAAAGGAAATGCGTAAGTGTGCTTTCCGCGTGATTGTATACAAAAACAGAATTGCGGTGGAATATTTCCATTCCTTAACCGACGGTACGGGAGCACTTGTGTTTCTGAAAAATCTCGTGGCAGAGTACCTGGAGCAAAAATACAAAATAGAAATTCCGTTAGAAGACGGAATTGTTGACAGAAAAGCAGCACCGCCGCCTGAGGAGACAGAAGATTGTTTCCCGAAATATGCGGGAAATGCACCGCTTTCCAGAGGTGAAAAAGCAGCATGGCAGATAAGCGGCGAGGCTGAAACAGGCGGTTATCTTAATCTTACATGCTTTAAGCTTCCGGTAGGTAAGGTTTTGGAGAAGGCACACGAATATAATACCACCGCCACAATTTTTTTAAGTGCGGTTTTGATGAAGGCCTTGGCCAACATGCAGCTTGAAAAAAATCCTGACGTGAAGAAGCAAAAACCGGTAAAACTTTTGATTCCTGTTAATTTAAGAAGCTTATTTGAAAGTAAAACTTTAAGAAATTTTGCAATGTTCACAATTCCGGAAATTGATCCGAGACAGGGAGAATATACGATAGATGAAATTGTGAAAGTAATTTATCATAAAATGGGAACCGAGGTTACAAGAAAGCATATGGGTGCTGTTATTGCGGCAAATGTAAAGGATGAGAAAAATCTCTTTTTAAGGCTGGTGCCTCTTCCGATAAAAAATGCGGTTATGAAAGCAGTGTATGACAGCGTGGGAGAAGTGACATCCTGCCTTAATCTTTCTAATTTAGGCCTTGTAAAAATGCCCGATATTATGAAAAAATATATAACCCGCATGGATTTTATTTTGGGTGTTCAGGCGGCGACTCCGTATAACTGCGGGGTTTTATCCTTTGGGGATACGGTGTATGTCAACTTCATAAGAAATATATGCGAGAATAACCTTGAAAAACATTTTTACAAGGTATTAAAGGAACTCGGAATAGAAGCGGTTTTAGAGAGCAACAGAAAGTGAGATTAAAATGTATTGTATAAATTGTGGCGTAAAGCTTGAAAAAAGTGAAGAAAAGTGCCCTTTGTGCGGCACGGTTGTTTGCCATCCGGATTTTATACCGGAAAAGGAAGCAGGACTTTTTCCAAAGAACAGAGTACCTGAAATAAAACATCGCTCCAAGGCCTTCAACGGAGCGGTCATCATAATGTTCCTCATTCCGGTGGTGGTGTCTTTCCTGGCAGATTTTTGCCTGGACGGAAAAATTGACTGGTTCGGATATGTATTGGGAGCTATTCTGATGGGTTATACTGCATTTGCCCTTCCTTTGTGGTTTGAAAAACCAAATCCGGTTATATTTACTCCCTGCGTATTTGCGGAGGCTATAGGCTATCTTTTATATATAAACTGCGTGACGGGCGGGGAATGGTTTTTAAGCTTTGCCTTTCCTGTGGCAGGAGGCTTCGGCCTTATTGTAACTGCGGTTGTAACGCTTCTTTATTATCTGAAAAAAGGAAAGTTATATATCTTTGGCGGGGCATTTATGCTGACCGGAGGATTTATCATGCTGACGGAGTTTTTCCTGACAATTACTTTTGATATAAAGTTTTTGGGCTGGTCAATTTATCCTCTTTCGGCACTTATAATGCTTGGAGGACTTCTTTTATATCTTGCAATAAATAAATCTGCGAGGGAAACAATGGAAAGAAAGCTTTTCTTTTAATAAAGGGGTATTTTTATGTGGTTTGTTTTAGCACTTTTGTCGGCCGTTTTTGCGGCACTCACATCAATCCTTGCAAAGATGGGAATTGACGGGGTAAACTCAAATCTTGCAACGGCAATAAGAACTTTGGTTGTCCTCATAATGGCGTGGGGAATGGTATTTTTGACTGATGCCCAGAAGGGAATATCCGGAATAAGTACAAAAAGCTGGGTGTTTTTAATTCTTTCAGGCCTTGCGACAGGTGCGTCCTGGCTTTGCTATTACAAGGCACTTCAAATAGGCGAGGCAAGCAAGGTTGTTCCCATTGATAAAATGAGTGTAGTGATTACACTCATCCTTGCATTTTTGTTTCTCCATGAAAAAATGACGGTAAAATCCGTGGCAGGGTGCATTCTTATAGGTATCGGCACACTATTAATGGTTTTATAAATAAGAAAACGGAACTGCATTGCAGTTCCGTTTTTATCATAAATCGGCAAGTAACTCTACCGGGCAATGGTCGGAGCCGTAAATCCCCGTGTGAATTTTACTGTCTATAACAAAATCCATGGTGTCGGTTATAAAATAGTCAATTCTCCACCCTGCGTTCTTCTCTCTGGCGCTGAAGCGATAGCTCCACCAGGAATAGGTTACGGTGTCGGGATAAAGAGAGCGGAAAGTATCGTGAAAGCCGGATGATAAAAGCTCTGTAAACTTTTCACGCTCTTCTATTGTAAATCCCGGGTTTTTCGTGTTGGTTTTGGGATTTTTAAGGTCAATTTCCTCGTGGGCAACATTTAAGTCCCCGGTATAGACAACGTGCTTTTTCTCCTTTAATGAAGAAAGGTATGCACGCATTGCATCTTCCCATTCCATACGGTAGGAAAGACGCTTCAATCCGTCCTGTGAATTGGGAGTGTAGCAACATACGAAATAGAACTTGGGGAATTCTAATGTTATCACTCTGCCCTCGGTATCGTGCTCGGGAATTCCAAGACCGTAGGTTACGGCCAGTGGCTCTTCTTTTGAGAAAACCGCAGTGCCGGAATAACCCTTTTTCTCTGCATAGTTAAAGTATTTATGGTAGATAGGAAAGTCTAAATCCAGCTGCCCTTCTTGCATCTTCGTTTCCTGCAGACAAAAAATATCCGCATTAAGATTTGAAAAGATATCGGCAAAGCCTTTCTGATATACGGCACGAAGACCGTTTACATTCCACGAAATAAATTTTTTCATTGACAACACCTCGGAAATATTATACACTATATTTTATATTAAGTCAACGGAAAGGAGTTATAAAAATGCCGGAAACAGATTTATACATGCCGGTAAAAACTCTTTTTGAAAATATGGGATACTCCGTGAAGGCGGAAGTGCTTGATGCCGATGTCCTTGCGGTAAAGGACGGGGAAACCGTTGCAATTGAGCTTAAGCTTTCCTTAAATCTTGATGTAATCGTTCAGGCGGCACTCAGGCAAAAGGTGGCAGATAAGGTATATATTGCCGTACCTCCTGCAAAAAGGGCAGCCTTAAAGAAAAGACAGAACATATCCCATGTATTGCGTCGGCTTGAAATAGGCCTTATCACCGTAAGGGAGGATGAGGCAAAAATTTCCTTTGAAGCAAAGAAGTTTGACCTAAAGGGAGCGATAACACGGGCGAAAAAGACCAGGGAAAAAATGATGGACGAATTTACCCTTCGTCATGGGGATGAAAACGTGGGAGGCACCAACGGAAAGACGATGACGGTTTACCGCGAGCGAGCCATTTTAATTGCGGCACTTTCTGAGAAATACGGCGAAATAAAAATCGCTGATATTCCGTATTTATCGGGAAATCCCAAGGCAAAGTCCATAATTGAAAGCAATTACTACGGCTGGTTTATAAAGGACGGTAAAAGCTATAACATAACGGATAAGTGCAGAAAAGAGCTTAAAAGCTATGCAAAGCTTAAAAAAACTCTGCTAAGTGAAGCGGAAGGAAATAAGGTGAAATAAATGCCTAAATTTTTTGTTGACAAAAGTCAGGTTTTAAGTGATAATATAACTGTCACCGGGGACGATGTAAGTCATATATCAAGAGTGCTCCGTATGCAGGTGGGAGACGAATTAACCGTCTGCGACAAGGAAGGCATGGATTACTTTTGTGAAATTGAAAAAATCACAAAGGAAGAAGTTTTATTAAAAATAAACGATAAAGAAGAATGCGTAGCCGAACCCGAAACGAAAGTGACGCTTTATCAGTGCATTCCGAAATCCGGCAAAATGGATTCTATAATTCAAAAGGCTGTTGAGCTTGGAGTTTATGAAATTTACCCCGTGCTTTCAAAAAGATGCGTTGCCAAGGGAGAAAAAAGCGACCGCTGGCAGAAAATTGCATATGAGGCGGCAAAGCAATGCGGAAGAGGGATTATACCAAAAGTACACCCTTCAGTAAGCTTTAAGGAAGCAATAGATTCACTTACCGAAAAGGAACTGGCACTTTTCCCATATGAGGAAGCTAAGGACGGCTCTCTTCGGGATATACCTAAGGACGTTAAAACCGTCGGTATAATAATCGGTCCCGAGGGCGGATTTGATCCATCTGAAGTAGAGCTCGGAAGCGAAAAGGGTGCAAGAATAATTACACTGGGCAAAAGAATACTTCGTACGGAAACTGCAGGAAGTACGGTTATTGCAATAGTAATGAGCATGCTCGGCGAAATGGGCTGAGGGTGTTTATATAATTTAAGAAACGAAAGGAAAGATTGGTAAAGGTGAAAAAAATTTTGGCATTGGCACTTGTTGTCGCTATGGCATCCTTACTCCTTGCAGGATGCGGTGGGGAGAAGAAAGAGACATTAAAAGTATTTAACTGGGGCGAGTATATCGCAGACGGCGTTATTGAGGATTTCGAGAAAGAATATAACTGCCGAGTAATATATGAGACCTTCGACAGTAACGAGGCAATGATGGCTAAGGTTCAGAATTCAGGCTCTTCCAGTTATGACGTTGTGTTCCCTTCGGAATACACCGTTTCTAAAATGATAGAGCTTGGCATGCTTCATGAGCTTAATTATGAAAATATTCCAAATGCTTCCTACATAAACGAGGCATATAAAGGACTTTCATACGATCCTGAAAACAAATATTCCGTGCCCTATATGATGAACACTCTGGGGATACTCTACAATACCGAAATGGTTCATGAAGACGTTACAAGCATAGGAATACTTTTTGACGAAAAGTATGAGGGTAATGTGCTTATGTTAAACGGCATGAGAGACACACTTGGTATGACACTTAAATATCTCGGATATTCCATGAATACAAATAATGCTGCTGAAATTGAAGAAGCAAAAGCACTTCTTATAGAGCAGAAAGATAACGTTCTTGCGTATGTAGGCGATGAAGTAAGAGATAAGATGTTAAACGGCGAGGCGGCTCTTGCTCTTGTCTTCTCGGGTGAAGGAAACAAGGCTGTGGCAGAAAGCGACGGAATGCTTAAAATGACAGCCGTTCCCACGGAGGGAAGTAACCTTGCCATAGATACAATGGTTATTCTTGAAAAGAGTGAACATAAAGAACTGGCTGAAAAGTTTGTAAACTTTATGCTTCGTCCCGACATTGCACTTCGTAATGCCCAGGAAACAGGCTATACATCACCCAACACCGAGGCGGTGAAAAGTCTTCCTGCCGAGATTGCACAAAATACAAATTATTATCCTACGGAAGAGGAGCTTGATCGCTGCGAGATTTTCTTATATCTTCCGGAAGAAGCTGAAAAGCTCTGGTCCGATGCTTGGACTAAAATATTGGCATCATAACAAAAACCGTACTGCGTTTGCAGTACGGTTTTTTTACAGTATGTTTAATTATTCACAAATTTGTATAAAAAATACACAAAAACTTTTTCTCATTTTTCCTTCACTATGACATATTTTCAAAAAAGTTTTCATATGGAATTTTTGGAAAAGTTTTTTTATTGACATGTCGAAAAAAATAATATATACTGTTATGCAACAATAAGTTATTATTGGAAGTTTTGTATTTTGGAGGTATCATTATGAGCTTGAAAAACCAGTATTTAATCGATGTATTGGAACAAGTTAAAAAGAGAAACGCAGGAGAGAGCGAGTTTATTCAGACGGTTACTGAGGTACTCGAAACAATCGAACCCGTAATTGAGCAGAGACAGGATTTAATTGATGCAGGCGTAGTTGAGAGAATGGTTGAACCTGAGCGTCAGATTACATTCCGTGTGCCCTGGGTTGACGACAACGGTAAGGTTCAGGTAAACAGAGGTTTCAGAGTGCAGTTTAACTCTGCTATAGGTCCTTATAAGGGCGGCCTTCGTTTTGCTCCCAACGTATATTCCGGTATCATTAAGTTCTTAGGCTTTGAGCAGACATTTAAAAACAGCTTGACATCCCTTCCTATGGGCGGCGGTAAAGGCGGAGCTGACTTTGATCCTCAGGGCAAGTCTGATGCTGAAGTTATGCGTTTTTGTCAGAGTTTTATGACAGAGCTTTACAGACATATCGGTGCTGACCTTGACGTTCCCGCAGGTGACATCGGTGTAGGTGCAAGAGAAATCGGATACCTTTTCGGTCAGTATAAGAGACTTAAGAACGAATTTACAGGCGTTCTTACAGGTAAGGGAATTCCCTACGGCGGTTCTTTAATCCGTCCCGAAGCAACAGGCTTTGGTGCAGTTTACTATACAGTTGAAATGCTCAAGCACTTCGGCGATGACATAAAGGGCAAGACCTTTGCAATTTCCGGTTTCGGTAACGTTGCATGGGGTACAGTTAAGAAGATAACCGAGCTCGGCGGTAAGGTTGTAACAATCTCCGGTCCCGACGGTTACATATACGATGAAGACGGCGTATGTACAGAAGAAAAGATTAACTTCATGCTTGAAATGAGAGCATCCTGCAGAAACCGTGTTGAAGATTATGCTGATAAGTTCGGCGTTCCCTTCTTCAAGGGTGAAAAGCCCTGGGGTACAAAGGTTGACATTGTTATGCCTTGTGCAACCCAGAATGAAGTCGGTATGGCTGAAGCAGAAAAAATCGTTGCTAACGGCATTAAGTACTATGTTGAAGTTTCCAACATGCCCACAACAAACGAAGCTGTTGCATACCTTAAGGAAAACGGCGTAATCATCGCTCCTTCCAAGGCCGTTAACGCAGGCGGCGTATCTGTATCCGGTCTTGAAATGTCTCAGAACTCCATGCGTTACAGCTGGAGTGCTGAAGAAGTTGATGAAAAGCTTAAGACCATCATGAAGAACATTTTCGATGCTTCCGTAAAGGCAGCAAATGAATACGGTCTCGGCGACGACCTTGTTGCAGGTGCAAACATTGCAGGCTTCATAAAGGTTGCAGAGGCTATGAAGGCTCAGGGTTGTGTATAATAATTATTCCTGAGATAAAATCATGTAAAAAGGGCTGATCGCTTGCGATTGGCCCTTGCTTATAAGAACGGAAAAAGCGTTTTTATAAGCAAGGGCCAACCTCTACTACAGATAACGGATGTGTTTTTATGTATAAAATTGTAAGAAAAAAATCATTGAATAATACGGTTACTCTTATGGACATTGCTTCTCCCCGTGTGGCAAAAAAGGCGGAGCCGGGGCAGTTTATTATCCTGAGGGTGGATGAAGAAGGAGAGAGAATTCCTTTAACCATCGCTGATTTTGACAGAGAAAAGGGAACCGTTACAATAATTTTTCAGATAGTGGGAGAAACCACGGAAAAGCTTAACGCTCTTTCTGAGGGGGACTATATTTCTGACTTTGCGGGACCGCTCGGAAAAGCAACAGAAACAGAAGGTCTTAAAAAGGTGGCAATTGTGGGTGGCGGCGTAGGCTGTGCCATAGCCTATCCCGTGGCTAAAAAGCTTTATGAATCGGGCTGTCACGTTGATGTTGTTGCAGGCTTCAGAAACGAAGAACTTGTGATTTTAGAGGATGAATTTAAAGCTGCATCAAGTACCTTTAACCTTATGACCGACGACGGTTCGAAAGGGGAAAAAGGGCTTGTTACCGACGCTCTTAAAAAATTAATTGAAGACGGAAATAATTACGATGAAGTAATTACAATCGGCCCTCTTATTATGATGAAGTTTGTTTGTGCTCTCACAAAAGAATACGGAATAAAAACAGTTGCCAGCATGAATCCTATTATGATTGACGGAACGGGAATGTGTGGTGGTTGCCGCCTTACTGTTGGCGGAGAGGTTAAGTTCGCATGCGTTGACGGCCCTGAATTTGACGGTCATTTAATAGACTTTGACGAGGCTATGATGCGCGGTGCAATGTATAAAGATTTTGAGAGAAGAAGACACGAGGAAAGCTGTAATCTCCTAAAAAAAGGCGGTGATGCAAATGGCTGATATGAGAATGACAAAATACGAGATGCCCCTTCAGGATCCAATGGTTCGAAGCCGCAACTTCTCTGAGGTTGCATTAGGCTACGATGAGGAAACGGCAATTAACGAGGCAAAGCGTTGCCTTTCATGCAAAAATAAGCCATGCATTTTGGGCTGCCCGGTTAAAATCCATATCCCCGAATTTATTGCGGAAGTTGCAAAAGGAAATTTTGACGCTGCTTATGATATAATTGCCGAGGCAAGCTCACTTCCCGCAGTTTGCGGAAGAGTGTGCCCACAGGAAAATCAGTGTGAGGGTAAGTGCGTAAGGGGCATAAAGGGCGAAAGCGTCGCAATCGGTCGCCTGGAGAGATTTGTGGCAGACTACCATAATAAAAAAGAGGAAGCATCCGTAAAGGAAACTATGAAAAACGGCTTTAAGGCGGCAGTTATCGGCTCCGGTCCTTCGGGACTTACCTGTGCGGGAGAGCTGGCTAAAAAAGGCTATGATGTAACGGTATTTGAAGCACTTCACACTCCCGGTGGCGTACTTGTTTACGGAATTCCGGAATTTCGTCTGCCTAAAAAAATCGTTGAAAAGGAAATCGACGGCCTTAAGGCGATGGGCGTAAAAATCGAAACCAATACGGTTGTCGGTAAAACCATTACAATAGCAGAACTTAAAGAAGAATTTGATGCTATATTTATAGGCTCGGGAGCAGGTCTTCCCAGATTTATGAATATCCCAGGAGAAAACTTAAAGGGAGTATATTCGGCTAACGAATTCCTTACGAGAATCAATCTTATGAAGGCGTATAAGGAAGATAGTGCGACTCCTGTAAAGAAAGGTAAACGCTGTGCTGTGGTCGGTGGCGGAAACGTTGCAATGGACGCCGCAAGGTGTGCACTCCGCTTAGGTGCCGACGAGGTTTATATCATATACCGTCGTTCTATGGACGAGCTTCCCGCACGCCGTGAGGAAGTAGAGCATGCTATGGAGGAAGGTATAATCTTTAAGCTTTTAACAAATCCTGTGGAAATACTGGGTGATGAAAACGGTAATGTATCCGGAATAAAATGCGTTGAAATGGAGCTTGGAGAGCCTGACGAATCCGGAAGAAGAAGTCCTGTTGTTAAGGAAGGCTCAGAATTTTCAATCCAGTGCGACACAGTTATAATGTCAATCGGTACAAGTCCCAATCCTCTTATAAAGTCCACAACAGACGGGCTTGAAACAAAGAAGTGGGGAGGCATAGTTGCAGACGATGATACCGGACTTACCTCTGTTGAGGGGGTATATGCCGGAGGCGATGCGGTAACAGGTGCCGCTACCGTAATTCTTGCCATGGGTGCAGGAAAGCAAAGTGCAAAAGCAATAGACGATTATATTAAAAATAAAAAATAAAAAAAGGGGCTGTAATTATTTTACAGCCCCTTTTTCAGGAGATAGGAAAAAATGCTTCAGAACGGACAAACTGCACCGCCCGAAGGCGTATATAGATACGTTGAGGGTGAAGTTTGTTCGTAGCAAAAAGGCTTAAAATGAAGAAAAATCGCAGGAATGAGATTTTTCAACACTATTTTACAACATAGAGTTTGTAACTTTGCCCAATCCACTAATTTATTTGCCTTTTTGCGGTCTGGACTTTTTTTACATCTCCTTTTAATCTAATACAGCATCGGCTGAATTTGCCGCCCTGCCATGGCGGCGGATAACGTTGGAAGAATTTTATCCATATCGGCAACCAGTGAGCGTGGCTTTTTTTCCGGATCATCCTGACCGAAGGGAACAAAAAATATGTTTTTGGAATTCAGTAAGGTACCTATGTTCTTTGCACTCATAGAAAGTCCGTCATTGGTGGAAACGGCAAGAATTACCGGAGAATTGTTACGAAGAACCGACTTTGCTGCCAGCGTAACCGTGTTTTCGTGAAGACCGGATGCAAGGCGGGCAAGGGTGGCTCCCGAGCATGGAGCGATGATTAAAGCATCGACTATTCTTTTCGGGCCGAGAGGTTCAACTTCCGTTTCCTTTGTTAAAACATCTCGCCCGGTTATGGTTTTAATTCTTTTTATGAAGTCTTCTGCCGTGCCGAATCTTGTGTCGGTCGAGGTGGATTTTTCGCTCATTATGGGAATTACATCAATGCCGGAGGACATTAACTTTTCCATTTGAGGAATCACCTTGGAAAAGGTGCAAAAAGAGGCAGTCATGGCAAAGCCGACTTTTAATCTGTCATCATTTTCCGTAAAAAACACCTCCTTTTATCATAACTTATTATTTAAGTAAATTAAGAACACTGCTTCCGATGATGCGGCCTGCCGAAACCGGGGCACATTTGCCCGGAAGGCCCAACGCCCATATTACACGGATGCCCAACTGAGCTGCCGCATCCATATCAACTCCTCCGGGACGGGAGGCGAGATCTATTATAAGGGCATCTTTTTTTAAGCCGGATAAAACTTCTTTCGTTATTATTTTTGATGGGGCAGTGTTTATGATAAGGTCATAATCTTTTATTGATTCGGAAATAAGAGCGGTATTTAAAGTATCAAAGCCATATATTTCGTTCCACACTAAGGCTTCATGATTTCTGCCGGCAACGGTGACACGACTTCCGAAAGCACGAAGGATGGGAGATAATACTTTTCCTATTCTGCCTGAACCTATAACAAGAGTTTTTGTGCCAAAAAGCGTTACGGGCATTTCACGGATTGCAATTTCAATCGCACCTTCTGCCGTGGGAACGGCGTTTTTGATCTGAAGCTCTTCGGAATCATAATAATCATATAGGCGAATGCCGGATTTTTTAGCCTTGGTTTTTATTTCCTCGGGAATCATTCCGCCGAAAACTGTTGCATTTTCTGGCAGCATGGAAAAAAAGTCATCAAAGGACAGCGACAGGTCGCTTAAGGGAGAATTGATATTGGATTTGTCCTGAGTCACCGGTAGGGGAAGAACATAGATGTCAGAAACAGGGAAGACTATGCACTTGTCGCCTTTTCCTATATTTTCAGCCTTTTCAAGCAAAAAGGTATCGGAAAGATAACCCGACTCCTTTATAAAAAAATGTGCGGCGGCAAGATGCAAATCTCCTCCGACAAATGTGAATTTCAGCTTTTTCATAAAAACACTCCTTTTTCCGAATCTTATACCATTTTATGGGAAACAGATAAATGGGTGACAAAGAAAAAAATAATACTTTTCCTTAATAATGAAGTTTTTTTGAATAGAGGGCTGTTTTACTTGACAAAATGAAGAAAAAAGATTAAAATATTAGGATAGAATATAATGGTGATAGTATGCAAAAGTGCGGGCATTAAGATGCCTTGCGAGAAAGGATGATAACAATGATTAAAAGACCTAAGGGAACTCTTGATATCCTTCCCGAGGAAATTTCAAAGTGGCGTTATATTCAGGGTAAATTCCGTGACATCTGCCGTCGCTTTGACTATAAGGAAATAAGAACTCCCGTTTTTGAATATACCGAGCTTTTCCAGCGTGGTGTGGGTGATACAACCGACGTTGTGCAAAAGGAAATGTATACATTTGCCGACAAGGGCGACAGAAGCATAACCCTCCGTCCCGAGGGAACTGCAGGTGCGGCCAGAGCTTTTCTGGAGGACGGCATATATGCAAAGAGTCCCATAAACAAGCTTTACTATGATATAACTTGCTACCGTCACGAAAAGCCTCAGGCAGGACGTTTAAGGGAATTTCATCAGCTTGGAATTGAAGCTTACGGTGCCAAGGGCCCTGCAATTGACGCTGAGATAATAAGTCTTGCGGCACTTTTCTTAAAGGAACTTTCCATAAAGAATATTACGATAAATATAAACTCGATAGGATGTCCTTCCTGCCGTAAGGTATATAACGAAAAGCTCAGAGAGTACTTGTCGGAATATAAGGACGAGCTTTGTGAAACATGCCTTGGAAGACTTGAAAAGAATCCTTTGCGAGTTCTTGACTGCAAGAGTCCTGTCTGCGGAAAAATCGCATCGGGAGCACCTGTTTTAATCGATTATATCTGCGACGAGTGCAGAGACCACTTTGAAGGTGTTAAATCATCCCTTACAAATCTCGGAATTGAATATAATATAGACACGGCAATTGTAAGAGGTCTTGATTATTACACTAAAACGGTGTTCGAAATAAAGGCAAATCTTGAAATCGGTGCACAGAACACCGTCTGTGGCGGCGGTCGTTATGACGGACTTGTGGAAACCATCGGCGGAGATCCGACACCGGGTATCGGATTTGCAATGGGTATAGAAAGACTTCTTATGACAATGGAGGCGGAAGGGGCGTTCCTTCCTGTAGATGCAGGCCCGGATATTTTCATAGCTCACATGGGAGAGGATGCGGAAAAAGCAGCCATAAAGCTTTCATATGAATTAAGGGAAAAGGGAATTTCTGTTTCTTCTGAGCTTCTCGGAAGAAGTGTTAAGGCACAGATGAAATATGCCGACAAAATCGGTGCAAAGTATTCCGTGGTGCTTGGAGATAATGAAATAGCATCCGGAAAGGCAAACGTTAAGGATATGGAAACAGGCGAGCAGACGGAAGTTATGCTTTCGGAGCTTTCAGATTTTGTGTTAAATTAATCGAAAGAAGGTAGTTTTTATGGATACAATGAAAGGCTTAAAGAGAACTTGCTATTGCGGAGAGGTTTTAGAGGTAGGCAAGGAAGTAACAGTTGGCGGATATGTTCAGAAAATCCGTGATATGGGAACACTTATATTCATTGATTTAAGAGACAGAACAGGTATTGTTCAGCTTGCATTTGACGATAACACAGATAGAAGCGTATTTGAAAAGGCAGGAACCTGCCACAGCGAATATGTACTTATGGCAAAGGGCGTTGTAAGGGAAAGAGAAAGCAAGAACCCCGACATAAAGACAGGTAATGTTGAAATCGACGTTAAGGATTTGAGAATCCTTGCAAAGGCTGAAACACCTCCCTTTGAAATTAAGGACGACACCAACGTAAACGAAGAATTAAGACTTAAGTACCGTTATCTTGACCTTCGTCGCAATGTTCTTCAGGATAACATCATTAAGAGAAGTAAAATTGCAAAGAGTGCAAGAGACTATTTCTATGAAAACGGCTTCATTGAAATTGAAACTCCCATGATGATAAAGTCCACTCCCGAAGGTGCAAGAGACTATATCGTGCCATCCCGTATTCATGAGGGTAAATTCTATGCTCTTCCTCAGTCTCCTCAGATTTACAAGCAGCTTTTGATGATTTCCAGTTTTGACCGCTACATTCAGCTTGCACGCTGCTTCCGTGACGAGGACCTTCGTGCTGACCGTCAGCCCGAGTTTACACAGATCGACCTTGAAATGTCTTTTGTTGACGTAGAGGATATATTAGAAATCGGAGAAGGCTTGGTTAAGAGACTCTTTAAGGATGTTCTCGATAAGGACATTCCCACACCTCTTCCCAGAATGACCTATGCGGAAGCCATGGAGCGTTACGGCTCTGATAAGCCCGATACCAGATTCGGCATGGAACTTAAAGATATTTCTCACCTTGTCAAGGATTCTGAATTTTCCGTATTCTCAGGAGCGATAGCAAATGGAGGTTCTGTTCGTGCAATCGTTGCCGAAGGAAGTGCAGATGTATTAACCCGTAAGGAAATTGACAAGCTTACAGAATATGTAAAGGGAATAGGTGCTAAAGGCCTTGCCTATGTACGTTGGGTTGAAGATGAACCTACATGCTCATTCTCCAAATTCTTAAAGGAAGGCGAGCTTTCTGCAATTTTAAAAGAGCTTGGGGCAAAGAAAGGCGATACCGTATTAATCGTTGCTGATAAGACAAGCACAGTTTTATCCACCCTCGGTGCACTTCGTCTTACTGTTGCAAAGAAGCTTGACATAATCCCCGAAGGATTTAATTTCCTCTGGATTACTGAATTCCCCTTCTTTGAATATAACGAAGAGACAAATCACTGGGATGCGATGCATCACCCATTCACAATGCCCATGGATGAGTGCATAGAATATCTTGATACAGATCCCGGCAAGGTTCGTGCAAAGGCGTATGACCTTGTGCTTAACGGAACCGAGCTTTCCAGCGGATCTATCCGTATCACAGATGCAGCACTTCAGCAGAGAATGTTTGAGGCACTGGGACTTAAGGAAGAAGAAATCCAGGCAAAATTCGGATTTCTTGTTGATGCATACAAATACGGTGCGGCACCCCACGGCGGTATGGGAATCGGTCTTGACAGAATTTCCATGATTATGTGCGGTGCGGATAGCCTCCGTGACGTTGTTGCATTCCCGAAGGTACAGAATGCATCTGAGCTTATGAGCAATGCACCGGATGTTGTTGATGCAGCACAGCTTAGCGAACTTCATATTAAAGTTACTGAATAATTTTTCGGAGGGACTTAACTGTCATGATAGAGATTAAAGGCCTGACAAAGAGTTTCGGCACACATAAGGTTTTGGATAATATAACCTTTCGCGTCGGAAAAGGAGAGGTAATGGGATTCCTTGGTGCCAACGGAGCGGGTAAAAGCACCACAATGAATATAATAACCGGATATCTTTCTCAGGATACCGGAAGTGTTCTTATAGATGGTATTGATATGACTGAAAATCCTAAAGAGGCTAAAAAACATATCGGTTATCTTCCTGAAAAGCCTCCGCTTTATACCAATATGACGGTTTCGGAGTATCTGGATTTCGTATGCGACCTTAAAGGTTTAAAGCTTTCGGGCAAAGCGAAGAAGGGAGAGGTAAGTGAAAAGGAAGCTCACATCAATGAAGTGTGTGAACGTTGCGGTATCCTTGATGTTAAGGGTCGCCTTATCGGCAATCTCTCCAAAGGTTATTGCCAGAGAGTAGGACTTGCTCAGGCATTAATCGGAGATCCCGAAATACTGATTCTTGACGAACCCACAGTAGGCCTTGATCCGGTTCAGATAATTGAAATAAGAAACCTTATAAGAGAACTTGGACGTGAGCATACAGTTATTTTAAGCTCTCACATTCTTTCCGAGGTTTCTGCGGTATGCGAAAAAATAATAATTATAAACAGCGGAAGAATTGCCGCTGCAGCATTTACGGATAAGCTTATAGCCGAGTTTGAGGATGTAAAACGTCTTCGCTTAAGGGCGGAGTGTACTTCGGAAGCCATCATGAAGATGTTTTCGGCAACCTTCGGAATTGAAAAAATGGAAATCGTTTCCGAAGAAGAAGGAGTATCTGAAGTTTTAATACATACCACAAAAGATATAAGAAGCGGAATTATGAGCCGTCTTATTGAAAAAAATGTTGCGGTAAAGTATTTCGGTATTGATACCATGAGCCTTGAGGATATTTTCCTTAAATATGTGGGAGGTGAAGAGCGTGAAGGCAATATTTAAAAGAGAAATCGGAAACTATCTTAATAACCCCATGGGATATGTTTTTCTTGGGATTTTCATTTTGATGTTTTCCGGCATTTTCTGCTATGTAAATCTCTATGGCCTTACAAGCTCGGATATTTCCTACACATTCAGGTGGATGATTTATGCAATGCTTGGTCTTATGCCCCTTTTGACAATGAGACTTCTTTCAGAGGAAAAGGCTGCAAAAACCGACCAGCTTCTGCTTACAAGCCCTGTATCTTCCACAGCTATTGTGGCAGGTAAATTTTTCGCTGTTATGGCACTTTGCATCTTTGCTCTTTTATTCACTGTGCCGCATATTGTGATATTGGCATTAAGAGGAAATCCGGCATTTGCCACCACCGCTTTGGCATATTTCGGCTTTTTGCTCTATTCTGCGGTTTATGCTTCAATAGGACTTTTTATATCATCATTAACGGAAAATCAGGTGGTTTCATCTGTTATCACATTTGCGATTTTCATTGCCATGCTGGCAATTGAACTTTTGCTTTTACCGTCAATTCAAAGTCCTGTACTTTATAACATCCTGGGAAGCATATCCTTTGCTGCCCGCTATGATGATTTTTCGTTGGGAATACTTAACATTACATCGGTTATTTATTATATAAGTGTTGCTTTTATGTTTAATTGCCTTACGGTGCTTAGCATAGAGAAGAGAAGATGGTAAGGAGGTGCACTTTATGAAGAACAGAAAATTAAAATTTCGTCTTGAGGGTGCAGCCTTTGCTGCCATGGTAATTGCAGCGGTTATTCTTCTTAATCTGGTGGCCGGCGTTTTGGGAGATAAATATGACCTTAAGGCCGACCTTACCGGCGGAGGCGTGTTTACTCTTTCCAATGAGACAAAGGAGGTTATTTCTGCCATTGATAAGGAAATAATGATTTATTACGCCACAAATGCATCTTCACGTAACAGCCGCTATAAAGAAATACTGGAGGAGTTTGAGAAATCTTCGGAGTTTATCAGTGTGACTGAAGTTAATATAGATATAGACCCGGGTTTCACAAGGCAGTACCAGATAAAGAGCTACAACTCAGTTGTTGTTGAAAGTGCCGATACAGGTAAAAAAAGGGTTGTTGACAACAGCATGATAGAACAGAGCCTGGTTAATGATAACGGAATTGAGAACAATAAAGTAAATTATCTTGAAGGATATGTAGCGGCTGCAATACGCTATGTCATGGGAACTGAACCTCTGATGGTATATATCGCTATGGGGCACGGTGAAGTGATTGAAAATCCTTCAATGCTTGACTATCTTATGAATATGCTTTACGCCGAAGGTATGAGCGTGAAAATTATTGACCTTACCACGGATGAACTTCCCGAGGATGCTGATATGCTTTTGTTTGCAGGTCCTACAACAGACTTCAGCGATACAGAAATTGAGAAAATAGACGACTATCTTGAAATTGGCGGAAGAGTACAGTATTATTCTAACCCCTCCTATGAGCTTTCAAATATCAATGATTATTTTAAGCAGAACTGGGGTATTACAGTAAACAGCGATTGTGTTTCCGATAAAAATTCGGGATATATTGCTCAGAGTCTTTCAGGAAATTATCTCATTCCTGTAATAATGAGCATGCCATTACAAGTTATCTTCGTTCCACAGGAGCAAATCTTCGTGTGCTTGAGGGAGATACCAACTCCATAGAAATTACGGAGAAGGACGGCATTGAGGCAAATGTCTTGGTATCAACAAGCGAAAGCGGCGTATCAATGACGAGAGAGGCCTGGGTGCAGAAAAATAACAGGGAAAACTACAGCGTAACAAAAGAAGGAAAACAGAATATTTCCGTATACTTAAGAAAAAATCCTCTTTATAATGAAGAAACCACAGCGAGACTTTTGGTGTCAGGCTCCTGCTACATGCTTTTTGACCGCTATTTTGATGCAACAGGCGGATACGGAGACAAGGATCTTGTTATAAAGAGCATAAATTACATGTCAGGAATTGAAGACGCACCTGTTTCTGTGGCGTCGAAAAATGTGGTCAAGGAAAAAATGGAAATTCTTGATCAGAATACCCTTGGCGTATACATTGCACTTCTTGTGGGAGTGATTCCGGCAATAATGTTTGCATACGGAATATATGTATTTGTAAGGAGGCACCGTCTGTGAAAAAATTAAGACTTATAATTTTATTCATTGTGGTGCTTGCACTGGCGTTGTCCCTTTATTTTCTGACTCGTGATGAGAATGTTGAAAATAAAGAGGAAATAGGCGAAACAACATATTTCACGGTAAAAACCGTTGAAGAAGACATAAGTGAAATTTCGCTTGTGAACACATCCGGAGTTTTCGGCTTTGAAAAGAAAAACGGGGAATGGATGAATATTTTCACCGAATATGTAAAGACAAGCGGAAATACAATTTACGGAATAGAAAGCATCATCAGAGAAACTTATGCAGTTGACGAAATCGAAAAAGATGTTGCGTCCATGGCGAAATACGGCCTGGACAAGCCTGTGGCAACTGCGAAATATGTGACGGCAGGAGGAAATGCTGGTTTTATAAAAATAGGTAATTCCATAGTAGGAGCAAAACATTATTTCACTTTAGACGATAAAAATGTTTATACCATGGATATATCGGAGGCGGGACTCTTCCTTGTGGGAATGCGTGCTTTTGCCGATATGACATTGATAGATGAAGAAATTTCTGAAATTTCTTCCGTTACGATTTTCTCATCTGGAGAAAATGTTACTGTTTCGAAAAAGAGTGAGGAAGAACTTAAGGAAGAAAGTGCCGACGCACTTTTCTCTTACGGACTTATAAGCCCGGTTAAGGAGAATGCTTCCCCAAATGATGTGCAGCATCTTTTTGAAATGCTGGCAAATACCGTGGCTACAGAGTATGATCCGTATGCATCAGATGAAGAGTGCGGATTTACAGAAAGCGGAAAATATTTTTCTTATACTGCAAAGGATTCTTCGGGCAAATTTATCGTAGGAAACAAAACCTCTGACGGAGATTTCTATGTGAAACCGGAGGGTAAAAAGGGAGCCTACAAGGTATCAAAAGAAGAACTTGCGTTTATGGATTATACAGCTTTCGACCTTGTGGATAAGCATATCGCCCTTTATTATTTTGACGAAGTCTCCAAAGTCACGATTGAAGCACACGGCGAAAAATATGAACTTGTTACGGGGGATACACCAACTATTTCCGGAAAAGCTCTGGAGCTTGAAGCAGCCCAGGAATTTTACAGAAATCTCATTTCACTTACTTATCAGGGAAATGTGGAAAAAGAAATTGATACCGACGTTTCAGAGGTTATTATAACTTTCCATACGGCAGACGGAAAAGATGTAACAAGATATATAAAGTACGATGCCATGAACTATGCTGTTTTGAGAAACGGCGAGATGGAATTTACCATTCAGAAAAAATATGTGGAAAAGATTTTGAGTTTAATCAAGGAGTTATGAAAATGAATTATCCTGTTGTCACGGAGGTTTCGCAAGAAAGCCTTGCAGATAAGGCGGGCATTAAATGTGGCGACCTTATAAAAAGTATAAATAATGAAAAAATCCGCGACATACTGGATTTTCGTTTTTTCTCGGCAGATCCTTTTGTTATTATTGAGGCGGAAAGGGACGGTGCGTCGCTGAATTTTGAAATTGGAAATGAGACAGGCGAAGATATAGGGCTTACTCTTTGTTTTGGAGATGCGGATAAGACCAGAAGATGCAAAAATAAGTGTATCTTCTGCTTTATTGACCAGATGCCTAAGGGGATGCGCGAGAGCTTATATGTTAAGGACGACGATGTCCGTCTTTCCTTTCTTACGGGAAGCTATATAACTCTTACAAACCTTTCTGACGAGGACATCGAAAGAATTATCCGTCAGCATATAAGTCCTGTGAATGTATCTGTCCATACGGTAAATCCTTCGCTTAGGGTGGATATGCTTAAGAATAAGGATGCCGGAAAGGTTTACAAACTTATGAAAAAACTGGCAAGACATAAAATAATCATGAACTGTCAGGTGGTCTTGGTTAAGGGAGTAAACGATAAAAAAGAGCTTTCAAAAACAATAGGAAAGCTTTTAAAGCTTTATCCTTATGTGGCAAGCTTAAGTGTTGTGCCCGTAGGACTTACGAAATATAGAGACAATCTGCCGCAGCTTTTGCCCTTCGGTAAGGAAGATTCGCTGGAAGTCGTTAAACAGATTGAAGGTTTTCAGAAAAAGGCATATAAGAAATACGGCGTGAATTTTGTGTATGCCTCGGATGAGTTTTACCTGAAAGCTGAAATGCCTCTGCCCTCTGAAGAAAGCTATGACGGTTATCCACAGATCGAAAACGGAGTCGGAATGATAACCTCCTTCCGTGAGGAGGCGGGACTTGCCATTTCTGAACTGCCTGAAAATCTTCCGGAGAGAGAAGTCGGAATCATCACGGGATTTGCCGCATATGACTTAATGTGTGAAACTGCAAAGAAGGTAAAGGAGAAATGCTCTTCGGTTGATACAAAAGTTTTTGCAATAAGAAACGACTTTTTCGGAGAGAGTGTAACAGTTTCGGGACTGGTTACCGGAAGCGATGTTATATCGCAGTTAAGGGGAAAGGTGCTTCCGAAGGAAATGCTTATGCCCGAAGTTATGTTCCGGGATTCAACAGACATTATGCTTGACGATATTACAATAGAAACTCTTGAAAAAGAGCTTGGGGTTAAAATCACAAAAATTAAGACTGACGGTTTTTCAACCGTTAATGCAATCTGCAATGTAGCAGAATAAAAGAAAGGAGGTCTTTTTATGTCAAAACCTTGTGTTGCCATAGTAGGAAGACCTAACGTAGGAAAATCAACACTTTTTAACAGACTTACCGGCGGAAGAACTGCTATCGTTGAAGATACTCCGGGTATTACCCGTGACAGAATTTATAAAGATGCAGAATGGTGCGGAAAGGTATTTACTTTAATCGATACCGGCGGTATTGAGCCTAAAAGTTATGATATAATTTTATCACAGATGAAGCGTCAGGCTGACCTTGCAATAGAACAGGCGGATGTTATTATATTCATGGTTGATGTTAAAACATCTATGACGGCGTCCGATGCCGAAGTTGCGGCAATATTGCAAAAGTCCGGAAAGCCTGTGGTTCTTGCGGTGAATAAGAGTGACTCTCCCGGAAACCCTCCCATGGAGTTTTATGAGTTTTACAATTTGGGAATAGGAGAACCGATTGCTGTAAGCTCCACCCACGGTATGGGACTTGGCGAGCTTTTGGATGAAGTTTGCTCATATTTTGACGAATCCGACTTTGATGAAAGCAGCGAAGAAGATGTAATCCGTGTTGCCGTAACAGGCAAACCGAATGCAGGAAAATCCACTCTATTTAATCATCTTCTGGGAGAAGAAAGAGTTATTGTAAGTAATATTCCGGGAACTACCAGAGATGCGATAGACTCTTATCTTGAAAAGGACGGACAGAAGTACATTATTGTTGACACGGCCGGAATGCGTAAGAGAGGAAAGATAGATGACAATGTTGAACGCTACAGCGTTGTACGTTCTTTGAATGCCATTGAAAAAAGTGATGTATCTATTCTGATGATAGACGCATCCGAAGGCATAAGTGAACAGGATTCAAAAATTGCAGGCTATGCCCATGATAACGGAAGGGCGAGCATAATTGCCGTAAATAAATGGGACTTAATCGAAAAAGACGATAAGACTATGTCTGAATTCAAAAAGAGTATAGAAGAAAAACTTCCTTTTATGAACTATGCACCTCAGGTTTATATAAGTGCGAAAACAGGCCAGCGAACAGAAAAACTGCTTGAAACCGTAAAGTTTGTTCATAAGGCACATAACACCCACATTTCAACAGGAGCACTTAATGATATAATAAATGAGGCTGTAAATAAAAATCAGGCACCTTCAGATAAGGGTAAAAGGCTTAAAATTTATTATGCAACCCAGGCGTCAACTGCACCGCCTACATTTGTACTTTTTGTAAATGATAAAGAGCTTTTCCATTTTTCATATTTGAGATATATTGAAAATCAGATCCGTACAGCTTTTGATTTGACGGGAACTCCTGTTAAATTTATTTTAAGAGAGCGTAACGAAGATGAAAAGAAGTAAGGAGAAAAGCTATGGAAAATTATCTTTTTTTTGCAATAAGCCTTTTGATAGGCTACCTTTTCGGAAGCATCAATCCTGCAATTATCCTTTCAAAAGCAATGGGCAAGGATGTGCGTACCATGGGTAGCGGAAATGCAGGAGCGACCAATATGCTCAGAAACTACGGAAAAGCTTCTGCACTTATTGTAATGTTTGGCGATATATTAAAATGTGTTGTTGCAGTAATTACAGCCGGTATTATAGCAGACAGATTTGTGGATTTCGGTCAGGTTTCGTGTGAATATTTTGCGGCTGCAGGTTGCATACTTGGACATAATTTTCCCCTTTATTTCGGATTTAAGGGAGGAAAAGGTGTTGTGGTTTCTGCAACATCCCTGTTTATGATTGACTGGAGAATCGGTCTTGTTGCTCTTTTAAGCTTTATCGTAATATTTTCTCTCAGCCGTTTTGTGTCCCTTGGCTCCATAATGAGTGCCTGCATTGCGGTTGCGGCATCACTTTTTATATCGGAGACAGAGGTTTTCTGGTTTGTTGCTTTTGCGGCGGTTTTGACGATAATAAGGCACAGAACAAATATAGTAAGATTGATAAAAGGCACAGAAACTAAGACTACATTTAGTAAAAAATAGTCAATTTGATGGTTGACATGTACTAAGAAAGGGTATATAATGAAAGTATCTGTAATAGGTTCAGGTGGCTGGGGCACTGCTCTGGCTGTCCTGCTTGACAAAAAAGGTCATGATGTGACGCTCTGGTCCTGGTGTAAGGAAGAGAGCGATGTTTTGTTGTCTGAAAAAGAAAACAAAGCATATCTTCCGGGAATTAAGCTTCCGGATAGTATAATATACACAAGTGATCTTGAAAAGGCTGTGACTTGGGCAGAGGTTGTAGTTACGGTGCTTCCCAGCCACAGACTTCGGGCATATGCCAAATTAATGGCTCCTTTTATAGGCGACAGAATAATTGTTAACTGCACTAAAGGTTTGGAACAGGGAAGTCTAAAGACTATGTCAGAGTGTATCGAAGAAGAAATTCCGGATTCCAATGTTGTTGTCTTGTCAGGCCCATCTCATGCAGAGGAAGTTGCACGTTTCATACCGACAACCGTTGTTGCGGCATCTGAAAATCAGGTTCTGGCGGAAAAAGTGCAGGATATTTTTATGTGCGAAAGCTTCAGAGTTTATACGAATACTGACGTATGCGGAGTTGAAATAGGCGGTGCACTTAAAAATGTCATTGCCCTTTGTGCCGGAATGGTTGACGGACTCTCTTACGGAGACAATACCAAAGCGGCACTCATGACAAGAGGGCTTTCTGAAATCACAAGGCTTGGAGTGGCACTTGGCGGAAAAAGAGAAACCTTTATGGGACTTACCGGAATAGGGGACTTGATTGTTACCTGTACCAGTATGCACAGCAGAAATCGCCGTGCGGGAATTCTGCTTGGTCAGGGCAAAAGCCTTGATGAAACACTTTCTGAAATTAAAATGGTTACAGAAGGTATAACAAGCTGCTCTGCAGCATATGAACTGGCGAAAAAACTGAACGTGGATATGCCCATTGTAAACGAGGCGTATGCCGTTCTTTATGAAAATAAAAATCCGAGGACAGCGGTTCTCGATCTTATGATGCGAGGTAAAAAAGAAGAAGTTTGATTAAAAGGAAGGAATGAAGGATTATGAAAAAGACAGCTTTGGTAGTTTTGGCAGCAGGTATGGGTAGCCGATTTGGCGGACTCAAGCAGATGGAGCCTTTTGGCCTTAACGGAGAAGCAATCCTTGACTTTTCTGTAAATGACGCCATTGAGGCAGGTTTCAGCGAAGTTATATTCATAATAAAGAAGGAAATTGAAAAGGATTTTAAGGAAACTGTAGGAAAGAGAACCGAGGCTAAGATTCCTGTAAAGTACGCTTATCAGGAACTTAATAAAATCCCCATGGGATTTGCAGTTCCTTCGGACAGAACGAAGCCTTGGGGAACCGGCCATGCACTTTTATGTGCACAGAGCCTTATAGATTCTCCTTTTGTAATAATCAACGCCGATGACTACTATGGCAAGGAAGGGCTCAAGAAGTTAAAGGCACATCTTGATGAGTCTGAGGACTTTGCACTTGCAGGCTATAAGCTTTACAACACTCTTTCTGAAACAGGTAAGGTTTCAAGAGGTGTATGTAAGGTTGAAAATGACTATCTTGCAAATATCGATGAAACAAGCGTTGACAAAGACAGCGGATATGCCGAAGATACTCTTGTATCTATGAATATGTGGGGACTTACTCCTAAGATTTTTGAATTTTTAAGACCTTATTTCAGCGAATTCTTAACAGAGAAAATCTCTGTTCCAAAGAGCGAATTTTTCCTTCCCACGGCAATAGACCGTGCTATAAAGGAAGGTAACACAAAAGTTAAGGTTTATGAAACAGATGATAAATGGTACGGTGTTACCTACAGAGAAGATGCCGACGGAGTAAGAGAGGCTCTTCAGGATATGCAGAAAAGGGGATTATATGATGGATTGCTTAAATGAGATATTAAAGGAATACGATCTTGAAGATAAAGCATCACCTTATGGAGACGGACATATAAACGATACATATCTTCTTACAAGAAAGAGCTATATTTTACAGAGAATAAATACCGGTATATTTAAAGATGCCGACGGTCTTATGGAAAATATTGCAAATGTAACAGAGTATTTAAGAGAAAAGATTAAAGCTGCCGGAGGTGACCCCGACAGAGAAACTCTTACTGTTATAAAAACCAAGAATGGCGAAAACTATTATAAAGCTACTGACGGAAACTGCTACAGAATTTATAAGTTTATTGATAAGGCATTAAGCTATAATAAGGTTGAAAATCCCACGCAGTTCTACAATGCTGCAAAGTCATTCGGTCGTTTTGCTATGTTCCTTGATAAATATCCTGCAGAAACACTTCATGAAACAATAGTTGACTTCCACAATACTCCTGTTCGTTATGAACAGCTCGATGCTGCAATTAAAGCTGACCCCAAGGGCAGAGTTGCCGAGGTTCAGGCAGAAATTGATTTTGCAATGGCAAGAAGAGAAGAAGCAGGCAAGGTTGTACGAGCAATAGCAGATGGTAAAATTCCCGTAAGAGTAACTCACAACGATACAAAGCTTAACAACGTTATGCTTGACGAAAAGACAGGCGAAGGCGTTTGCGTTGTGGACCTTGATACTGTTATGCCCGGTTCTCTTTTATACGATTTTGGTGATGCTTTAAGATTCGGTGCATCAAGCGGTGCAGAAGACGAAACAGACCTTTCCAAAATCTGGTTTGATATGGAGCTTTATGAAGCATTTGCAAAGGGCTATCTTGAAGAAACAGGTGCAATTCTTACAGAAACTGAAAGAGAATATCTTCCTTTCTCAGCAAAGCTTCTTACTTTGGAATGCGGAATCCGCTTCCTTGCAGACTATATAAACGGAGATACATATTTCAAAATTCATAAGCCTTCCCACAATCTTGACAGAGCGAGAAATCAGTTCAAGCTTGTCGCAGACATGGAAACAAAAATGGAAGAAATGATGAAGGTTGTTGACAAGTATTCAAAATAATAAAAAACCGATGCACGAAAGTGCATCGGTTTTTACGTTTCTTTCAGACATTTTGCCACAGCTGAGGCTGCTTTTTTTATGTCACGGGGAGTTGTATATATCCCTGGAGAAAAGCGAACAGTTCCGGTATCAAATGTGCCTAATGTTTTGTGTGCAAGTGGTGCACAGTGAAGTCCTGCCCTGACGCAAATGCCATGATTTTTAAATAGTTTATCTGAAAGTGAAAAACAATCCATAGGCGTTACAACAGATAAAACGGCGGAACAGTTTTCTGAAAATGGAGATCCTTTAAGTTCTACGCCTTTTATTGCGGATAAGTCTTCGGCAAGTATGCGTGTAAGATAACGCTCGTATTTGCCGATTTCTTCGGCACCGACTTTCAGTATGTGGTTTGTTCCGGCAAGTAAGCCTGCGATTGCGGGAACGCAAAGTGTTCCGCTTTCTAATCGGTCGGGGAAAATATCCGGCTGAAACAGAGATTCCGACATACTTCCCGTACCTCCCTCGGTAAGAGGAGACACATCGATGCCTTTTCGTATATAAAGGCCACCGCTTCCCTGAGGTCCTAATAGGCCTTTATGTCCCGGGAACGCCAAAATATCTATGTTATACCGCCGGACATCGATGGTTGAACAGCCTGCACTTTGTGAGGCGTCCACCATAAAAATTACCCCTTTTCTTTTGGCTTCGATGCCTATTGATGCAAGATCGTTTTTGCTTCCGCACACATTGGAGGAATGTATGAGACATAGAAGACGAGTATCGGAAGTAAGTGCATTTGCCACCGATTCGGGGCTTATATATCCGCAGGAATCTGCTTTTATATATGAGGTTTCGATGCCTTGCTTTTCGAGAGCTTTTAGGGGGCGGAGAACAGAATTGTGTTCCATAGATGTGGTTAAAACATTATCTCCGCTTTTTAATACGCCTTTAAGGGCGGTGTTTATTGCAGTGGTTGCATTGTTCGTGAAGACAATATTTTCGGGTTCAGGGATATTAAATAATCGTGCCAATGCTTCTCTTGCAGAATACACAACCGATGAGGCTCTGCGGGATAAAATATATCCTCCCCGTCCGGGACTTGCACAGGTATTTAATGCATTGATTACCGCTTTTTTTACACATTCGGGTTTTTGGAAAGTTGTGGCGGCATTATCCAGATAAATCATTTATATTACTCCTTGACAGCAAAGGCTTTGAATCAGGATTCCTCCTGATAAATTTTTTTGACAGATATATGAAGGCTTGAGGCAAGAGAAGAAACTTCGGACAGATAATTTTTATTTAATCTAAGAGAGTAGGAGCATCCGCCTTCCGAGAGACGTTTTGGTGTTTGAATTATTTCCGAAGCAATATTTCTTGCGGCAAGTTGCTTTTTCAGCCGCTGGGCACTTGTAACAGAAGAAAGTATGACCAGCATGGAATCACTCCTTTCGGTATCGGAACGTTTTTCCGATATGGTGTTATCTTCGGCCAATAATTATAGTATGCAAATTAATTGATTAAGGACACAAAAAATAAAAAATATAAAAAAAGCAAAAAAAATGAAGATTTTCCTTGCAAAATTGATTAAAAAAGGTTATTATATAGTAGGATAGTATTTTTGTATTTAAATTCAGGAAGAACGTAATATTGGAAACGTTTTACGTTTGATATACGGATTTTGAGAAAGGGATGATTTTTATGTCAAATAAATTTTTTCAGGGCGTTGTATATCAGCTGAAAGAGGCTTTTGGAAGACCTGTAGGCGTGATATTTGATAACGAGACAATACGTTCATTCAGCGATATGAGTGCTATAGAAGAAATTCTTGACGAAGTACAGCAACAGTGCAGCGAGCCCGGCAGAGTCTATGTTGCATCGGGATATACATTTATAGGCGGAGGCGTAAGAGGGAAGACAGATTTTATTGCCTTTGTTGAGGGAGAAGACGAAGATGCAAAAAAGGATGTAAGTATCTTATCCGTATCCATACTCAGCATAAAACAGTTCTATGATGAGAAGTTTGATAAAATAAACTTTATTAAAAATGTACTTCTTGATAATATTATGATTGGGGATCTCCATGCAAAAACCAAGGAATTGCATATTCCTACGGATGTAACACGTGTTGTTATGACCGTGCGTGTTGATGCAGGACATGATCAGGCGGCAATTGATATGCTGGCAAATGTTTTTCCCGACAAGGAAAAGGATTTTATAATCAGCATAGATTCCGGAGATGTGGCAATTGTAAAGGAATTGAAGCCTAATTTTTCCGATAAAGACGTGCAGAAGATTGCAAAGTCTCTGCTTGATACAATAAATTCTGAACTTATGGTAAATGCATCCATAGGTATAGGAACAATTGTGAATGATATGAAGGATCTTGCAAAGAGCTACAGAGAGGCTCATGTGGCTCTTGAAGTAGGTAAGGTAATGGATACGGACAAGCCTATAGTAAGCTACAACAAGCTTGGAATCGGCCGTCTCATCTATCAGCTTCCCACAACACTTTGCAAGCTGTTTTTGGATGAAGTGTTTGTAAAAGGCTCCCTTGACACACTTGATCATGAAACCATTGTTACAATACAGAAGTTCTTTGAGAAAAACCTTAATGTATCAGAAACTTCCCGTCAGCTTTACGTTCACAGAAACACTCTTGTATACAGACTTGACAAGGTACAGAAACTTACGGGATTGGATCTTAGAATGTTTGAAGATGCCATTGTTTTCAAGGTAGCTATGATGGTTAAGAAATACCTTGAATCCAATCCGAATAAGATTTGAGGAGCAATATGATAGAATTTGTTGATGTTAAACTTACTTATCCCAATGGGACTAAAGCCCTTGATGGATTGTCATTTAAAATAGAGAGAGGGGAATTTGTTTACCTCACAGGTCGAAGCGGTGCAGGTAAATCCTCGATAATGAAGCTTCTTATGCGTGAGGAAAACCTTACAAGCGGGCAGATTTTTGTGGATGGAGTTGAAATATCCGGCCTTGCAAGAAGGGAAATTCCTTACCTCAGGAGAAGTCTTGGTATGGTATATCAGGATTTTAAGCTTCTTCCGAAGACCACCGTTTTTGATAATGTTGCATTTGCGATGCAGGTTGTCGGTGCAAGCGGAAAAGCTATAAGAAAGCGTGTGCCGGAGGTTCTTGACCAGGTAAGCCTTTCGAATAAAGCAAGGTGCGATATATCGGAGCTTTCAGGCGGTGAACAGCAGAGAGTGTCCATTGCCAGAGCTTTGGTTAACCGCCCTACGGTTATTCTTGCGGATGAGCCGACAGGTAACCTTGACAGAATAGTGGCCATGGAAATCATGGATACGCTTGAGTCCATAAACAAAAGCGGAACAACAATTTTAATGGCTACTCATGCGGCAGAAATTGTTAATGCAAGACCGAAGAGACTTCTGGTTGTTGATGACGGTAAGCTTACCCGTGATGAAGAGGGAGGATTGTATAAACTTGATGAATAAATCCAGATATTATACGAAGACGGCACTTATGAGTATCGTAAATAACCGTCTTATGTCAGTATCCTCTATACTTACGATAGGTTGCTGTCTTTTCCTTTTCAGCGTATTTCTGCTTTTTACAGTAAATGTTAATTACATAAGCGAGCAGATTAAGTCTCAGTGTGAAATTCAGGCATTTATTGATATAGAGATTGATGGAGAAGAGGCTTATGAAATTGCTGAACAGGTAAGGTTGGTTCCTAACGTCAAATCGACAGTTTATGAGACCAAGGCCGAAGCTTACGACAATTATTCAGATAGGCTCGGCGGAAATTCGGTTGCACTGGAAGGACTTAAAGGGGAGGACTTTTTAAGGAACAGCGTTAAAATAACTCTTGCAGATCTTACCCTTGCTCAGGTCACAGCTGATAAGGTTGCAAAGATAGAAGGCGTTGCCGAGGTAATAAACCATCAGGATGTTGTGGACGGAGTTGTCAAGGCTACTTCTTACATACAGTCGGCAAGCTTTATCATAATGCTTATTCTTATGGTGGTTTCGCTCTTTATTATATCCAACACCATAAAACTTTCGGTTGCTGCACGAGCAAATGAAATTCATATTATGAAGTTTGTGGGAGCAACTAACTGGTTTATACGTTGGCCTTTTATCATTGAAGGTGTATTAATCGGTATAATCGGAAGTTTATTGGCCCTCGGGGTAATTTATTTGGGATATATTCCTTTATATAATTCGGTAACAGATGCAGTTCCGCTGGTTAAGCTTTGCTCTCCCGCATCCACGGTTGGCCTGGTTATACCTCTTGTAATTGCGTTCGGTTGCATTATGGGAGCACTTGCAAGTACCGTATCTACAACAAGACACCTTAAGGTATGATGGAGGAGACGGTATGAAGAAAAGAAAAATATTCATGTCTGCTACCGCCTTTATTATTGCACTGATTTTTGTTATAAGTTTTATAGCATCGGCTTTTCCTTCCAATGGAGCGACACTTAAAGAACAGCTTACTGCAGCACAGAATCAGAGAAAAGAATCTGAGCAGGAGCTTGCAAATGTTCAGTCGCAAAAGAAATCGGCCGAAGAGGACAAGGTTAAGATACAAAACGAAATAGACACGTTGTCGGGGCAGATTTCTGCTGTGGAAGCAGAAATTTCTTCAACCAATGAAAAGTTGGCTAAGAAGGAAAAGGAGCTTGAAGAAGCGGAAATCGCATGCGAAAATCAGTTCACCTCTTTTAAGACAAGGGCAAGAATAATGTATGAAAACGGCCCTTCAACTTATATTGAAATTCTTTTCAGTTCCGGCAGTTTTTCGGAGTTCTTTTCAAATCTGCAGATTATAAAAAGTCTTCTTGAATATGACAATAAGATTCTTGATGAGCGGAAGGCCGCAAGAGAAAAGATTGCTTTACAAAAGGCAGAGGTGGAAAAACTGAAGGCCGAACAGGAGACAAGGCGTAACACACTTAATGAGATGAAGTCAACTCTTAATACGAAAAAGCAGACGAAGACTGAAATTATTACACAGCTTGCAAGCCAGGAGGCAACACTGCAAGCAGCGATAGATAACCAAAAAGCAGAGGAAACAAGAATTCAGGGACTTATTGCCGCTGCATTGGAAGAACAGCGTCGTAAGGAAGCGGCTGCGACCACAACTACCACCACTGTTATTACAACAGGAGGTACAGGAACAATGACATGGCCCTGTCCTTCTACCAAGCGTGTTACCAGTGAGTTCGGAAATCGTTCTCAGCCTGTAGCCGGTGCATCCACAAACCATAAGGGAATAGATATTGCCGGAGGAATGGGAGCAGATATAGTTGCTGCGGATTCAGGAACAGTGCTTTTCTCGGGAAACAGTTCTTCCTATGGAAAATATATCGTAATAAGCCACGGAAACGGAATAACTACTCTTTATGCACATTGCAGTGAGCTTTTATCAAAAGCCGGAGCAACGGTTACTAAGGGACAGGTTATTGCGAAGGTGGGCTCCACAGGAGTTTCCAATGGTCCTCATCTTCATTTTGAAGTTTCGGTTAACGGTGTAAGACAAGATCCCAGAAATTATGTGAATTAATAAAAAGCTGTGCGCATAGCGCACAGCTTTTGACTATAAAAGGAGGACATCATTCGTGAAGAAAACACTGAAATTTATTTTATATGCGGTAGTGATAATTCTGGCACTAACGGCGGCGTTTTCATTGGGTAGATTTGTAGGAAGATATTCAGGGAAAATGGGAACGGTGGAAAAACTGATTGAATATTTTTATCCGCTGGAATATGATAAAGAGTATATAGAAGATACGGCGGCAAAGTTCATGGTTATGGCTTTGGAAGATCCGTATTCTGAGTATATGACGAAAGAAGAAACCGATATCTTCCTGGAAAGCATTTCGGGAGAATATAAAGGTATCGGAATAACCATGCTATATGACGAAGAATCGGGGAAAATAGCAGTAACGGACGTGGAGGAAGGCGGTCCGGCCCATGTTGCAGGGGTGAAAGTCGGCGATATACTTTTGGAAGTTGACGGAATTGAAATTAATTATGAAAACTATGACAGGGTATATTACTATATAAAAGGGCTTTCCGAAGAGGCTCCGGATGACGACACCGAAATGAAGCTTACGGTTAGCCGGGAAAACACGGAACTTGAGTTTATGCTTAAGCGTACAATGCTTTTATATGAGTCTGTAACGTCTGAAGAAAATGATGGGATTTTATATATAAAGCTTACGGAATTTTCCGAAAATTCGGCTTTGAAATTCGAAGAGGAGCTTTCAAAATATGAGAATATAAAGGGGATAATTCTTGATTTGAACGATAATGGCGGAGGAGACATTGATTCTCTTATACAAATAGCGGAACTTCTTTTGCCTGAAGGATTGCTTCTTGAAACCGAGAGTGCAAGCGGCGACAAGAAAGAATATAAAATATCCGACGACGAGTATTACGATGCACCTTTGGCAGTACTGGTTAATGAGAATACCGCAAGTGCATCGGAGGTTTTATCGGCAGCCATTAAAGAAAGAGGACGAGGAATACTTGTGGGAGAAACAACCTACGGTAAGGGCCTTGTTCAGGGAATATTCCCCCTTGGAGACGGAAGTGCTTTAAGACTTACGATAGAAAAGTATTATACGGCAGGCGGAAATTATATTAACGAAAAAGGAATAGAGCCTGATATTAAAGCACAGGGCGAAGAACAGCTGGAAAAAGCAAGAGAATATATTAAAGAAAACGTGGAATAATAAAAGAAGCTTTCAGGATTTCCTGAAAGCTTCTTTGTCATTTTTTCAATTCATTAAGAATATCTTCTCCGATTTTGAATACATCGCCTGCACCCACGGTCATTATTATGTCATGGGGGGCTGCCTCAGCAAGGACATGTTTTTTTGCATCTTCAAAATCCTTTGCTAAATAAGAACCTTTGATTTTACCTGCGAGCATTTCCGATGAAACGATACCTGTATCTTTTTCTCTTGCGGCATATATTGGAAGAAGGGTAAGGTTGTCACACAAGGAAAGTACAGAAACAAAATCATCAAATAAAGTTATGGTTCTTGTATAGGTATGAGGCTGGAAAATTATGTGTTTATTTCCAGGCATCTTTGACAGAGCATCCAGCGTTGCACGTATTTCTGTGGGATGGTGTGCATAATCGTCATAAACCCGGATATCCTTTTCCGTTCCTTTGAGTTCAAAACGCCTCTTTGCACCCTTGAAGGCTGATAGACCTTTTGATATTTTATCAGGAGAAATTCCGGATATATATGCTGCTGCATAAGCACAAAGTGCATTGCTGACATGGTGAAGGCCCGGGACGGAAAGCTTTACGTCGGAGAGAAAACCTTCTTTTTCGGAATAAACCGAAAAGCTGTATGCACCAAAGCTGTCACAAGTAACATTTTCAGCATAAAAGTCAGCCTTGTTTATTCTTGAGGTTGTAATAACATTGTTCATTCCCTTTACAGTATCTACGGTGTTTTCGTCATCTGCGTTTATCACAACAGCACGGCCTGCAAGATGAGCAAAATCACGGAAGGCATCCTTTATGTCGTCCAAATCCTTGTAGTAGTCCAGGTGATCGGCTTCAATATCAAGAATAATTGCGATTTCCGGATGAAAGTCCAGAAAGCTTCTGTGATATTCGCAGGCTTCGGAAATAAGAAAATCGTTTCCGCCAATGTGCATGTTTCCTTCAAGTATTGATAAATCTCCACCAATCAAAACCGTGGGGTCCACATCTGCTCCCATATAAATGTGTGCAAGCATTCCCGTAGTGCTGGTTTTGCCGTGTGTTCCCGATACATCAATGGGGCAGGAATACATGGTTTCGATTTCACCGAGCAGTGTGCTTCGTTCCATGCAGAGAATATTGTTGCTTTCTGCATAGCTACGTTCAGGATTATCCGGCTTTATTGCGGCAGAATAGATAACCGCATCGGCATTAACTGTGTTCTTTGCATCGTGACCTTCGAAAATTGTCGCACCTTGATTTTTAAGTCGTTCGGTATATATGTTTTTACCTGAGTCGCTTCCCGTTACCTTATAACCTCTTGACATAAGGATTGAGGCAAGTGCACTCATGGAAACTCCTCCGATGCCTATGAAGTGCACTGTTCCGCCTTTTTTTATATCGCTAAGCTTATTATACAAAAAAATCCGTCCTTTCCGTAAGGAAATTTACAAGTCTTTACTATAGTATACCACGAATTTTAATTATATCAAGTGTTTTGTTGGAATATAGATGTGCATTTTGCATATTTTTTTTACAATATTATAGTCAAAATGACAAAAAAACTAAAAGGTGTATTGACAATTTTATATAATAGTGATAAAATCAAAATTAAAGAACGGTATGATGCCGGATAATAGGCAATACCGAAGGAAAGGTGGATTCAGACATTATGAAGATTACCGACATTAGAATTAGAAAAACAAGTACAGAAGGAAAGATGAGGGCAGTTGTTTCAGTTACATTTGATGACGCATTTGTTGTACACGATATAAAAATCATTGACGGTAATGAAAAAATGTTTGTTGCTATGCCTTCGAGAAAAACACCCACAGGGGAGTTTAAGGACATAGTTCATCCCATCACAACAGAGGCAAGAGAAGAACTTCATAAGGCTATTATTGAAAGATATGAAGAATATCTTAAAGAGGCGCCGGCTGAGGAAGAATAATAGAAAATATGGCAAGCCAAAAAAGGTTTGCCTTTTTCTTTTCTATAGTGTATAATATATGTATAATATATATGATAGCCGGAGGAGTTTACGCCTTCGGCCTAAAGCCATGTAAAAAGGAATGATTTTTATGTATCTTATAGCAGGATTGGGAAATCCCGGGAAGGACTATGTAAACACCAGACATAATGTGGGATTTGAAGCAATAAGTGTGCTTTCGTCCTTCTATGATATTCCGCTGAAAAAAATAAAACATAAAGCCTGCTTCGGCGAAGGGAAAATTGCAGGCGAACAGGTTATTTTGGCACAGCCGCAAACCTATATGAATAACAGCGGGGAATCCATCAGAGAGATTATGGATTATTATAAAATACCTGTATCTAATCTGGTTGTGATATTTGATGAGGCGGCTCTTCCGGCGGGGAAAATAAGAATAAAGCCTTCCGGCAGTGCAGGTGGCCATAATGGAATGAAATCGATTATTTATCATCTGGGAAGCGATTCGTTTTACAGAGTACGTCTTGGAATCGGAGCAGCAAAGGGAGATTTGGCGGATCATGTGCTTGGCAGATTTTCCAAAGAAGAAACAGAGACCATGATTGATGCGGTTAAGAAAATCCCGGATATAATAAATCTTATACTGAAAGGTAAGCCCGAAGAGGCAATGAATCTCTATAACCGGACAGAGGGTGGAAAATAAATGTCGGTATTTGATAAGATTCTTACTGAATCCGAAGAATACAACAAAATACTTAAGGCTGTAAATAGCGGTGGAGCACCTGTTCATGTCACCGGTGTGACAGAGGCGGAAAAGGCTCACCTTTTATACAGCCTTTTTTGTCATACGGGAAAGAAGATATTTATTCTTACAGCTAATGACCGTTCGGCGAAAAAACTGGAAAGTGATATTAAACCGTTTATATATAATACTGTTCACTTAAAGGAAAAAGAACTTTCACTGCGCAAGGTTGACGCTATGGGGCATGATGCTCTTTTCGAAAGATTGAAAAGCCTTTACATGGCAAATGATTCATCTTTAGTAATAGCATCGGTAAATTCCCTTTTGCAGCCTGTAACTCCGAAGGATGCCTTTGATGCAGGGACTCTTACCTTCGCAGCGGGGGATGAATATGACCTCCCTGAGCTTTGTAAAAAACTTTCTGAAATAGGATATGCAAGGTGCGATACAGTAGAGACGAAAGGCAATTTTGCCTTAAGGGGTGGAATACTGGACATATTCTCTCCTGATTCCGATTATCCGGTAAGAATGGAATTTTTCGGGGATGAAATTGATACGATAAGATATTTTGATCCCGAAAGTCAGCTCTCCACGGAAAGGACAGACAGCGTAAAGGTTATTCCTGCGGATGAGATTGAAGAAACAGGCTCTGTATTAAGCTATATTCCGGAGGATTGGCTTTTCTGTTTTGATGAACCGCTTAGAATAAGCGAGCAGGCAAAGGCAATAAAAGAAGAAGTGTCTGAACGTGTGAAAACACTCATGGAAAATGACATGCTGAAAGAGGTTAAAGATAAATATATCAATGACTATTCTGCTCTTATGGCTGAAATATCGAAAAGGCAGATTGTGTCTCTTGCGGCAATTTCCCTTGCAACTCCTGATTTCAGACCGAAGGAGCTTTTAAGCCTTACCGTAAAATCCATGCAACCATATAACGGTAATACCGAAATGCTTACTGAAGATATACTCTATTACAAAGAGAAAAAATTCCGCATTATCGTTATGGCGGGAAGCAAGGAGAGAATAAAGGCAATTTCCGAAGTGCTTTTTGAAAAAGGAATAAGCACTTCGACTGACGAGGATACACTTCCGGAACGTGGGGTTGTGCTTCTTCTGCACGGAAGTTTTTCCGGCGGATATGAGTATCCGCTAATAAACACGGTGGTTATTAGCGACAGACAGATGCTTTCTTTTGAAAAGAAGAAATATAAAAGAAAGCTTTATAATGCGTCGGACCTTATATCCTATACGGAACTTTCAGTGGGCGATTATGTTGTTCATGAAACTCATGGTATCGGAAAGTTTATGGGGATGCAGAAAATCAACGCTGCCGGAAGCATAAAAGAATATCTTAAAATAGCTTACCACGGAGAAGACGTTCTGTATGTTCCTGCGACACAGCTTGATATGCTCCATAAATATAAAAGTTCTCTCGCTGAAACCGACGGAGAGAAAAAAAGCGTAAAGCTTAATCGCCTCGGAGGAACTGAATGGAGCAAAACCAAGTCAAATGTAAAGAAAAATGTATTTGAGCTGGCGGAAAAGCTGGTAAAGCTTTATGCGGAGCGAAGTGCTCTAAAAGGCCACAGTTTTCCTGCAGATGATAACTGGCAAAGAGAATTTGAAGAAGAATTTATTTATGAGGAAACGGAAGATCAGAAGCGTTCAATAGCAGAAATGAAGGACGATATGGAATCCGACAAATGCATGGACAGATTACTGTTGGGTGATGTGGGATTCGGAAAAACAGAGGTTGCCATGCGCGGAGCCTTCAAATGCGTTTGCGATAATAAGCAGGTGGCCTACCTTGTTCCTACAACGGTTTTGGCGGCACAGCAATATGCCAATTTCGTGGAACGTATGAAAAATTATCCCATTACTGTTGAAATGCTCAGCCGATTCAAAAATAAAAGAGCACAGGACGATATAATTCGCCGCACAAAAAGAGGCGAGGTTGATATTCTAATCGGTACACACAGGATTTTGTCGAAGGACGTAGAATTCAAAGATCTTGGCCTTCTGATAATTGATGAAGAACAACGCTTTGGAGTAGGACATAAGGAAAGCATCAAGGAACTTAAGAAAAATATTGATGTTTTGTCTCTTTCTGCAACTCCCATTCCCAGAAGTTTGAATATGGCGATGATAGGAATAAGAGATATGAGCATTTTGTCGATGCCGCCTGAGGACAGACTGCCTGTTCAGACCTTTGCCATGGAATATAATGAGTCGGTAGTCAATGAGGCTATTGAAAGAGAACTTTCAAGATCAGGCCAGGTGTACTATCTGTTTAACAGGATTACGGGAATATACAAGGTGGCGGAAAGAATAAAACAAAGCTTTCCGGATGCAAATATCGCCGTGGGACACGGACAGATGAATGAAAGAGAACTTGAAGACATAATGATGAAAATGGTGGAGGGAGAAATAGATATTCTTGTATGTACCACCATTATAGAAACAGGACTTGATATTCCTAATGTAAACACAATAATAATCGAAGATGCTGACAGAATCGGACTTTCACAGCTTTATCAGCTCAGAGGAAGAGTCGGACGTTCGAGTCGTCTTGCATATGCATATCTCACTTACAGAAAAGATAAGGTACTGAGTGAAATAGCGGAAAAAAGGCTTAAGGCGATAAGGGAGTTTACAGAATTCGGCTCCGGCTTCAGGATAGCTATGAGAGACTTGGAGCTACGAGGTGCGGGCAATATTCTCGGCCCTGAACAGTCAGGATTTATGATGAGTGTCGGTTATGAGGTTTATTGCAATCTTTTGACAGAAGCGGTAGCATCTGCTAGAGGCGAAGCTGTTCCTGAAAAGGAAGAGTGCCTTGTGGATCTTGATATATCGGCATACATTCCCGAAAGCTATGTTTCAGACGGCAATACAAGAATTCAGATGTACAAAAAGATTGCGGGAATTTTAGACCTTTCAGACAGCTATCTTGTTGAAGAAGAACTTGAAGACCGCTTCGGAGACATTCCAAGGGAAACAAAAATGCTTATTGACGTGGCGATGATCCGTTCCGAAGCAAGAAAAATGGGAATAAGCGAAATAGGTAAGAAAAACGAAAGAATTCTTATATATCCGTCAGAAAGATTCAAAGATATTCCCGGAACAATTGCAAGCCTAAACGGAGTTTTCAGAGGCAAAGTTATGTTTGCGTCAACAGGAAGACCGTGCATTTATGTGAGGTGCGGAGAGCTTAATGCTGAAAACACCCTGGAGTTTGTTAAAAAAGTATTACAAAACTTGAAATGCGGCGAATAATATAGTATAATGTTATATTAGCAAAGAATATATAAAACATGAAAAACAGAAAGGGTTGTATCAAAATGAAAAAAACAGTAAAAATGATTTTATGCTTTGCACTTGCACTTACCATGTTGGTTGGTTGCACAGTTGTAAATGTGGCAAAAGCAGGTAGCGTAAACGGAAAAGACATTCCTCTCGGAGTATATAAGTATTCTGTGAGAATTGCTGAAATGTACTTAGGTGTTATGGATGCGGAAGACACGGTAACCATGATTGCAATGTATGACTCTTATACAGCTTCTCTGGTATATAATGCAATTTCCGATATTATTGCAGCAGCTCCTACTCCTGCCGAGGGTGAAAAACTCTGGGATGTGGCTTATGGAGAGACAACTGTTGGTGAAGCTGTTAAGGAAGCGGTATTTAATGAACTTGCAAAACTTTATGTTGCAGAAGATCTTGCAGCAGAAAAGGAAATTACGCTTACTGCAGAAGAACTTGAATCGATAAGCAATGCAAAGTCAAGCCTCTACAGCATAACAGGCTCTAAGGCATCCTTTGACGAAGCACTCGGAAAAATTAATCTTACAGCTAATCAGCTTGAAGACCTTTGGGTAAAGATAATGCTTTCCAATAAGCTTTCTGAAAAGCTTGCAGAGGAAAATGAAGTTACAGCTGAAGAAGCTAAGACATATTTTGACGATAACTATATGAGAGTTAAGCACATCCTTGTGAAGATTGGCGATGAGGGTATAGAAACCATCGACGATGCAAAAGCAAAGGCTGATGAAATTCTTGGTGCACTTGCTTCAGGCGGAGATTTCGAGGCTCTTATGACAGCTTATTCAAGCGACGTTGACGGCGAAGGCAATGTTAACGGCGGAGATGAAGGATATATCTTTAAGGAAGGCGACTTTGGAAATCCTGCATTTGAAGATGCGTCCAAGGCTCTTGCCATCGGCGAATATACAAAAGAAGCTGTACTTGTTACAGGCGGTAGCTATGAAGGATATCACATTATAAAGAGACTTGAAATTCCCGAAAATTATTTTGATGATAATTCTGAAAGTCTCACAGCTACAATAAAGTCAGTACTTTCTTCAGAGGCATATGAAGAATATGTTGATGCGGCTTTGGCTGAGGCTGATGTAGTTAAGAGTGAATCCAAGATAAAGGGAGTAAAGCTTACCGTAGTCAAGGAATGAAACAGATAAAAAGCTAAGGGGCGCGTAAACGCCCCTTTCGGCCTTTTCTTTAAGGTTATCGGAAAAGCATTCGGAGGATGAAAAATGATTAAGAGCATGACAGGCTACGGCCATTTTGAAGACACTGTAAATATGAGAAAAATCAGTGCGGAAATCCGCTCTGTTAACCACAGATATACTGATTTCACCGTGAAAGTACCACGCCAGTACGGCTTTCTGGAAGACATCTTGCGTAAGGAAGCTTCTGAAGTGGTGAAACGCGGAAAGGTTGATATTTATTTAAGCATTGTGGACTATAATGAGGACAGCGTTATGGTAAGTGCCAATAAGGAACTTGCTAAGAGCTACCTTAAAGAACTTGAAAACCTTTCTGATTTGCTTGGAGTAGAAAACAATGTTGCGGTTACCGACATTGCAAGATTTCCCGATATGTTCAAGGTTGATAAGCCTCCCGTAGATGAGGAAGAACTTACAAATGATGTTCTTTCTGTATTCAGAAAGGCTCTCTCCCTTTACGATACCATGCGTAAGGAAGAAGGAGCAAGGCTTGGTGCGGATCTTCTTGAAAAGGGAAAGGTTATAGAAGATTATGTTGCGAAAATCAGAGAAAGAGCACCTTTAATTGTGGAAGAATATGCAAAGCGATTAAGAGAGGGAATGGAAGAAATTTTAGGAAAGGTTCCTGTTGACGAAGGAAGGTTGCTTAACGAGGTGGCTGTTTTTACTGACAGAGTTAATGTTGATGAGGAGATGGTTCGCCTCGGAAGCCACGTCAAAGAGCTTTCGACCATAATTGAGGGAAATGTTCCCGCAGGCAGAAAGCTTGACTTCCTCGTACAGGAAATCAACCGTGAAGTAAACACCACAGGTTCAAAATCCAACGATGTGACAACAACCAAGATGGTTGTGGAAATGAAGACGGAAATAGAAAAAATGCGTGAACAGATTCAGAATATTGAATAAGGGGAATTGATATGAAAATTATAAATATCGGTTTCGGAAATATTGTTAACGCAGCTCATGTTGTAGCGGTGGTTTCTCCGGAATCCGCTCCTGTCAAAAGGCTGGTGCAGGATGCAAGGGAAAGAGGCAAGCTGATTGATGCTACATACGGAAGAAGAACCAGAGCAGTTATTATAACAGACTCTGATCATGTGGTAACAAGCTCGCTGCAGCCGGATACCATAGCTCATAGATTTGATGCATCTGAGGAGGAGGAACAGGATGGCTAAGGGAAGTGTTATAATTGTATCAGGTCCTTCGGGAGTAGGAAAAGGGACTATAGTCAAGGCGGTTGTTGAAAAGAGAACAGATTTGTTTTTATCTGTTTCCTGTACAACAAGAGCTCCCAGAGAGGGCGAAATTCCCGGAAAGAGCTATTATTATATTTCCGAGGAAGAATTTCAGAAAAGAATTGACGAAAAGTATTTTCTTGAGTGGAATGACTATGTAGACCATCGATACGGCACTCCGATAGGTCCCGTTCTTGAAGCTATGGAAGAAGGGAAAAGCACTCTTCTTGAAATAGAGGTTAACGGTGCCGCAAAAGCTAAGAAAAGTTATCCCGAAGCGGTTTTGGTCTTTGTGCTTCCGCCTTCCATGTCGGAACTAAAAAGAAGACTTGGGGCAAGAGACGCCGACAATCCTGTTGCACTTGCACAGGTTGATAAGCGAATGGAGCGTGCCCTTGAAGAAATTGAGCACATAGATGAGTATGACTATGTAATCGTGAATGACAATCTTAATGAAGCCATAGTTAAGCTGAATGAGATTGTGAATGCAGGAAATATGCGTGTAAAAAACAATAAAGAAATTATAGAAAAAATAAAAAACAGTTAATTTAATTTGAAAGGAAGTTTTTGTTATGATGATATACCCTTCAGTTGATGAACTTATGAAGAAGTACGATAGCCGTTACAGCATTGTTATAGCGGCAGCTAAGAGAGCCAGAGAGCTTGAGGATAAGGAAAATCCTCAGGAGCCTTTGGTTAAAACCGAGTCCGAAAAGCCCGTAACTATTGCTGTTGAAGAAATTTACGAGGGCAAAATAGATTTCTCCAAATAAGTTATGACTGACAAAGCGGAAGTTTTAGCAAAGGTATCTGTTGATACCGGTCTTATGTCGCTGGACAAGAGTTTTGATTATAAAATTCCTGAAGAATTAAAAGGGATTTTAAGAATCGGCCACGCTGTTTCGGTACCTTTCGGAAAAACAAAGAAGAACGGTATTGTAATAGGCTTCAGTGATGAAAAATCCCAATACCGCTTGAGAAATATTCTTGAAATAAACGGAAACGAGCCGGTAATAGGTGAAAAGGAAATAGAGCTTGCCGCATATATGCAGAAAATGTATGTGGCGTCCTTTCATGACTGTCTTAAACTTATGTGTCCTCCTGGAACATTTTCAAGAGAGGATGTAATAATAAGAATGAATGAAACTGCAGACGTGGCGGAAGTTCATTCCGTAAGTCAGGAAAGGATTCTGGCGTATCTTTCCGAAGAGGGGCGGGAAGCTACGATCGAAGAACTTAAGGCTGTTTTTGGAAGCGAGGCTTTACGGGCTGTTAATGCTCTTGTCGGAAAGGGACTTATAGAAAAAGAAACGGTTTCGGTAAAAGGAGTCAGTGAACTTAAAAGAAAACATGTACGCCTTTTAAAAAGCGAAAGTGAATTTCTTGATATACTGGGTAGCCGTGCAACAGCACAGATTAAAGCGGCAACGGCGTTGCTTTCCGGGGCACGGAGCTTATCCGAGCTTTGCGAAAAGGAAGGTGTTACATCCGGGGCTGTAAAGGCTCTTTCTGAAAAAGGAATTGTTGAGATATATAATGAAACCCTCAGAAGGAATCCTTTTTCTGAAAAAGAGGTGGAAAAGACATTTAAGCTTTCACCGACCGAAGAACAGACAAGGGTTCTCAGCATTTTAAGGGAAGCTGTTGAAAATGAAAAGAGCGATACATTTTTGCTTCACGGCGTAACGGGAAGCGGAAAAACAGAAGTTTTCATGCAAATCATCGAGCAGGTTCTTGAAAAAGGCAAGACTGCAATTGTTCTGGTTCCGGAAATATCTTTAACCCCCCAGATGACAGACCATTTTATAGGCAGATTCGGAGAAAAAATAGCTATACTCCACAGTGTTTTATCCCAGGGAGAAAGACTTGACGAATGGAACAGAATCAAAAATGGTGAGGCAAGGGTGGTGGTTGGTGCACGCTCGGCTGTATTTGCACCACTTTCTGATATAGGAATAATAATCGTTGATGAAGAACACGAAAACACCTATAAATCCGAACAGTCTCCCAGGTATGATGCCAGGGAAGTGGCTAAAAAAAGATGTATGCAAAATGAAGCACCGTTGCTTCTGGCTTCAGCAACTCCGGATATTAAAAGCTATTACAAGGCATTAAACGGCGAATATAAGCTTCTTAAAATGACAAAGCGATATAACGAGGCAAAGCTTCCGGAGGTAAGTGTTTCTGATATGCGTAAGGAGCTTGCCGAAGGAAACCGAAGCATGCTTTCAAGCCTTTTGAGAGACGAAATTGCGAAAAATATTGAAAATGGAGAGCAAACGGTTCTTTTTCTTAACCGAAGAGGATTTTCAACCTTTGTATCCTGCCGTGATTGCGGATATGTGGTAAGTTGTCCTGAGTGTAGCATAGCACTTACTTATCATAGGGCGGAAGAAAGTCTCAATTGTCACTACTGCGGATACAAAACACGAGTTATAAAAACTTGTCCTGAGTGTAAGGGGAGCCATGTCCGCTATTTCGGTGCAGGAACTCAGAAACTTGAGGAAGAAATTAAAAAGACATTCCCCGGTGTAAGTTGCATCAGGATGGATGTGGACACAACTTCAAGAAAGGGAAGTCACGAAAAAATACTTAAAACCTTCAGCAAGGAAAAAATTGATATTCTGCTTGGGACACAGATGGTATCAAAGGGGCTTGATTTCCCTAATATTTCGCTGGTCGGAGTTATGGCGGCGGATATGTCACTTAATATCGACGATTACAGGGCATCGGAGAGAACCTTTGATTTAATTACCCAGGTCTGCGGAAGGGCAGGCAGGGGAGAAAAAGCGGGAAGGGCTGTATTCAGACCTATACTCCCGATAATGATGTTATAAAAATGGCAAGGACTCAAAATTATGAAGCCTTTTATGAAAGCGAAATAGCATATAGAGAAATGTTTTCCTATCCGCCGTTTTCCGATATAGTATCTTTTGTTTTTTCTGCGGAAGATAATTCACTTGCGGAAAAGGCCTGCCGTGAATCTGAAAAATTGGCAGAGAAGATGCTGGAAGGCTTTGAATTTACCAAATATTCATCCATGCCGGCACCGCTTTCTAAAATCAAGGGGCGTTACAGATGGAGATATTGGATTAAAATCAGTGCAGATGACTGCGTAAGGAAGCTTCTTAAGGATATTTATATGGGACATAAAGATAAAAATGTAAGGTTAAGTCTTGAAATTAATCCGGGAAGCATGCTATAGGAGGATTTATGGCAATAAGAGAAATCAGAAAAACACCTGATGAGGTGCTTTATAAAAAATCAAGAGAAGTAAATGACTTTGACGAAAGACTTCATACTCTCCTTGACGACATGGCGGATACCATGTATGCGGCCAACGGCGTAGGCCTTGCGGCAGTACAGGTGGGCATCCTTAAGAGGGTTGTTGTTATTGACGTAGGGGAAGGCATTATGGAGCTTATTAACCCCGTTATTATTGAAACTAAAGATACACAGTCCGGAACAGAAGGCTGTTTGAGTTTTCCGGGACAGTGGGGAATTGTTACAAGACCCAATTATGTTAAGGTAAAAGCTCTTGACAGGTTCGGCAATGAGCAGATTTTGGAAGGAAGAGAGCTTCTTGCAAGAGCTTTTTGTCACGAGATAGAGCATCTTGACGGTCACGCTTTTATAGAAAAGGTTGAGCGTTTTATCGATCCCGACTCAGAGTAAGAAAGGAAGATTTTCATGCGTATAGGCTTTATGGGAACTCCCGATTTTGCAAGGGCACATCTTGAGGCACTTATAGGAGCGGGACACGAGGTTTTGTTTGTACTTTGCCGTGCGGATAAACCCGTGGGACGAAAAAAAATACTCACAGCACCTCCTGTTAAAGAGTGTGCTATTGAGCATAATATTCCTTTTTATCAGCCGGAGAGTCTTAAGGACGGAGCAATAGCTGATGTGCTTGAAAAGTATAATCCTGAGCTTATTGTTGTTGTGGCATACGGAAGAATTTTGCCCGAATATGTTTTAAACTATCCGAAATACGGTTGCATAAATGTTCATGGCTCACTTCTTCCGAAATACAGAGGTGCATCTCCTGTACAGTCCGCCATAATTGACGGAGAAGCCGAAACCGGAATAACCGTTATGTATATGGACAAGGGCCTTGATACCGGGGATATGATTTTAAAGAAAAAGTGTGCTATTGATATTAAAGACAATCAGATAACACTCTTTTCCAAACTTGAAAAGCTGGGAACAGAGGGACTTCTTGAGGCAATAGACCTGATAGAAGAAGGAAAGGCTGAGCGAGAGGTGCAAAATGAAAGCGAGAGCAACTATGCATCGGTTCTTACCTCAAAGACAGGGCAAATCAATTGGGAAAAAAGTGCCCTTGAAATCCACAATCTGGTAAGAGGAACATATCCGTGGCCTGCTGCTTATTCATATTTTGAAGGTGTAAAGTATAAAATTACAGAAACAGAACTTTCGGATAAAAGCGGAAAAGCAGGAGAAGTTTTGGTATCAAATCCCAAAGAAGGATTGATTGTGGCTTCAGGAAGCGGAGCAGTAAAAATAGTAAGACTTCAGGCAGAGGGCGGCAAGGAAATGAACGCCACAGACTATTTGAGAGGTCACAGTATAGATGTCGGAAAGACATTTGATAAATATACCGAAGAGGTATAGCATATGGATAAAATAAGGCAGACTGCACTTTTGATTTTAGCTGACATCGATGAAAATGGTGCATATATCAATCTTCTTATCGATGAAAAGTGCAGAAAAGAAAAAATATCGGGAAGGGATGCAGCTTTTTTAAGTGAGCTTGTGAGAGGGACCGTGAGAAACCGCGGTTATCTTGACTATATAATTTCCCGGTATTCTAAAATAAAACTGAAGAAAATATCAGTACTTATAAAAAACATCCTCCGGATGGGACTTTATCAGATTTTCTTTATGGATAAAGTTCCTGCGTCTGCGGCAGTAAATGAGAGCGTGGTACTTTCCAGAAGATATGGCCATGCATCAAGCTCGGGATTTGTTAATGCAATCTTAAGAAATGCTTTAAGAGGCGGAGAAATTTCACTTCCTGATGATAGAACAGAGGCTCTTTCCGTTAAATACTCCTATCCTCTTTGGATGACGAAACGTTTTATAGAGGACTTCGGCTTTGAAAGAGCAGAAAAAATAATGGAAGCGGGAAACGCAAAGGCAGAAACTGTGATAAGGGTAAATACACTTAAGATAAGTGCCGACGAACTTTATGAAAAACTTGGAGATGCCGCTTTATCCAGGGACGGGAATATGATAACTCTTAAACATAGCGGCTCTGTTTCTGAGATAGAAGGCTTCAATGAGGGACTTTTTACTGTTCAGGCCAGGCCCTTTGAAAAAACGGCGGAGCTTTTGGAACCTTCAGCCGGCATGACGGTGCTTGACGGATGTGCGGCACCGGGTGGAAAAACCACGTATATCGCACAGCTTATGAAAGATAAGGGCGAAATTTTTGCTTGTGACATATATGAACACAAGCTTAAGCTTATAGAAGATGCGGCAGACAGGCTCTCTTTGCATATCATAAAAACAAAGCTTCATGATGCATCGAAGACTAATGAGGAGCTTACAGGAAAGTGTGACAGGGTGCTTTTGGATGTTCCCTGCTCAGGCACAGGAATTATCAGAAGAAGACCCGATATTAAGTGGAACAGACGGGAAGATGAGGACTTTGCATCGCTCCAACAAAAAATTCTTGAAAGTCAGAGCAAATGCTTAAAGGCAGGCGGAATATTGATTTATAGTACATGCTCGATTGATAAAAGAGAAAATGAATATGTTATAAATGCATTTTTAGAAAAAAATAAAGACTTTAAGCTTATGCCTTTTCCGGGAGGCGAAAAAGGCTATAAAACATGGTATCCCGATACAGATAAGACAGATGGGGCATTTATCTGCCGCATGAAAAAGGATACTTAAAGGAAAAGAGGTGAGCGGGATGAATCTTGCTGATATGACGGTTAAAGAAATGGCTGACAGGCTTGGTATTCAAAGCTATAAGGCAAAGCAGCTTTATAAATGGATAAGACGAGGCGAGACGGATGTTGATAAAATGACAGATCTTCCGCTCAGCTTAAGAGAAAAGCTTAAAACAGAATATGAGCTTTTCTTTCCTGAGGTTTACATGAAGTTTTCGTCGAAGATAGATGAGACGGTTAAGTATCTTATCAGACTTTCTGACGGGAACATTGTTGAAACGGTTTTGATGAGTTATGAACACGGAAAGAGCATATGTATCTCAACCCAAGTGGGATGCCGAATGGGATGTGCTTTCTGTGCATCAACAATGGACGGTCTTATAAGAAATCTTACCCCTTCTGAAATCGAGGGGCAGATAAGGGCAGTCTCTATTGATGCAAATGTGAGAATTTCAAACGTAGTACTGATGGGTATAGGTGAACCGCTTGATAATTATGATAATGTAATTGCGGCACTTTCGGCAATAAATAACCCGGATGGACTTAATATCGGTTATCGCCATATTACGCTTTCGACCTGTGGCCTTGCCGAAGGAATAAAAAAGCTTACTAATGAGAATATTCCGATAACACTTGCACTTTCGCTTCATGCAACAACAGATGAGGCCCGCCGGAAAATAATGCCTGCGGCAAAAGCCACAACGATCAAAGAGCTTATTTCTTTGATGGATGCATATTCTGCTAAAACCGGAAGAAGGGTGAGCTACGAATATTCTTTGATAAGCGGAGTAAACGACAGCGTTGCTGAAGCGGAAAAGCTGGGAAAGCTGCTTTCAGGAAAGCTTTGCCACGTTAATCTCATTGAAGTTAATCCTGTCGAAGGAAGAAACTTCAAGCGGGGAAAGAACAAATATGAATTTATAAAAATTCTTGAAAAGTTTAATGTGACGGCAACTTTAAGAAGAGAACTTGGAAAAGACATAAGTGCTTCGTGCGGACAACTTAAAAAATCTATGATAAAGGGGGAATGAATATGTATTTTGCAGGAAAAACAGACAAAGGCATGGTAAGAGAAAACAATGAAGATTTTTTCTATGCTGACGGAAAGCTTCTTGTTGTGGCTGACGGAATGGGCGGACACAATGCCGGAGAAGTGGCAAGTAAGCTTGCTGTAAATACAGTCATTTCTGTTCTGGACGGAATTGAAGGGGACTACGAGAAGCATATTATTTTGGCTATAAAGGAAGCTAATGAAAAGGTATACAACATGGCAACCGGAGAAAGAGAAGGCATGGGAACCACTCTGGACATCGGAATTTACGAATCGGGAAAGCTTTATCTTGGCCATGTTGGAGACAGCAGAGTGTATGTGATAAGAAACGGACAGGCGATAAAAATAACAGAAGACCATTCTTATGTGGAAATGCTTTTGAAAAAGGGTGAAATAACTCAGGAAGAAGCAAAAAACTACCCGATGAAAAACATGATAACAAGAGCAATAGGTGTAGGCAAAGAAGTCGAGGGAGACTTTTACGAATTTAATATAGAAGATGGGGACAAAATTCTTTTCTGCACTGACGGACTTACAAATATGTTGACAGACGGAGAAATTGCAGAGATTATACTTGGCAGCGACGATACAGCCTCAGCAGCGGAAAAGCTTCTGGAAAGGGCAAATGCTGCAGGCGGAAAAGACAATATAACAGTGATTGTCGCAGACAAATTTTAATTTGAGATATACCTTTTGGTAAAAATACATCTCCGGAAAGGAATGTCAGATATGGGTGAAATTATTCTTGGAGGAAGATACATAATTGAAAGTGAAATAGGTACAGGCGGCATGGCCATAGTGTATAAGGCTATGGATAAAATGCTTAACAGAACTGTTGCTGTAAAGGTTTTAAGACCTGAATTCAAGCAGGACGAAGAATTTATAAAACGTTTTGACATAGAGGCAAAGGCTGCCGCAGGTTTAAGCCATCCGAATATTGTAGGCATTTACGATGTGGGAATACACGAGGGACTAAGATATATCGTAATGGAATATGTGGACGGCACTACGCTTAAAGAATATATAACTAAAATGGGTAAGGTACCCTGGAAAAATGCGTTTAAATTTGCACTTCAGATATGTGCGGCACTTGGCCATGCTCATGAGCGTAAGGTTATACACAGAGATATAAAGCCTCATAATATTATGGTAGGCAGCGACGGAGCACTCAAGGTCATGGATTTTGGTATTGCAAGGGCAACCTCTGCATCCACAACGACTCTTGGCTCTAAGGTTCTGGGTTCAGCTCATTATCTTTCTCCCGAACAGGCGAGAGGCGGATTTACCGACGAACGAAGCGATCTTTATTCTCTTGGTGTTTGTCTTTACGAAATGGTAACCGGAAAGGTGCCTTTTGAAGCTGATAATACGGTTGCTGTTGCAATGCAGCATTTGCAGAAAGAGCCTGAAAAGCCTTCTGACTTTACAGAAGACCTTCCTGCTGCTGCCGAATATATTATATTAAAGGCAATGCGTAAAGAGCAAAGCCAAAGATATCTGTCGGCTTCTGCTATGGAGTCCGATATTTTAAGACTTATGGCAGATCCTTCAGTGGAACTGAGCGATAATGACAATCAGGGTTTCTATTCCACGAAACAGATTGATGTGGAGGAAATTGCAGAGGAAAGCCGCAAGGTCGATGAGACTTCTTCTAAAAAAACAGAAAGTAAAAATGCTAAAAAAATTATCGGAATCAGTGTTTTGTGTGTGGCAATTGTTGCAGTAATGGCACTTGGTGCCAAGATGGCTTTTGACTGGTTTTACAAAGGAACTGATAACATAATAACGCCTAATCTTAAAGGACTTACGTTAAGTCAGGCTGAGGAAAAGGTTTTAGAGCTTGATGAAGAAATTGTTGTTGTTGTAAGAAAAGAAGAATACAGTGTTCAGGAAGAAAAGGATAAAATTATAAATCAGGAGCCTGAAGAAGGAAAAAATATTCCCGGGTCAAAAGAGATTTATGTTGTAGTAAGTCTTGGCGCTGAAATGTTTAAGCTGGATGATTTCGTTGGTGAAAATTCGGATTATGCTCTTGAGGTTGTGAAAGAACTGGGACTTAAGGGACAGATTATAGTGGAAGAAAATGATGACTACAACGAGAAGCACGATGAAGGACTTGTTACAAGACAGGAACCTGCAGAAGGCACGATGGTAAGAAGCGGAGACGTGGTTATTCTTTACGAGAGCAAGGGTGGAGAAGACATTGATCCGAAAATTCCAGATGTGACAGGAATGGACATTAATGAGGCAAAGACCACTCTTAATAACAAAGGATATTATAATATTAATATCACAGAAGAAGTGAATAAAGACGTGATAGAAGGTACGGTTCTCAGCCAGAGCCCCGAAAGTCCTTCCAGAATCAATGTGGAGGATGTAATAGAATTGGTTGTATCTACGACAAAGGAACCGGAGAATACCGAAAAAGAAGAAACGTCTCAGAAAAAAGCTACTCTTACTTTTACTGTTCCGGCAGGAACGGCGGCAGTAAATGTTAAGGTTATAAGAGGGGATAACGGTGAGACGGTTTACAAGAAAACTCACAATCCGCTGGATACGGTAAGCATTGAAGTAAAGGCCGGCACGTCCGTTGCCTATGAGATCTATATTAACGACGTATTTTACGAAGAAAAGAGTGTGCAGGGTTAATGCGCGGAAGAATAACAAAGGGCGTAGGCGGACTTTATACAGTGGAAGCCGACGGAGTTATGTATGAGTGTTCCGTAAGAGGCAAGTTCAGACAAAAGAATTATCTTTCGCCTCTGGTGGGGGACTTTGTGGATATAGTGCAGATTGACGAAGAGACATCGGCAATAAATGAGATATTGCCAAGAAAAAATATGCTGATACGTCCTAATGTTGCAAACATTGATAACCTTATAATTACCTTTGCGGTACAAAGTCCGAAACCTGACCTTTTACTGGTGGATAAGCTGTCGGCAGTGGCGTTATCCAAAGATATCGGAGTCATAATATCTATTACTAAGAGCGACCTTAATGATGCATCGGAGTATGTTTCAATTTATGAGTCGGCCGGTTTTCCGGTAATAGTTACAGGAAAAGATAATAGGGACGGCGTTGAAAAGCTTAAAGAGCTTACAAAGGATAAGGTTACGGCTTTCGCCGGTGCTTCCGGCGTGGGAAAATCCACTTTACTTAATTCATTTGGCGAAGAATTTTCGCTGAAAACGGGAAATGTAAGCGAAAAAATTGAGCGAGGAAAGCATACAACCAGACATGCGGAGCTGCTTTCTTTGTCTTACGGAGGATATGTCCTGGATACACCGGGATTCAGCTCCTTTGAGGCTACGGATATCGACATCCCTGCATGTTTCCCTGAGTTTGCTTCTCACATGGAATACTGCCGTTTTAACGACTGTACCCACAGAAACGAGCCTGATTGCGGAGTGAAGGCAGCACTGGAACGCGGGGAAATTTTCGCATCCAGATATGACAGCTATATAAAAATGGTTGAAGAAAAGAAAGAATATGAAAAATACAACCCGAAAGGATGACAGAAATGATAAAAATTTCACCTTCGATTCTTGCATCTGATTTTGCAAACCTTGAAAAGGAAATAAAGAAAATTGACGAGGCCGGAGCAGACCTTATTCATATTGATGTGATGGACGGATGCTTTGTTCCTAACATTTCTTTCGGTTTACCGGTAATATCGGCAATAAGAAAATGCACAGAGAAACCCTTTGATGTTCATCTTATGATTGATGCACCAGAGCGTTATATTGAAGATTTCAAGAAGGCCGGAGCGGATATTATAACCGTACATGCCGAGGCAACTCGTCATCTTCACAGAACACTTCAGAGTATAAAAGCTCTGGGGCTTAAAGCCGGCGTTGCATTAAATCCTGGAACGGATGAGTCGGTTATTAAATATGTTTTGGATTATACCGATATGGTGCTTGTAATGACAGTTAATCCGGGATTTGGCGGACAGAAATTTATTCCCGAAACAGTGGAGAAAATCCGAAAGGTGAAAGAAATTATAGGCGACAGAAAAATAGATATACAGGTAGATGGAGGAATAAGTGCAGGAAATGTATCGGTTGTTGTTGAAGCGGGAGCTAATGTAATTGTTGCAGGCTCTGCAATCTTTAACGCACCTTCGGCAAAGGAAGAAATTGATAAAATGAAAAGCTGTGAGGTAAAATGAAAAAAGCTTTGATTGTAGCTGCAGGAAGTATTGACGGCATAAAGATAAATGAACAATATGATTTGATAATTGCAGCAGACGGCGGATATGACAAGGCAAAGGCTTTGGGTTTAGAACCTGATATATTCATAGGAGACATGGATTCTTTGGAGTCCCCTCTTGAAGATGTAGAAAAAATTAAACTTGAAGTCCATAAGGATTTTACCGATACCGAGGCGGCAATAGAAAAGGCTGTTGAAGAAGGGTATGAAAGTATCACGGTTATAGGAGGTATCGGAACGAGGTTTGATCACTCCATGGCCAACGCATGCCTGCTTAAAAAATATGTAGGCAAAGGAATTAAAATTATACTTAAAGATGCCCATAATGAGATATTTGCTTTCAGCGAAAGCTGTGAAATAAAAGGGCATAGGGGAGAAACGATTTCCTTTCTTCCTCTTGACAGCGTTGTTAAAGGTGTTTCTCTTGAAGGATTTTACTATCCGCTTTTGAATGCTGAAGTTAAAATCGGAGAGACTCTTACGGTGAGTAATGTAATTACAGAAGAAACGGCAAGAGTAAAGGCAGAAAAAGGAGTACTTCTTGCGATTATTGCAAAGGACTAAAAAATGAACTAATGAAAAAGCAGCCGGGAGGCTGCTTTTTTTATATCATATTTCTTTTGATTTTACCTGTTGTGGTTTTCTTGAATTCTTCGGTGGTATATTCAACAAGCTTTATTTCTTTGAAAGAAACCAGGTTCGCATTTATCTTTTTGATTTCTTCTGCCAGCACGTCCGGATTTGTAAGCTCCTCGTCATAAACGATTTTTGCGGCAATTTTTGGACGCTCTTCATTTGTGAGATAAATAACGGATTCCTTAACTCCCGGAATTCCGCTTATAAGAAGCTCTATTTCTTCGGGAAAAACATTTTTACCGTTGGGAAGTACTATGACGTTTTTCTTTCTTCCGCTGACAAAGATGAATCCGTCTTTGTCCATATATCCAAGGTCACCGGTGTGAAAATATCCGTCGATAACAGGCGATACATCTTCGCCCATATAGCCAAGCATTATATTGGGACCTTTTGCTATTATTTCACCGATGCCGTTTTCATCGGGATTGTCTATCTTTATTTCAATTCCGGGAAGAGGCTTTCCGATTGAGCCCAGTCGCATGTTGTCGTCGTTTTCTGCTGACAGTACGGGAGCGGTTTCTGTGAGGCCATACCCCTGAATGAGAAGAATTCCGATGTCATTAAAGAAGTTTATGGTTTCGGGACTTAATGCTGCAGCACCGCTTATGATAAGACGGAGCTTGCTTAAATTTTTACGAACAATTTTAAAGAGGGGGCCTCTTAAATCAATCTTAAGCTTTAAGAAAAAGCGGGAAATAGCACGAAGAACATTGAATAATCCGAGAATCTTTTTCTTTCTGAGAACGGTCTCTACGGTTTCTTTCATTCTGTCGAGAATCAGGGGAACTCCGACAAATACAGTAATGTCATACTCGTCAAGAGCCTTCTTTACACGTAATCCCTCGCAGAACACGGAACACATTCCTAAATTAAGGAACAGGAGTGTTGCAGTAAGGCCGAAGGCGTGGAAGAATGGGAGAAGTGCAAGGTTTACATCGTTTTCGTAAAAATTTTCCCATTTTATCAAACCATCAACATTGGAAAGAATGTTGGTTTGGGAAAGCATAACGGCTTTGGAGTCTGAGGTAGTGCCGGAAGTGAACATTAATACCCCTATTTCATCGGGATTTCTTACGGGCATTTCGTGGATATTTTTCGATTTAAGCGATTCTAAATCTTCCATGTTTATTTTTAAGGGGATATTCTGCTTTTCTGCTTTTTCTGAAATTTCTTTTGAATAGATAAGGAGAGATGCAAAGCTTCTTTCCATTACCCTTGAAAATTCAACTTCAGGCAGATTGGCATCAACAGGTACAAGAATATTTCCGCTGTAAAATACTGCCAGTGCGGAAATAACCCAATTGTAAGAATTTTTTCCTGAAACGGCAATGTATTTGTCAGTAAGACCTTTTTCAATTATGCCGTTGGCGAGGGCAGTAACATCTGAATATAATCTGTCATAGCTGATTTTTACCTGCTGTTTATTTTTTTTTATAATAAAAGCGGTATTATTTTTGAATTTTGCACAAATATTGTCAAGCATTGTTTTCATTGTATACATAAAAAACCTCCTAATACGTTGTATCTGAATATCTAGTATGCAATACTATATTAGCACGCTTCTTGTATTTTGTCAATAGGCGTAAGAAAATATATTTGACAATGTGCTTGTTTTTATATATAATAGTTTTAATAAAGGAGAGGTTTTTATGAAATTGGATAAAGCGGTATTGGAAAAATCCATCGCCGATTGGGAAAAGAATGCTGAGGAAAAGCATTTGCCCACATGGGAAGAACTTCCGGGAATTGAATTATATATGGATCAGGTAATTACTCTGCTTGGAGAATATCTTTCGATTATGGGAGGGGAAAAGGTTATAACCCAGCCTATGATTAATAATTATGTAAAGCTTGGAATAATGCCTGCTCCGGTGAAAAAACGATATTCTAAAAAACATCTTGCTTTTCTTATCGTAATATGTTTTCTTAAGCAGACTTTAAGTATGGAGCTTATTAAAAAAATAATTCCTGTTGAAAGCAGCGATGAGGAAATAACGGAAATATATAAGGCGTTTACGGAAAATCAGAAAAAAGCATACAGTTATGTAATGGAAAATGTTAAAAAGGTGGCAGGCCCCATTCTTGAAACAGAAAGCAATAAAAGAATGAATGACCTTGTTATGCAGATAAGTATTACGTCCAACATGTGTAAGCTTTTAACAGAGACGATTATCCCGAATGAATAATTTCAGAAAGGAGAAACATATGAAAAAGAAATTTATATTTATCATATCTTTACTTACAATGATTCTCGTTATGGGAATGGCTTCTTCAGCTCATGAACAGCTGCAGGATGCGACTTTGGAAATAACAGTAACTGCTACAAACGGAGGAAGAGTTTATCGTGGAGATGACAACTGGTCTGCACTTACAGGGCTTGAACTCAGCAGAGGCACTGAAATTACACTTGAGGCGATAGAAAATAAAGGTAAGTTTGTATACTGGAAAGATGAGATAAGTAACAAAATTATTTCTGACGATCCTACATACACATTTACATTGATAAAAGACATGAATATAACGGCATTTTTCTTACCGGATAACTATCTTGCATCATATGGATACGTTACTTTTGCTGACATAAACGGAAGGATTTTTCGCTCCAATTATGTGGCAGACGGTGCTGCGGCAAATGAACCTGATGTTTCCTGGGTGGAAAATCCGGGATACACTCTTGTGGGATGGGATTCTGACGAATGGAAGAATGTTTCGGCAGGAGAAATATTGCTTATAAGAACGGAGTATGAAAAAAAGGAAGTCAGCTACGAGCTTTCGGTTACCGGAGGCAGCAGTGACCCTCTGCTTTCGGAATATGAATATGATGAATTGGTAACTATAGTTGCCGATGCGGCATTGATACCGCAGGATAAAGTTTTTGCAGGATGGAATGTAAACGGAGAAAAAGTGGCATATTCCAAAATTTTCGGTATAAGAATGGGTTGCAACGTTGAGGCGGAAGCTGTATATGCTGAAGAAGAATGTGAAAATCTTCCGCTTGTGGCTGTTATTGATGTGGATACTGAGGTTTATTCCAATGGCGTATCGATTCTTATGATGAGAAATATTCCTGAAGAATACGAAGTCGTGGAATCCGGTATGCTTATGGCTTACGGTACGTCTGAAGATGCTCTTACAATAGATTCTGCCTCGGTAACGGTGGCAAAGGCTTTGGATAATTCGCACAGGGGAATGTACAGATATAACAAGAATCTCGGAACAGGTGCGACTTTAAGAGTAGTTCCTTATGTGATTTACAAAACTGACGATACGCTTTATATAACTTATGGTACAGAAAAAAGAATAACAAGATAAAAAAACACCGCATTGCTTTTGATATGCACCCCAAAAGTTAGACACTTTTGGAGGTGCATATTTTTATGGGTAAAAAAGGAGAAAAGAGCAAAAAATACTCGCCAGAATTCAAAATATCTGTTATAATGGATATGCGTAATAACCATTTGGGATATCGCGA
>JAFXHP010000094.1 GCA_017536285.1 Clostridia bacterium
GATGACAAAAAAACTAAGGAATTTACAGTTTTTGTGTGTTATAATGATTGCAGGAATATTAACAGGAGGAGATTATATGAAAAAAATTGTATCAACCTTGCTCATTATATCTATGCTGGCATCCTTTTCTTTAGCAATTTCTGCGGAAACGGAAAAGGAATTAGATATACTTAAGCCTGACTTTAAAAATAATATTATGGTTTATGAAGATTGCATCAGATACAATACTAAAGACAGCTATTTCGGATTTAAGGCAGTTGACCTCACCGGAATAAAATCCATTGGAATCAGGGTGCTCAATACGTTTATAAGAGGTGCAGGAGAAAACGGAGATACTCTTGTTGTTAAGGCGGATGATCCCTTAAAAGGCGATGTGCTCGGATATATAGTTATGGCAGAAGCGGGAGAGCACATTTTCAAAACATCAATCTTTGAAACGGAGGGCGTTCACGATTTATACTTTGTTTCGCTTTACGGAGAAAACAGAGGAAATTCCAATATATATGAAATAAACTTATATAAAGATGAGTATGTTCAGGACAAATCCGCCTGTGTACCGGACTCATATATTAAAGACCTTTATTCGGATACCTGGGCGGCAACAGATTCCTACGGAAGAAAGGTGGCAGACTATTGTGAAACCGGGGCTGTTAAAACCGACGGACGTGAAGTGGGAATTATGTACTGGAACTGGTTTGTTGCAGATACTGCTAAAAACCGCGGAAGGGTTATTTCAGACGTATTAAAGGAACACCCCGAAGCAAGAGACAATTATTACCACGAAGCCTGGGGGAAGAACAATAAATATTTCTGGACAGAGCCGGTGCTGGGATTTTACGATTCCTATGACTACTGGGTATACCGTAAACACGCCGAAATGCTTGCAGTTGCAGGCGTCGATGTGATATTTACCGACTGTACAAATGCGGGATATACATTTACCGAGCCTCTTACAATTCTTGCAAAAGCTTTTCGTGATGCGAAAAGGACGGGAATTGATGTTCCGAAAATTTCGGTTATAGGCTCCCTTGGCCGCAGTAAATATGCATTTACCCAGCCTATGGCGATATATATGAATTTCTTTGTGGGAAACGATTATTCCGATATATGGTATTACCGCGACGGAAAGCCTATGATTTTTTCTACGGTATATAAAGCGGATACAAAGAAATATGCCAATGAAAAAGATACTGCACAGATGGATCTGGCGGAAGAAATACACGACTTTTTCACTTTCAGATATGCCGGGGCGTACAGAAACAGTAAGGTTGCTCCCAATGAATGGTTCTGGCTTGAAGAATTTCCGCAGCAGCTTCGTAATCCCGATGAAACCGGACGGCCTGAAATGGTGGCGGTGGGATGCTCTATAAACACAACAGTCAATGCGGCAATGGGCGTGGCTACAGCTGCATCCAATCCCTATGCAAAGGGCAGAAGCTTTTCCGAGGTATTCAACCGCGACTATTCTGCCGACAGCGCAAGAAAGGCATATTTCTTCCGTGAGCAGGCAGCACTTGCTTTAGCGGCTGATCCTGAGTTTGTATTTATTGACGGATGGAACGAGCTTTCGGCAGAACGAAAGAGCGAATGGTACGGGCAGACCAACACCTTTGTGGATACCTTTGATGACGAAAACAGCCGCGATTTCGAGCCGTCAAGAGGCACTCTGAAGGATGATTATTATATGCTCCTTTGCGATTTTGTAAGAAAATTCAAGGGTGTTCGCCCTGCACCTGTTGCAAGCGGAATGAAAGCTATAGATATTAACGGTGAGCTTTCACAGTGGAGCGAAGTTGGGCCTGACTTTTTAAATGCAAATCAGGATTACGAAAGAGATTCTGTGGGCTATGCAAAAGCGGGTACTGATTTTGAACCGAATATCTATAAAACAACTGTAAACAATGCTGTAAAGAGTGCAAAGGTGTCTTTTGACAATGAAAATTTCTATTTCCTTGTATCCTGTGAAAAGGACATAAAGGAACACGACAAAAGCTTTCTTAATCTCTATATAAACACAGACAGGATGTATAATACCGGGTGGGAAGGTTATGACTATGCCTTTAATGTATCCGGGAAAGGTGTAATTTCAAAAAATGCAGGAAATGTATGGTGTTGGGAAAGTATCGGTAATGCAGAATACAGGATAACCGGAAATTCTATGGTGCTTTCTTTTCCGAGAAGCTTTATCGGAGAGACGGAAAAGGTAGATTTTGAATTTAAATGGACAGATTCTGTTTCAGCGGAAGACGACTTTATGAATTTCTATTCTGATGGCTCGGTTGCGCCCTATGGTCGCTTTAATTATCTCTATACAGAAAAAGAGCAGACAGCACTTACAGATTATGAAAGAATGATGCTGTCGGATACGGCAATTCTAAAAGCCGGTGCAGAAAATATGATAGTTGCAGGCGGAAAAATGCCGGTTTACGAAAAGAACAGAAATGTACGTGCTTTTTCACAGAACGGAACACTTTATATCCCTGAAGATGCATTGTGCGAAGTGCTGGGCTACGGCAGAACAAAAACAGACTATAATTCATTCTACAATGTTTCTAGAACCTATCATTATGAGATGAACGACGAACTGACAGAAGTAATTAATTATAAGTGGACATATACAACCCTCGGCACTAATGAAGCGAGAGTGGACGGAAAGCTTACCGGGCTTTCAAACCCCGTTATCTCAAGGGACGGAATTGTATTCATTCCCTTAAGCTTTATTGAAGAATGCTACGGATATGAAGTGAAGGCAATAGGAGAGGACGTTTATACCGTATGCACAAGGGGAACAGCACCGATTGATACGGTTATGAGTGTTTTGCATCACTTTGATTGAATTAAAGTTATACATCAATTGAAAGGGTGAATTATTTTGAAAAAGAGACTTTTTAGCTTAATATCAGCACTGTTTATTGTTGCCGGAAGTGTTTTTGCAGCAGCCAATGATGTTGACTTTGTCAAAGTCGAAGGCAGCGGAGGATCTGTCGGATATTATTCTGATTTACAGGAAGCTTTTAATTCTGTTTCAGAAGGGGATACGGTTACTTTACTTAAGGACTATACCTTTAATTATACAGGAAAAAGCATAACAGGAATTGATTTTCCCGAAGTGAAGTTCACATTTGACGGCGGGGGATTTACAATAACTGACGCCTTTGACAGAAAGCTGCACGGAAATCATGACGACAGAGGATCGTATAAAATCTCCGGCGGTGATGTAACCGTAAAAAACGTAACCTTCAGAATGGATAAGTCCATCACATCGGAGGATCAGGGGCATACAAACGGATGCTTTCTTGTTACAAACGGAACAGTCCGGCTTAATAATGTAACCATCACACATTATTACGGACATAACGGAAGTGCCTTCTGGGGACAGGGCAACGGAAAAATAATCATAGAGGATAAAGTGACCGTTTCCGATTGTCACGCGAAAACGCGCGGAATTATCGGTCTTTACTTTCTCGATGCTGAAATTAACGGACTTACCGTAGTTGGCGGAACGGGTGATGCCATAGTTGCAGGTCCTGTAGGAGCAAAGGTAGAGCTTAAGCTTTCGGACACATCCATAAGCAATGTTACGGGAAGCGGAATTGTGGCAGGCGGAACCAAAAGTGAAGAAAAAACAACAGTTGTTAATATCAGCGAAGGTATAAAAATAACAAATTGTGAAGGCAGCGGAATACATATTAATCCCGGAGCACAGGTAAAGGTGAGAGGGGAAGCTGATTTATCCGGAAACAAAGGCGGTAATGTAAAGATAACCGGAAGCGGTATTTTGGACGCCGATCCTCCGATTATTGCCGAGGGTGAAAAAATTGTTACCGGCGAAGCATCGAAAGCAGGGTGGACTGTTTCTGCAACCTCTGAATTTGTTAAAAATCCCGCTAAATATCTTATTGACAATGATACGAAAACCTTCTGGCATTCAAAGTATGATGAGATTGACGGAAAAGCGAAAAATATTGAGCCTGCACCGTACACTTTGGATTTTACACTTCCTGAAGTTACGGACATTTCAGGATTCGCCCTCCTTTCAAGAAAGGATTCAAATTCAGGTGACCTTAAAAGCTATGATATTTTGGTATCGGATTCCGATGACGGGGAATTTTATGCTATAGCTAAAGATATTACGGTTCCTTCTTATATGTATGAAGCAAAGGGATATACAAAGGTTATAAACCTTGTTGCAAATGTAAATGCAAAAAGAATAAGGCTTTATATAAAAGAGGGCTCGGTTGCGGCATTTGCGGAATTTTCCGTGATAAAAGGAGATGACGGTAAAGAAACAATGACGCCTGCGTCATACCTTGAGTATGCATCGCTGAACACTCCGCAGCTGATTCCTTCCGATAAGTTTAAGGTTTCGTGTGAAGAAGAAGCCTGGATGCAATTTACAATAGTAAAGGCATTTGACGGAACAAATCAGTCAATGTGGCAGACGGAGGCTGTAGGCAGTCGTCCGGTTAATATCAGTATTGACCTCGGAGAGGTTTACGAAATTGAAGAAATACATTATTTGCCAAGACTTACAGAGGATAAACACGGCCTTTGGCTTAAAGCAAATATATCTTATTCAACAGATAAAACCGACTATGAGAAAATTGAAAATTACACTTTCAAAGAAAATCTTGACGAGAA
>JAFXHP010000095.1 GCA_017536285.1 Clostridia bacterium
AAGACCAAAAAGGGAGCGCAGGACGCTCACGAAGCAATCCGTCCCACAACTATGCTTACTCCCGAAGAGGTTAAAAGTTCACTTAAGGGCGACGAATTCAAGCTTTATAAGCTTATTTTCTCCCGCTTCATCGCAAGTCAGGCATCAAGCGCTGTATATAAAACAGTAAATGCGGAAATTTCCTGCAATAAGGCAGACTTTAAGGCAGGTGCGAGGGAGCTTTCCTTCCCCGGCTACCTTGCCGTATATACCGACTCCGACAATACGGAGGAAACCGTAAAGCATCTTCCCGTGCTTAAGGCGGGCGATGTGCTGACGGAAGAAAAGCTTGAAGCATCGGGCCACTTTACAGAGCCTCCCGCGCGCTATAACGAAGCATCATTGATCAAGGCGATGGAAGAAGCGGGAATAGGAAGACCTTCAACCTATGCGCCCACACTTTCCACCATTCTTGCACGTCGCTATGTTGAGCGTGACAAGAAGGCGTTAAAGCCTACTGAGCTTGGTAAAATCATCACCGATATGCTGACAGAATATTTCAAGAGCATCGTTGATATTGAGTTTACCGCAAATATGGAGGATGACCTTGATAAGGTTGGGGAAGGTAAGGAAAAATGGACCAAGGTTGTAGGCGAATTCTACACCCCCTTTGAAAAGGACTTAAAGGTTGCCGAGGACGAAATGGGTAAGGTTACCATTCAGGACGAAGAAACCGATGTAAAGTGCGAGCTTTGCGGAAGAAATATGGTAATAAAGAACGGCAGATTCGGAAAATTCCTTGCCTGCCCGGGCTACCCCGAATGCTCCTTCACCAAGGCGATTGTGGACGAAACCAACGTGAAGTGCCCCGAGTGCGGAGATATGATTATCGGAAGATTTTCAAAGAAGGGCAAGAAGTATTATCCCTGCCGTAACAAGGACTGTAACTTCCTTCTCTGGGATATGCCCACGGGAGAGAAGTGCGAAAAGTGCGGTTCGATGATGATAACAAAAACCGTAAGAGGAGAAACGGTGGTTCGCTGCTCCGACAGATTCTGCGGTAAGGATAAAAAGTAAGCTGATGCACCCTTTACGGGTGCATCTTTCGAAAGGAAAAATATTATGATAGTAATAGGTGCAGGTCTTGCGGGTTGCGAGGCGGCAGACCAGATAGCTAAAAGAGGCATAAAGGTAAAGCTTTATGAAATGAAGCCGAAAAAGTTTTCCCCTGCCCATAAATATTTCGGATTTGCGGAGCTTGTCTGCAGTAATTCTCTTAAAGGCGATAGCCTTGATAATGCCTGCGGACTTCTTAAAGAGGAAATGAGAATAATGGACTCAGTTATAATTTCCTCGGCGGACGAAACAAAGGTTCCGGCAGGGGGAGCACTGGCGGTTGACAGGGAAAAGTTTTCCGATACCGTAACAAAAAAGATTAAGGAAAACGAAAACATAGAAGTAATCGAAGAGGAGATAACCTCCATTCCCGAAGATGAGTGCGTTATAATTGCAACAGGGCCTTTGACAGACGGAGCACTGGCTGAGGAAATCGGAAAGCTCACAGGCGGCTTTATGTCCTTTTATGATGCGGCGGCACCCTTAGTCAGCTTTGACTCCATTGATATGACAAGGGCGTATTTTAAAAGCCGCTACGATAAGGGAACTCCCGATTACATAAACTGTCCCATGACCAAAGAAGAGTATGACGCCTTTTACGAGGCACTTATAAATGCTGAAACGGCACCTCTTCACGAGGATATTGAAAAGCCTTCTGTTTTTGAGGGCTGTATGCCCGTGGAAATTATGGCAAAGCGTGGAAGTGAAACATTGCTCTTTGGTCCCTTAAAGCCGGTGGGACTTGAAAATCCCGTAACAGGGGAGCGTTATCACGCCGTTGTTCAGCTTCGCCGTGATAATACCGAGGGAACAGTTTACAATATGGTAGGCTTTCAGACCAACCTTAAGTTCGGCGAGCAGAAGAGAGTGTTTTCAATGATAGGCGGTCTTTCCGATGCGGAGTTTTTACGCTATGGCGTAATGCACAGAAACACCTTCCTTTGCGGACCTAAGGTGCTTAACGCAAACTATTCTGTCAAAGGCAGAGAAAATATTTTCTTTGCGGGACAGATTACCGGCGTTGAAGGCTATGTGGAATCGGCGGTATCAGGTCTCATTGCAGGAATAAACGCCTATGCTTATCTTACGGGAAAAGAAAGCTTCGTGCCGGGTAAGGGGACTGTTACCGGCGCGCTTTCCTACTATGTGGCAAACGGTGATGCAGAGCATTTTCAGCCAATGAATGCAAATTTCGGAATAGTCAGCCACGAATTTCACAAAATAAGAAAGAAAAAGGAACGCTATGCCGCCGTAGCAGAAGCCGCCGTAAAGGAAATAACGGCACTGAAAGCGGAAAGAAATGATTTATTTTAAATGTAAAAAAATACTTGACAAGGAAAAAACCTTATGATATAATCTCATAGGTTAAATATTAAAATACACACGTTCTGATGAGTCTGATTAGTTCCCGAAAGGGTGTAGCGGACGGTGCAGGGCGGAGGTATAAAAAACTAAAAGGAGTGTTTAACTATGTCAGTAATCTCAATGAAACAGCTTCTGGAAGCAGGTGTTCACTTCGGACATCAGACCAGACGTTGGAACCCCAAAATGGCTGAGTATATATTTACCGAAAGAAACGGTATCTATATCATCAACCTTGAAAAGACCGTAAAGAAGGCAAATGAAGCTTATGACTTCATCAAGAGCGTAGCTGCTGAAGGCGGAGACATCCTCTTCGTTGGTACAAAGAAGCAGGCTCAGGAAGCTATTAAGACAGAAGCTTTAAGATGCGGTATGTACTTTGTAAATTCCAGATGGTATGGCGGTATGCTTACAAACTTCAAGACCATCACCACAAGAATTGCAAGACTCTTCCAGCTTCAGAAGATGGAAGAAGACGGAACATTCGATGTTCTCCCCAAGAAGGAAGTTATTAAGCTTCGTCTCGAATGGAAGAAGCTTGAAGACAACCTTGGCGGTATCAAGGAAATGAAGAGACTTCCCGCTGCTATGTTCGTTGTTGACCCCAAGAAGGAAAAGAACGCTGTAGCAGAAGCAAGAAAGCTTCACATTCCCATCGTTGCTATCGTTGATACAAACTGCGATCCCGACGAAGTTGATTACGTAATCCCCGGTAACGATGACGCTATCCGTGCCGTAAGCCTTATCGCAGGTGCTATGGCAAACGCTGTTATCGAAGGAAGACAGGGCGAATCTTTTGCTCCCGCAGAAGAAGCTGCTGTTGAAGAAGCTCCTGCTGAAGAACAGGCAGAGTAATTTTTAAGGAGGATACGAAAATGGCAGAAATTACAGCTAAAATCGTTAAAGATTTAAGAGAATCCACAGGCTGCGGTATGATGGACTGTAAGAAGGCTTTGGTTGAGTGCGACGGCGACATGGAAAAGGCCGCTGAGTACTTAAGAGAAAAAGGTCTTGCAAAGGCTGCTAAGAAGGCTTCCAGAATTGCTGCAGAAGGTACAGTTAAGCTTTACGTTGACGGTAACGTTGGCGTTATCCTTGAAGTAAACGCTGAAACAGACTTCGTTGCAAAGAATGCTGACTTCCAGGCTTTCGTTGAAAACGTAGCTAAGGTTGTTGCAAAGGAAAACCCCGCTGATGTTGCTGACCTTCTCACAAAGGCATATCCCGAAGGCGGCACAGTGCAGGATGCTCTTACAAACAAAATCGCTGTTATCGGCGAAAATATGACAATCCGTCGTTTTGAAAGAATGGAAGGAGTAATCGCTACCTACAATCATGACAACGGCAGAATCGGTGTTATGACATTAATCGATGCACCCGCAAGCGATGATGTTGCAGCTATGGGTAAAAACCTTTGCATGCACATCGCTATGTATGCTCCCAAGTACATCGCTCAGGCAGATGTTCCCGCTGAGGTTGTAGCTCACGAGCAGGAAGTATTAAAGACTCAGGCTATGAACGAAGGAAAGCCCGAAGCAATCGCTGAAAAGATGGTTCAGGGTAGAATCCGTAAGTTCTTCAGCGAAGTTTGTCTTCTTGATCAGGCTTA
>JAFXHP010000096.1 GCA_017536285.1 Clostridia bacterium
AAGCTTTCGTATCCGTTTGCCTGTAGTGTACTTTCGGTAAATATAAGGCGCATATATTCTGTCAGAGCATCGTTTTCGGGAGTGCCTTTTTTGAATACCATGGACGGAATTTCCCCCATATTTATAAAGCGGTAAAGGTATTTACTTATATTTTCCCTTGTTTCTATAAAGTTTATTGTAGAAAACTGAAGCATAGAGCAATGAGTGTTACGAGCCAGCGATTTCGTGGCGTGGGGGACACGGCTTGCTATGTAAATAATGTCGCCCTCTTCGGCAATAAGCTCCTCGCTGCCTGCAAGACAGTGAAACACTCCGCCTTCTATATAAAGAAATTCAATTTCATCGTGAATATGCAATGAGCATATATGATGAGGCTCAAACTGATTTGGCAGGGGATGCGGAGAATAGGTTATTTTGACGGGTACGTTTTCTATACTGGAGCGTATAAGTTCCTGATTCATAAAATACCTCCTTATGTCAATATTGTTTAATTAGTATAGCATAGTATTCTTAAAAAAGCAAGATAAAAGAGCAAGAAAATTCTTGCTCCTCATTTTATTTAATGTGTTTGTCTGCAAAGCGCTTCATTCGCTCAAGTGCCTTGTTTATGTTGCTGATGGAATAAGCATAGGAGCAACGGATAAAGCCTTCTCCCGAATCTCCGAAGGCGGAGCCTGATACAACTGCTACACGCTCTTCGTGAAGAAGTGCTTCGCAGAAATCATCACTCTTAAATCCTGCCTTTGAAATGTTTGGGAATACATAGAAGGCACCTAAGGGTTCGAAACACTCAAAGCCCATTTCACGGAAGCCTGTAACCATAAGCCTGCGTCTCATGTTATATTCGTTTCTCATGGCTGCGACATCGCCGTCACAGTTGCGAAGTGCTTCGATTGCCGCATACTGGCTTGTGGTGGGGAATGACATAATTGCATACTGATGTACCTTAAGCATCATTTTCATGATTTCCTTGGGAGCACATACATAACCAAGTCTCCAGCCTGTCATGGCAAAAGCCTTTGAAAAGCCGTTTATATAAATTGTACGTTCCTTCATACCGGGATATGCGGCAATGGATGTGTGCCCTTCGGGAGTATAGTTAAGTTCGGAATAAATTTCGTCGGTTAAAACAAGAATGTTTGTGTCACGGAGAAAAGCAGCAAGAGCTTCCAGATCCTCCTTTTCCAAAATGGCACCGGTGGGATTGTTGGGATAGGGGAGAATTAGTGCCTTGGTTTTGTCAGTAACTGCAGCCTTTAAGTCCTCAACTGTCAAACGGAAGTTATTTTCTTCCTTTGTTACAATCGGAACTGGAGTTCCGCCTGCAAACATGGTTAAAGGCTTATAGCATACAAAGCTGGGCTCGGGAATTAATACCTCATCCCCGGGGGCGATGATGGTACGGAGAGCAACATCAATTGCTTCGCTTCCGCCAACGGTAACTAAAACCTCGTCCTCTGTATAGGAAAGCTCATACTTTCTGTCAAGATAACGGCAAATTTCCTTTCTGAGTTCAAGTAATCCTGCGTTTGCGGTGTAGTGGGTGTGTCCCACTTCCAGTGAACGTATACCCATATCTCGGATGGAGCGGGGGGTGTTGAAGTCTGGCTCGCCAACACCGAGGGAAATTACATCCTTCATTTCGTTTACAACGTTAAATAGCTTTCTTATGCCCGACGGCGGAATGGACATAACCGTAGGCGAAAGCAGTTTATCATAATCAAGCATAGGGCACCTCTTATATCATCATTTCTCGGTCATCTGTCTTTACGTTTTCAAAGATGATGCCTTCGCGCTTATAGGTTTTAAGCATAAAGTGTGTGGATGTGGAAATAACTGAATCCATCTGTGCAAGATGTTCGGAAACGAACATTGCAACGTCCTTTATGTTTTTGCCTTCAACAAAAACAGCAAGGTCGTATGCACCGCTCATAAGATAAAGGTGGCGTACCTGCTCATAGCAATAAATGCGGGAAGCAATAGCGTCAAAGCCTTCGCCTGCGGAAGGAGTAACCTTAAGCTCAATAAGAGCGGTTACAGTGTCTGCGGCAACCTTATCTTCGTTTACGATGGGCTTATATCCTAAAATGATTTTTTCTTCTTCCATTTTAGCAATGGCACTTTGAACCTCTGCTAATTCCATACCGGTCATTACGGAAATCTTTTCGGGAGTAATTCTGGCATCACTCTGAAGAATATCAAGAATTCTTTTCATACTAATCTTCCTTTCGGTAAAAATAACTTATCATACATTATATACTATATATAAGAAAAAAACAAGGCTTTTTTAATAAATAACAAAAAATATTTCGGAAAAAACAAGAAAACAGCATTTCTCCAAAAATATTTCTGCAAAATGCGATAAAAAGCGAAAAAATTCTGAAATATAAAAGGAACACGGAATTTTTTCCGTGTTCCTGATTTTTTTATTCTAAGTCGCCGTAGCCTTCGGGATTTCCTGACTGCCAACGCCATGTGTCACGGCACATATCTTCTAAAGTCTTTTCAGCTTTCCAACCCAAAACTTCAAGAGCTTTCTTGGGATCTGCAAAGCATTCTGCAACGTCGCCGGGTCTTCTATCTGTTATAACGTAGGGAACCTTTACGTTGTTAACTTTTTCGAATGCATTTACGATATCAAGCACGCTGTAGCCTGTGCCTGTACCAAGGTTAACTGTTTCAACACCCTTGTGGTCCTTTGCGTAGGTGATTGCCGCAACGTGACCCTTTGCAAGGTCAACCACGTGGATGTAATCACGAACACCGGTACCGTCGTGGGTGGGGTAGTCGTTTCCGAATACGCTTAAACGCTCTCTCTTACCAACTGCGGTCTGCGAGATATAAGGCATTAAGTTGTTGGGGATGCCGGAAGGATCTTCGCCGATAGTTCCGCTTTCGTGGGCACCGATTGGGTTGAAATAACGAAGGAGAACAACTGATAAGTTTTTATCTGCAACAGAGGCATCGCGGAGTATCTGCTCAATGAAAAGCTTTGTCCATCCGTAGGGATTTGTGCAGCTTGTGGGCATATCCTCTGTCAGCGGAACAGTTTCCGGAATACCGTAAACTGTTGCAGAGGAAGAGAATGCAAGGTTACAAACACCGAATTCCTTCATTACATCAAGAAGTGTAAGTGTGGAATTTATGTTGTTTCTGTAATACATTATGGGCTTTTCTACGGATTCACCAACTGCCTTATAGCCTGCAAAGTGTATTACCGCATCAAGCTTGTTTTCCTGGAAAACTACCTTCAAAGCATCATAATCTGCCACGTCGCACTTGTAGAAGGGGATGCTCTGTCCTACGATTTTTTCAACCCTTCTTACGCTTTCCATTTTACTGTTGGATAAATCGTCTGCAATAACAACTGTATGACCTTTTTTGATAAGTTCAACTGCGGTATGGCTTCCTATGTAGCCGGCACCGCCGGTTAAAAGTATATTCATTTTTTCGCCTCCAATTATTTTACGATAAGCTTATAGAAGTTCTTCTTACCCTTTTTAACGATGATTTCTCCGTCTGTAAAGTCGGAAACTTTAATTTCAGCGGCAATGTCAGTAACCTTGGCTTCGCCAACGGTGAGACCGCCCTGCTGAATAAGACGGCGGCACTCGCTCTTGGAGGGGACGATTCCCGCCTTAACCATTACGTCCATAACGTTTCCGAGGTCGCTTTCGGCAATTTCAACTGTGGGCATATTTCCGGATGCACCGCCCGAGAATACTGCACGTGCAGCTTCCTGAACCTTTTTGGCTTCATCTTCACCGTGAACGAGGGCTGTAACCTCGTATGCAAGACGCTCCTTAACAGGGTTAAGTGCGCTTCCTTCAAGTTTTTCAAATTCTCTGATTTCGTCCATGGGAACGAAGGTAAGAAGCTTCATGCACTTGATAACGTCGGCATCGTCAACATTTCTCCAGTACTGATAGAAATCGTAAGGAGTGGTTTTTTCAGCGGAAAGCCAAACTGCACCGGATGCGGTTTTACCCATTTTCTTACCTTCTGAGTTGGTAAGAAGTGTGAAGGTCATACCG
>JAFXHP010000097.1 GCA_017536285.1 Clostridia bacterium
GAGGTTTTCAACGTGACGGAAGTAAATTCCCTTTGCGGGAAGAATGTTTCCGTAGCTGTTGATTTCGGGATAAGGACCGCACTCGGTGGGAACTTCCTTGGAATATTCCTTAACGCCGCCGTTTACCTTTAAGTGAACGTTACGGAGTGTAAGGTTCTTGATGGGCTTTCCGGGAAGACCGCACATGTTGTTTGAGAACTGCCAGGGTGTGTCCTGACCGTTGTATTTAAAGTCTATTGTGTTGTTCTTATTGTTTCTCGGATCGAAAATCCAGGGATACTGGAACCATTCCTGAGTCTGGAAGAAGTTGTAGTATGCGGGAACGATGTCATAGGGAACATAAGGTCCGTCAGCGGTGATGTTTTCAAAGGTGATGTTTCTGATTTCGCCGATTTCTCTTCCTTCGGGGCCTCTCATTCTCTTTCCTAAGTGAACGAATAAAAGTCCGTTGGTGTTAACCATTTCAACGTTTCTTACGGTGATTCCGTCAATTATTGCACCGTCAACGCTTTCGATGGAGATGCCGGAAATTCTGGAATCGTAAATGTAAATGCCGTTGATGTCAATGTCTTCGAATCCGCCGTTGGTTTCTGTACCAAACTTAATTGCGGAGCAACGGCTCTTTAAACGGCAGTCTCTTATTCTCATATTCTTACAGATATCAATGCGGTTTAAGGTGTAGGAGGATTTAAATACGATGGCATCGTCACCTGCTTCAATGTCGCAGTCGTAAATGTCAACATTTTTGCAGTTGTCGGGGGAAATACCGTCGATATAAACCTTCATCTTTATGCCGTGGATGTCCACATCGTTACAGCCTGCAAAATAAATTGCAAGGTCTGTTGCATACTTAATTTCAAAGTCGGCAAGAACCACGTTGTTACATTCCTTAAGAGAGATAGGCTTGGGTCCTCTGTGAACGATTTTTCTTACATCGTCCTCATCCCATACGGAACGCATATCAATTGTTGCCTTACCTGTTATGGAAATGTTGTTGACACCGATACCTACAAACATACCTAAATGGAAATAGGTGTGTGACTGGTCCTGATAAATGGGAAAGTCAATTTCCTCCTGCTGTGCAAAATCGTAGAAATTGAGGCTTCCTAAAATAAATGTGCCTTTTTCAAATTTGATATGTACATTGTCCTTTAAAAAAACGGTTGCAAGCACATAAATTCCCTTGGGGAAATAAACTGTGCCGCCGCCCTGTCTGGTTGCTTCGTCAACCGCCTTCTGAATTGCGGGGCTGTCAAGTGTAATACCGTCTGCCTTTGCACCGAAATCAAGAACGTTGAATATTTTTGTCATAGTTAATTACCTCCTTAACTGTTTAGACTTATTTTAGCATAAAGGAAGAAAAAAGTCAATAAGGAAAGAAAGATTGTGCGAAATTTAAGAAAGATAATGATAAATGGATGGGGGATTTCCGCTTTTTCAATTGACAGCAGAAATCAAAAGTTATATAATGAAGGTATCGAAAAGGAGGAATTGACATGAGAAAATACTTGCTTCCCGAAACGGGTAATTTCTACAAGGGAAATCTTCACACTCACACAAATGTGTCCGACGGTTCCATGAGCCCCGAAGATGTTAAGAAAATGTACAAGGATGCAGGCTACAGCGTTGTTGCCTTTACGGACCATGACATTGTGGCACCTCAGAATCATCTGACGGACGATGAGTTTCTTGCCATTACGGGGATGGAAAACTATATAAATACGCCCATCATAAGAAGGAAGGACTGGGACTTTAACTTTATGCAGACATACCACCTCTGCTTCCTCGCCAAGGACCCGGATAATGTGGTTTGTCCCGCCTTTGCCGAACAGTATGTGGAAAGACCTCACAGTCTTGCCTATATGACAGAGAATATGAAAAAGTACGCCTATGACAGAGAGTACAGTCAGGCGTTTGTAAATAAGATTATAAAGGAAGCTAACGAAGCAGGCTTTTTGGTTACATACAATCATCCTGCCTGGTCGCTTCAAAACTATAAGGACTACGGCGAACTTGAAGGATTATGGGGCGTTGAAGTGTATAATACCGCAGGTGCAAGAAGCTTTTTCCCCGACAACAATCAGGCATTTGTTGATATGATTATGGAAGGAAAGAACGTATTCCCCGTTGCGGCAGATGACTCCCATACATTAAATTCCGCTCTCGGCGGTCACGTATGGATAAAGGCGGAGAAACTGGAATACAAAACCATAATGGATGCTCTTGAAAAAGGCGACTTCTATGCTTCAACGGGTCCCGAAATAACAGAACTTTTTGTTGAAAACGAGTGTCTTTTTGTAAAGACCAAGGGTGCAGAGGCGATTTACCTTAATACAGAGTGTCGCTTTGGCTCTATAGTTAAAGGTAAAGACGAGGTTGGATTTAATCTTAAGGATTATCTTACGGTGCTTCGTGTCGAAGATTGCCAGGATCCCTTCCGTCCTTTCATAAGAGTAACTGTAAAGGATAAAGATGGCGGTATGGCACAGACGAGGGCATACTTCTTAGACGAAATAGGATTGCTTTAATAAGAAAAAACGGATGCTTAAAAGCATCCGTTTTTTAGGAGATAGGAAAAATGCTTCAGAACGGACAAACTGCACCGCCCGAAGGCGTATGATGATACGCCGAGTGGTGAAGTTTGTTCGTAGCAAAAGGTTTTAAATAAAGAAAAATCGCATTGCTATGCGATTTTTCTTCAACTTTTTTATATTCAAGTTTGAAATATTAC
>JAFXHP010000098.1 GCA_017536285.1 Clostridia bacterium
AAATCGGCGGGCATATTGGTATAGCAAAGACCTCCCACCTTTTTATCGGCAAGGAGATAGTCGGCGATAACCGTTCCGCCGTTTTTTGTAAATTCCGCTATTTTTTCAGCCACGGCTTCGGAAAGCACATAGGAACAGGGGAGGATTAACACCTTATAACGTGAAAGAGAGCCTTTTAATATTTCCTTTGCACATATAAAATCCGAAGGGATGTGCAGATCTGAAAGTGCAAAATTTGCGCCAACCACGGCATTTAAGTGATAGGACTTCATATTGTCGGGGCCCATTATGTGATTTACGGATTGGTCCTGATAAATGCATACCTCGGAATAATGCTCCGCCTTTTCGTAGGTTTCGGGAAAAAGCGATTCAAGCTTTTTTGAAAACCCGGCAAGCTTTAAGGTTTTCTTTCTCACTGTTCCGTCGGGGCGGGTTAAGCCGAAATCGTTACCTTCCAGGTCGCTCTGCCTCGGACGCCAGCACCAGTACATAAGTCCCTTGGTGCCGTAGCCTGCCCTCTGAAGAAGGGTGGTGGTAAGCTCATTAAGCGAAGGCGACTTGGGATCGATATAGCGAAGGGAGCCCCCCTGCGCTTCAATTACAAAGGTGGATTTGGAAAGGGCTTTTGCAAGGCTTTCGGACATCGCCATATAAAGTGCGGTTTGCCTGGATGGCCTGATAAAGCAGCTTATGCCGATTATGTCGCAACACTCTGCCAGTTTCCAGGAATCAATGCTGTTTTGAATTCCCGTAAGCATTTCGCAGATGGTGGGCTGATTTGCTCCGTTTTCTTTAAATATTCTGTCCGCATCTTTTATGTGAGAGGCTAAATTTTCTTCCATAAAGCTTCTGAAATCCTCCCAGGAGGTGTAGCCTCCCCGCTGACGGCTTGTGCCGGTGGGGGGATAAACCGCGTCAAAGGAAGCAAAATCCGAAGGACCTTCCGAGGCCCAGAATTTGTTAAGATTGTCAATGGATTTGTATTTTTCTTTTAGCCACTTACGGAAACGGGCGATTGTGTGGGGACAGTAACAGATGAAGGAATCAAAATTTCCCGGGCGGAATAAAACAGGCTCACCCCAGAGGACGAATCCTGCCACGCGGGAATCTCCCGCAAAATGGCGTGCAACCTCCCTTAAATATCGGTGGGCGTATTCTAAATATGCGGGATCGTCAATACAGCACACGGTGAACTGCATATGCATATCGTAGCTTCCGTTGTTGTCGGTAAAGCCCTGACTTTTACCTCTGTTTTCCTCCATCAGCCAGCGGGGGGAGTAAAATCCCACGTTGTTTTGCGTTGCCACGTTTACAAGAGGTGCTATGCCGTACTTTGTGCAAAGCTCAATAAAATAATCAATTTTTGTAAAGTCAAACTTTCCCTTTTCGTATTCAATGTCATGCCACTCGGCAAAGCCGTGGGCACAGGTGAAGCCTGCATCTGCCATATTTTTTATGTCATTTTCCCATTCTTCCATAGGGGGAGATACGGTACGGCAGAAGGGGGCATACATGGCACCCGTTAAAAAGGCACCGTCTTTAATTCTTACAGTCATACAATCACTCCTTATCGTATGCGTTTATGGCACGCCTTACATTCCATCCGTTTTCGGAAAGAAGTTGCCCGGATTTTTCAAAATCAAGCCCGAGTATTTCACAGACCATTGTAACGGCACGCTTTTTTAGCTTGGTATTTGATGTCACCATATTTACCATATAGTTTTTGTAGGTATAGCCGCTTTTAATGAAAAATGCAGTGGAAAACATATTAAGTATCAGCTTCTGACTTGTTCCCGCCTTCATTCGGGTGGAACCCTTGATGACCTCGGCTCCCGTCAGCGATTCTATGGTTAGGTCTGCTATCTCAGCCATTTTTGTACCTTCGTTGTTTACTATTGCACCGACAAAGCAGCCCGTCTTTTTTGCTTCAGCCATAAATGTGGCTACAAATGGAGCGTTGCCCGATGCGGAAATTCCGATAACAATATCGCCCTTTTTGATGTTTTTTGAAATAAAAGCGTCCTTTGCGGCTTTTTCGCTGTCTTCACAGCCCTCGGAAGCATTTACAATGGCACCTATGCCACCTGCAATTACGGCGGAAATCATTTCGGGATCAGCACCGTAGGTAGGAGGGCATTCTGCCGCATCGGCAACGGCTAACCTTCCACTGGTACCCGCACCGCAGTAAACAATTTTACCTCCGTTTTTGACCGCCTTTACCGCTTCGTCAACCAGAAGGGAAATTTTCGGAATAAGGTTTCTCACAATTCTGGGGACAAGGGCATCCTCATCGTTTATCATATAAAGAACGTCCTCAGTGGAGCTATCCGATATCAGGGTTGTTTTTTCGTTTACCGATTCTGTGTTCATTTTACGTCCCCCTCTATTACGCTGTTGAAATAGGTGGTAATTGCCATGGGGTTTGTGATGGCTTTTCCGATTACCATGGCGTGGATGCCCATATCAAAAGCCTTTTTTACATCCTCAATTCTCCAGAAGCGCCCCTCTGCCACAAGCTTTGCGGAAAGGCGTGCATCAAGTATTTCACGGAGAAGTGAAAAATCGGGAACGTATTTGTCACAAGGAGCATATAAAGCCCCCGGAACATAGCCCGAAAGGGTGGTGGAAACCGCGTCAGCCCCTGCCTCGGATGCCATTTTTGCTTCCTCAAGGGTGGAAATATCCGCCATAACCTGAATGCCGAACCTTTCGTGAATCTTTCTTATAAGCTCATAGGGATCGCCCTTTATGCTGCTTTTTTGCACTGTTGCATCAAGGGCAATAATTGTTGCACCGGCATCGATTATTTTAGCAACACCGTCAATGTCGGGGGTTATTATGGTGTGGCCCGTTTCATCCTTCCTTTTATCGATTCCGATAATCGGGACGGAAACTCTTTTTCTTATGGCGGAAATATCCTCATAACCATTGGCTCTTATGGCTTTTGCACCGCCTATTACCGCCGCTTCTGCCATAACGGCAAGATATTCCGAGTTTCGTAAGGGATTACCCTCCAAAGCCTGACTTGATACAATTAATCCTTTTGGAAACATAGTTATTCTCCTTTTATCTCATTTAATAAAAATTCTTTGGTTCCTTCAAAAACTCCGGAAGGGTTATAGTAAAAGCTTGCATTGGGAAAGGAAGCTTTTACCTTTTTTTCAAAGGAGTCCTTAAAATAGGGAAGGGCGTTTATAAGACCGCCGCATCCCGCTACGGAAAATTTTTCAAGGCCAAGCTTTCTTGCAGTCAAAATGGCAAGGTCTGCCATTTTTTCACCCGCCTCACACATAATTATAAGTGCGGCAGCATCGCCCTTTTCGCACATTTTAAAAACAATTTTTGAATATGCTGCAATTTCAGAGCGTGTTGCATAGCTTATACCGCTTCTTACACTGTCACGAATGTCCCTTATTTTCCCTATGTCGGCACATTTTTCAATGGGCGTTGAAAGGTGAGCTATTTCCTTTGCAAGAAGGGAAAGCTCTTTTGTGTCATCCAGCGAATAAAGAGTGTGTCGTATGGCGGATAACCCGATGTCATATCCGCTTCCGCCGTCACCTATGTTCATTCCCCAGCCGCCTGTTACGATTTTCTCATTTCCGTTTTTGCCTATGGCAATGCTTCCCGTACCAAGTAAAAGCACTATGTCACAGCCGTGCTTTTCAGCAAGGGAAAGTGCCGCAGTACCGTCACTTTCGCGGAAAATATAGATTTTAACATCGGGAAAAACGGCTTTCAGTGTAAGAGAAAAGCTTTCTGTGTTCTTTCCGCCCAGGTTTACCGCAATATGCGAAAGTGCAAAATCTTTTTTTATTTCACAAAGAAGGTTATAAAGCTCTTTTATTATTTCGCCCGAATCAGAAGGAAGACCGAAGCCCGCAGAGCGAATGGTTTTGAGTGGGATTTCCGAAGGATAAGAAAATATGGCAAGCTCTGTTTTGCTTCCGCCCGAATCTATTATGAGGTAATGCATAGTGCGCCTCCTTTTAAAAGATATATATAAATTTTACTATGTGCAAGAGTATGTGTCAACAAAATGTAACTTTATTACAAAATATCTTGAAAAAATCTTACATATATAATATACTGAAAAAGGAGGCGATTAATATGGCGGAAAACATTTTTGATATGCTGAAAGAACAGATGCTTTTTTTTAGCGAAGGCGAAAAGAAGCTGTCTCTTTTTATTATGTCGCATCCTGAGGATGTGGCGTTTATGAGTGTTTATGCACTTTCGGAAAGGGCCGGCGTGAGCGTGGCGGGTATTGTAAGATTCTGTCAGAAGGTGGGATATGGCGGCTATAAGGATTTTAAAATACATCTTGCAAAATCCGGCATTGCAAAAGATAGCGATACAAGGGACGGAGAAAACGTAATAGAAGAAGACATTGACGCAATGAAGCTTACCTTAAAAGGAATTGATTCTTCCGCCCTTTCTAAGGGAGCCGGGCTTATCTACGGTGCAGCAAAAATCCTGGTATTCGGAACGGGAACAAGCCACATTGCGGGAAGCGATGCGGCAATAAAGCTTCGCCGTACCGGAAAGTGCGTGTTTGACGAAAGCGATTTATATAAGGCGGCACTGCATCTTGCCTTTTTCGGCCAGGGGGATGTTCTTCTGGCATTTTCCCATTCTGGCGAAAACAAGGCAACAGTTAAAATCTGTGAGGCGGCAAAAAGAAGGGGAATAAAGGTGATTGCAATAACCTCTTTCCCGAAAAGCCGGATAACCAAAAGTGCAGACGTTCTGCTTTACACCAAAACCAATGAAAGCCCCATGCATAAAATGTCAATAACTTCAAGAATAAGCCAGGCGGCATTAACCGATGCCCTTTTTATGGAGTATTTTGCTTTAAGGAGGGATATTTTTAAGGCAAACATTGAAAAGGTTTCTGTGCTGGTTAAAGAGCTTGATATATTGTGATTAAAACATTTGCACAAATAATGCTTAAATAATGCCCTGTTTTTAAGCCCCTTTTCTATTGACAAAAAAATGACATAAGCGTATAATGATACTAAAATAAATGGTTTGTTTTGGGGCGAGGTGAAATTCCTCACCGGCGGTAAAGAGTCATAAGAAAAAGGTGCAACCTTTTGATGTTGACTACGAGTCCGAGAGCCTGTAGTGCGTAAGTGCGAAGGGTTGATTGGGGTTGGATTCCCTGACCGACGGTTATGCAGATGAGGCGTAAGGCTTAATTGTTAAAGTCCGGATGAAGAAACGAAAGCTTGAAAGTTTTGTGCCCTTTTTCGCCATGCGGAAAAGGGCTTTTCTCATACAGACCGGAAAAGAGGACATTATGAAAAAGACAAGAATGTTGACAATTACCGCAATGCTTTCTGCGATGGCGGTAATATTGCAGTACTTAGGCTCGGTTATGGGACTTAAGGTAGGCGGATTTCTGGAAATTGAGTTTTCCGATCTTCCTGCCATAATCGGAACCCTTTCCATGGGGCCTTTTTGCGGCGTTATGATTGAGCTTATGAAAAATGTTATTCATTGCTTTATTACATCCACAGGCTATGTGGGCGAATTTGCAAACTTCTGCGTAAACGGTGTTTATGTCCTTGTTCTTGGACTTATTTATGCGGGGCATAAAACCAAACGCCGTGCAGTTGTCGGTTTTGCCGTTGCAACCGTTGCATACTCCATTGTGGGTGCACTTATAAACTATTTTATAATGCTTCCTTTATATATGCCCGATGCACCTGCAGCAATAAAATTCAACCTGGTTATGACGCTTATTACGCCTTTTAACATTTCAAAGGGTGCAATCCTTGCGTTTATTACCCTCGTAATTTATAAAAAGCTTTCTCCCATCATAAAGGGAACTGCAAGATAAGGATGATTTTTTATGAAATGGTATTCTGCTGAAATTTCAGATATGCTGGTTTCCGTTTTCTGTAACGGACTTGATAACCTCATGGATAAAACAGGCTATAACTTTACGGAAACGGAAGAATATGCCGATTCCGACGTTTTGATTATTTTTTCGTCAAAGTACGATAAGTTGGTTAAAAAAATTATGGATGTACTTTCAAAAGAAGGTAGTTATTCAAGCTTGAATGCGGCGGTATTTGCCTTCCGCCCTGAGGAGGAAAATTCGCTTTTGGATTTGACGTTGGTATCGGGGGAGAAGAATTTATCTTCAGCACTTTCCGACCTTCTTAAAATGATAGATTATTATTTATATGTAACTCCCGTGGATGTGGGATATGAGCTTTCGAAGAGAGGCACATTTACCTATGAAAAGGGAACAGAGGCAATTAACTTTTCCGCTGTAAAAGCGTCGGCTCTTTCGTTTCTGGAAGGATGCGACGATGCTTTAATGCTCCTTGAAGCAGGCGAGGAAATTTTCATAAGCGATATTGAAAGCCTGATCTATGATTTGTCTGACGCAACAGGAGATACACGACTTACCGTGGCACCCCTTCGTACACTTAAAGGTGAGCGTGTTCGTTTTTCGATAATGCACAAATAAAAAATCACTTGTATGCAACACTGCATACAAGTGATTTTTTATTTTCTTTTCTTCTTTCTGTATTCTGTGGGGGATAAGCCGACCTTTGCCTTAAAGAGTTTTGCAAAATAGGCACTATCCAAAATTCCCACACGCTCGGCAATTTCGGTGACAGTTAAATTTTCATATTTCAATAATTCTTTGGCCTTTTTTATTCTTCCCTTTATGCGATATTCTGAAGGGGAAAGGCTTGAATATTCTTTGAAAAGACGGCGGAAATATATTTCGCTCACACTGCACATGGCGGCAATTTCCCCGATGGTGAGATTGCCCAGCATATCATTTTCAAGATAATAGATGCCCTTTTCGATCACGGAAAAACGGTTTTTTGAAAGAGCTTTAGACCTTTCAAAATGTCCTATGTCTGCCAATATATCGTACATGACGGACTTCATTTTAGAGGGGGAGGAAAGGGCGGCAGTACTTAAAGTACAAAGCTTTTCGAACCGCTTTACATCCTGGGGAAAGTCGGTGTCAAAAACTAAAATATCATCTGACAGAGAAAAGTCTTCTCCATTTTTATAGAAAAACAAATTAACACCCACAGTGCTTCCTCCGTCTATGGGGAAAAAGCGGACCGAATATTCTGACGCCTTGGGGGCATAGACAATGTTTCCGCTTTTCGCATATATCTTTCTTCCGTCCTTAAGGATATATTCCGCTTCGCAGGAATCAAGATATAAAATCATGTGCATGGCCTTCGGCTCGCCAATGGAAGAAAAGCTGTCGTGTCCGTCGGCCCAGAATCGCCTCAGAGCATTAACTACTTTTATCGAATAGTCATGGTCGTAGAGCATATCGGGAGATAAATAATTCAACTCACACACCGCCTTTTTATGATAATTAATTATAACAGAGGAAAAGTCCTCTGTCAACTTTTTGTATCGGAAAGTTATGGTTTTGTATCGTTTTATCTGTTGACGAAAAGGTATCTTTAATTTATACTGAAATAAATACAATAAAAGGGGTGTTTTCATGAAAAAAATTCGTATTGGTATTGTTGGCTACGGCGGAATAAGTCAGGGCGTTCATGTTCCCGGCTACCTGGCTTGCCCCGACAATGCAGAAATAACGGCTCTTTGCGATATTAATCCCGAAAAGCTTAAAGCGGCAAAGGAAAAATTAAACCTTCCTGATTCTGCACTTTTCACCGATTATAAGGAAATGATAAACAGCGGACTTATTGATGCAATCGACATTTGCACTCCCAATCACATGCACTGCCCCATTGCATCTGCAGCAATTGACGCAGGCCTTCCTTTCAGCACAGAAAAGCCTATGGGCTTAAGCTATGCTGAGGCAAAGGCTCTTTACGATAAGGCAGAGAAGGCAGGCAGCAAATCATTCATTTGCTTTTCGTGGCGTTACCGTCCGTATACAAGATATGTAAGAGACATTATAAAGAGCGGAGAAATAGGAAAAATTTATCACATTTATATATCCTACATCAAGGACAGCGGTCTTTGGGAGGGAAGAAAGCTTGAATGGAGATTTGATAAAGACAGAGCCGGCACCGGCGTGCTTGGCGATCTCGGAAGCCACATGATTGACATTGCCCGTTTCTGGGGCGAGGAATTTAAAGGCGTCTTCGCACAGACAGGTACATATATTACTGAGCGTCCAACTGAAGATACAGGCGAAATTAAAAAGGTTACCACTGATGACTGGTGCAACATTACCGGTATGACGGAGTCGGATATTCCCGTTACAATTTCCCTTTCAAGAACGGCAACGGGCTTCGATGACAGAATAACCTTTGAGGTATTCGGCGAAAACGGTCGCCTTCGCTATTCCTGGATTGCAGGTAAGCAGGACATTGAAATCTGCACAGGCAAAGAAGATGTTAAGTCAAGAACAGTTCGCCATCTTGTGCCCCCCGCAGGCTATGAGGCAAATCAGTCCCTCTACTTCGTTAATATGATAAACGGAATTGAGGATGAATTTACCGCTCACTTGGAGCACGGAATTGCCTGCCAGAAGGTTCTGGAAGCAGCTGAAAAGTCCGCTAAAGAAGGCAGATATGTTACTATTGATGAAATAAGGTGAAAAAATGAAGCTTGGAACTTTAGTAAGAATAACCGATATTACGAAGGCTGACGAGGAATTCTGTAAGGTAAAGGAGCTTGGTCTTCCTTCATGTCAGCTTGTTTATAAGCCGGCAATTTATAAAAACGAGGATGCCGAAATAATTAAAGCGGCATCGGAAAAACACGGCATTGAAATATCTGCAATGTTCGCAGGGTATAACGACAACGATACCGTATGGGATATATACTATGGTTTTCAGACAGCGGGAATCAACGTGGAGGCCTACAGAAAAAGCCGTATTGATTATATAAAAGCGGCATCGGACTTTGCAAAAATTATCGGCATTACCGATATAATAATCCATGCAGGCTTCGTTCCCAACAATCCCTTTGCTCCCGAATACGGAGTGATGATTGCATCGGTGCATACCTTAAGTGCATACTTTAAGCCAAAGGGACAAAATCTTCTTTTTGAAACAGGGGGAGAGGCACCCATAACACTGGTAAGACTTATTGAAGACGTGGGTGCAGATAATCTTTTCATCAATTTCGATCCTGCAAATATATTAATGTACGGCTACGGTAATCCCGTGGATGCATTAAAGGTTTTCGGAAAATATGTAAGAAACATGCACGGTAAGGACGGTTTTTTACCCACAGATACACGCCATACCGGCCGTGAAGCTCCCGTGGGTGACGGTGCGGTGGACTTTAAGGGCGTAATTGAGGAATTTCGCCGTCTTTCCTATGACCGCTATATCACAATTGAGCGTGAAATTTCCGGCGAAGCTCAGATAAGGGATATTATAAAGGCAAAAGAACATTTTGAAAAGCTTTTAAGCGAGGCGGGAGTATGTTAATTAAAAACGGAAACGTAATAACCGAAAGCGAAATTCTTTACGGATTCGATGTTTTAACCGAAGGCGATGAAATTGTAAAAATCGGTAAAGACCTTGCTGGTGTCGATGTAATTGATGCAACCGGGAAATATGTAATGCCGGGACTTATTGATATTCATACTCACGGCGGCTTCGGAGGCGACTTTTCCGACGCTACGGAGGATTCTTACGATAAAGCACTTTCCTTTCATTCCAAAAACGGAACAACATCTCTTTTAACATCTTCCGTAACCGCACCGGTCGAAGATATATTGAAGCTTATCGATATGTCGAGACGATATACGGAAAAGGAAAATCCCGTTTGCCGTGTGCTTGGTGCACATATTGAAGGGCCGTTTATATCTGTTAAAAATAAGGGCGCACAAAAGGAAGAATATTTAAGAAGACCTGCCGACGGGTATGATTTCATATCGAAGAACGTCGATGTGATAAAGACAATTACCGTGTCTACGGAGCTTCCGGGAATGGTTGACATGATAAAGGAGCTTAAAGGCCTCGGCGTAGTTGTGGCAGGTGGCCATGATGACGGCAAGGAGGAAGAAATCTACCCTGCCATTGATGCGGGCTTAAGCCTTTGCACCCATTGGTACTGTGCCATGTCAACGGCAAGGGTGGAAAACGGAAAGCGAAGTGCAGGCCTTATGGAAATCGGCTTGACAGACGAGAGACTTACGCTGGAGCTTCTTGCAGACAATCACCACATAATACCCGAGCTTCTCAAAATGGCATACAAAATGAAAGGTGCAGATAAGCTTGTTTTGGTTTCCGATTGCCTTCGTGCAGGCGGTCAGCCGAAGGACGGAAGAGTTTACACCCTAGGCAGAGAAAACGATACCGAAGCCACAAAATTTATTGTGGATCTGGGTGTTGCAAGGCTTCTTGACGGAACACGCTTTGCGGGAAGCATAACACCGCTTGGTGTTATACTGAAGAATGTGACAGCCGAGGGGATCCCCCTTGTTGATGCGGTTAAGATGGCGTCAATTACACCGGCAAGGGTAATCGGGGTTGATGAGCTTTATGGCTCAATTGCCGAGGGTAAAAAGGCGGATATTTATATTGCGGATGCAAATCTTAATCCCAAAATGACAATAGTTAACGGAAAAATAGTGCAGTCTTAGAGCGTTAAGCTCTCATACTTTATTAGGAGGAGTAAAACATGGATATATATAAGATAAGTAAGGAAGAATGGGCGAAAAATTCCAAAATTCCTTTCAGAGTAGCAGAAAAAGACACGGATATGCACGTTGAAATGGCACGATTAATGGCGGATGTACTTAAGGAAAACAACGCCAAGGGAGAAAAGACCGTAATAATTCTCCCCGTTGGCCCCATAATGCAGTATGCACCTTTTGCAAAGGTGATAAATGAGGAAAAAATCAGCCTTAAAAACGCCTGGTTTATAAATATGGACGAGTACCTTACAGCGGACGGCAAGTGGATTGACTATGATAACAATCTTTCCTTCCGTGCGGTTATGGACAGGCTTTTATATTCCAAAATTGATGCAGACTTGGTTATGCCCGAAAGCCAGCGTCTTTTCCCCGAACCCGGCAAGGAAGCGGAAATCGATGCATTGATTGATTTCTTCGGCAAGGTTGATATCTGTTTGACAGGTGTAGGCATTAACGGACATATCGCATTTAATGAACCACCCGAGGCGGACGAGGCAATCACTGATGAGGAGTTTAAGAATATCGGAACAAGATGCTTGAACATCGCAAGGGAAACCATAGTAAATAACGGCCTTCACAAGGTTGCAGGTGCTCTTGACATTTTCCCGAGAAGATGTATAACCCTCGGTATGAAGCAGCTTCTTAAGGCTAAAGTGTTAAAGGTTTACCTCTACTGCGACTGGCAGTGGGGCATCGCAAGAAAAATTTCTCTTGCCGATGAATCAAAATCCATGCCTGCATCCTTCCTTCAGAGCCATCCCAACAGCGAAATGGTTATAACAAAGGATTTATACGAATTTATGCTTTAATTAAAAAAGTCGTAGGTTTATCCTACGGCTTTTTAAGTGAAATATTTTGAGTGTTATTCCATTTTCAATGGAGTGGTATTTTCGATAAATCAAAAGTATTATTGAAACCTTTGGTTTCAGTGATATTATATTTGCCCATAAACTGTGCTGAGCACAATCTCACTCGACGAAAGTCGAATATAACTGCATAGCAATATAACTTGCGAA
>JAFXHP010000099.1 GCA_017536285.1 Clostridia bacterium
ATTTTTCGACTCAGAGAAGCATAAAAAATGCAGGTATACTGACGTATATCTGCATTTTTTTGCGCACTATCAGCGAAAAATAACAAGCCAAAACCGGTTTCTCCCTAAGGAGTACCGCCGAACGGCGGTGCTTTTTTATTAAGAAAAAATTATTCTTCTACGATAGCCTCTACGGGGCACTGTTCTGCGCAAGCGCCACATTCAGCACAAGTTTCGGGATCGATTACATAGATACCGTCGCCTTCTGTGATAGCCTCAACGGGACACTGTCCTGCACAAGCACCGCAAGCGATGCAAGCATCAGTAATTTTGAAAGCCATTATAGTACACCTCCTCCAAAGGTCTAAGACCTTATTTCATTACATTCTATCATATTTTTTAAAAAATACAAGTCTTTTTTAAATAGTTTTATAAAAATTTTGATAAAAGCGACAGCAAAATTAAAAAAATCTTGTATTTATGGCATATTTCGGATATAATTTAAGAAAAAACTCATTGGACTCTTTAAGACAAAAATAACCCCTCTTAAAAAAGAGGATGAAAAAAGAAAGGATTTACATAATGAAATTTTTAAAAAGGTTGTTTATTGACGGACTTTCCGGAATGGCGTTGGGACTTTTTGCCACACTCATAATCGGAACAATCTTAAAGCAGATCGGTGCATACATTCCCGGCGTTATCGGACATTATTTTATAGTAATCGGGCAGGCTGCATCTATCCTTACCGGTGCAGGTATCGGAGTGGGTGTTGCAGTAAAACTGCAGAAAAAAGCACCTCTTTTGGTTGTGGGTGCTGCTGTTGCCGGATTTGTAGGCTCTTATGCAAGAGCAATTATTAAAGGTACATTCTATTCGGGCGGAGCGATAAACCTTGGTGCTGTTGGAGAACCGCTCGGAGCTTTTGTTGCGGCATATGTGGCAATTGAACTTGGTGGCCTGGTGTCAGGAAAAACACCGGTGGATATAATAGTAACTCCGCTTGTTTCAATTCTTTCGGGCTCTGCACTGGGAATTATACTCGGACCTCCCATTTCAGCTTTTATGCTGTGGCTCGGAAACCTTGTAAACATTAACGTGGCAGAATTTCCCATCACAGGCGGTATCATAGTTTCGGTACTTATGGGTATCTTCTTAACTCTTCCCATAAGCTCTGCGGCAATAGGCATAACCATGGGATTATCCGGCCTTGCGGCAGGTGCGGCAACGGTGGGTTGCTGTGCCAACATGATAGGATTTGCGGTTATAAGTTACCGTGAAAATAAAATGGGAGGACTCATTGCTCAGGGACTTGGTACAAGCATGCTTCAGATGCCGAATATAGTCAAAAAGCCGATTATTTGGCTTCCGGTAATTCTTGCAAGTGCTATCCTGGGACCTATCTCAACATCCATCGGCATGATTTCCAATCCCATGGGTTCCGGAATGGGAACAGCGGGACTGGTTGGCCCGATTCAGTCATTTTCAGCAATGACGGCAGTAAATGCTTCGGGATATGCGGCGTTTACTCCCCTTGTGGCAATTGCACTTATTATCCTTATGCACTTTATTTTGCCTGCAATTATATCTCTTTTCTTCTCGGAAGTGATGAGAAAAATAAAACTCATTAAAAAGGGAGACATGAAACTTGATTTATAATAACCCGGTATATCTTGCACCCATGGCGGGTGTTGCCGATGAGGTTTTCAGAAAGATAGTATCGTCTTTCGGAAAGGCGATTCCTTTTACTGAAATGATAAGTGCCAAGGCAATGCACTATAACGACAGGAAAACCCTTGCTCTTCTTCCCGGAGAAGACGAAGGGAAAATGATAGTACAGCTATTTGGCCACGAACCGGAAATTTTGGCTGAAGCGGCAGATAAAGTTACACCCTATGCCACGGAAGTAAATATAAATATGGGATGTCCCATGCCTAAAATTGAAGGAAACGGGGACGGTTGTGCTTTAATGAAAAATCCCACTCTTGCAGGTGAAATCGTAACGGCGGTAAAAAAGAAAGTCAGTCTTCCTGTAAGCGTTAAATTTCGCATGGGGATAGAGAGTGAAACCTCCCCTGAATTTGCAAAGGCAATGGAAAATGCCGGTGCCGATAAAATTTATATTCACGGAAGAACCAAGGAACAGCTTTATTCGGGAAAGGCAAATCTTTCCGCCATAAGGCGTGTGAAGGAAAGCGTTAAAATTCCTGTGGTGGGAAACGGAGATATATTTTCTGCCCTTGATGCAGAAAATATGATAAAAGAAACTCTTGTGGATGAAATTATGGTTGGGAGAGGCTGTCTCGGAAACCCATTCTTATTCAGGGAAATCGACCATTATTTTACAACCGGTAATCTTTTGCCTGTTGCAACGGCAGGTGAAAGGATAGAAATTTGCAAACGCCACTTGCTCCTTGCCATGGAAAAGAAAGGCGAGGTAAGAGGTATTTTGGAATCAAGAAAACACCTTGCATGGTATTTAAAAACCATCAGAGGTGCGGCAAAAATAAGAAATGCTCTGTTTTCATCGGTAAATCCCGACGAGGTAATTTCAATGATTGACTCTCTTAAGGAGGAATAATATGAAACGTATCATTGCTGCAATAATGGCTCTTCTCATCACGATTCCGGGGTGTGGCGAACATGAGGAGACTATTGAGAGTGAGGTTAAAGAGCCGGATAAGGTTTGTCAGCTTATGGCAGAAATGACGCTTTCTGACAAAGTTTATCAATTGATGTTTGTAACTCCCGAAGCCATAACCGGAGTCGGAACGGTAATTCAGGCGGGAGAAGCTACAAAGAAGGCTCTTTCAGAGAAGCCTGTGGGCGGAATAATTTACTTTTCCGCAAATCTGAAAAATGCAACGCAAACGAAGGAAATGATTGAAAATACGCAAAGTTATTCAAAAATTCCTCTTTTTACGGGTGTTGACGAGGAGGGTGGAATAGTTTCGAGACTTGGAAGCAATCCTTCGATGGGGGTTACTTATCATCCTCCCATGCGGGAAATCGGGGACAGTAAAAATCCTGAAAAGGCTTATGACGTCGGAAAGACATTGGGAAGCGAGCTTTCGTATCTCGGATTTAATGTGGATTTTGCTCCCGTTGCGGATGTTTTGGTAAATTCGGGAAATTCCGTAATAGGAAACCGTTCCTTCGGAACAGAGCCTGAAAATGTGGCCACAATGGTTTTTGAGGAAGTAAAGGGAATGGAGGAAAACGGGGTTTCTGCAACACTTAAGCATTTCCCGGGACACGGAAGCACATATAGCGACAGTCATTCAGGCTATGCCGCAAGTACAAGGACTTTGGAGGAATTAAGGCAGGCTGAATTTATTCCGTTTGCCAAGGGCATTTCAGCAGGTGTTGACTTTATCATGGTGGCACATATTACAATGGTAAATGCCACAAAGGATAAGCTGCCTGCCACACTTTCTTCCGAAGTAGTAGAAGGAATGCTCAAAGGCGAGCTTGGCTATAAGGGAATTGTAATTACGGATGCAATGAACATGGGTGCGATTGCAAACCAATATACAACAGAGGAAGCAACGGTAAAGGCAATACTGGCAGGCTGTGACATGATTTTAATGCCCAAGGACCTGACAGTTGCCCATAACGCCATAATCGCGGCAGTTGCTTCGGGCGAAATCACGGAAGAGCGAATAGACGAAAGCGTGAGAAAAATACTTTCATTAAAAATTGAAAAAGGTTTGATAAAATAAAAAAGTGTAACGGCTTTGCCGTTACACTTTTTTGTTATACACCTGAGTATGCGGAGAAGCCGCCGTCAACGGGAATTACAATTCCCGATACAAAGCTTGATGCTTCGTAGGTTAAAAGGTATAATAAGGTTCCCGAAAGCTCGGATACATCGCCGAATCTTCCGAAGGGAGTCTGGGATAAAATCTTTTCGGAACGGGGCGTTAAGCTTCCGTCTTCCCTTAAGAGAAGTCCTCTGTTCTGATTGGTTAGGAAAAAGCCCGGTGCAATTGCATTTACTCTTATGCCAACCTTTGAAAAATGTACTGAGAGCCACTGGGTGAAGTTTGAAACCGCAGCCTTGGCACCTGAATACGCAGGGATTTTTGTAAGGGGAGTAAAAGCGTTCATGGATGAAATGTTTACGATGGTTGCTCTTTCGTTTCCGACCATATCCTTGGCAAAGACCTGGGTGGGAAGAAGTGTGCCTAAGAAGTTTAAGTTAAACACAAATTCGATTCCCGTGGGGTCTAAGTCAAAGAAGGAAACAAGGTCTTCCTTGTCCTCGTCGCCCATTTCGTAATACTCTGCCGAGGTTGTACCTCTGGGGTTGTTTCCGCCTGCACCGTTTATTAAAATGTCAACCTTGCCGAAGGCGTCGTTTACAGCCTTCTTTGCTTCAAGAAGACTATTTTTATCAAGCACGTTGGCAGATAAGCCTATTGCACATCCGCCGTCTGAATTTATCTCGTCGGCAAGTGCCTTTGCCGCATCACCGTTTAAGTCAAGAACGGCAACCTTTGCTCCTGCCTTTGCCACGGTTTTTGCAAAGGATGAGCAGATAACGCCTGCACCGCCTGTGATAACCGCAACAGATGATGAAAGGTCTGTTTCAAAAGGTAATTTAGTCATAATATCATTCCTTCTTATAAAGTTTTTTCAACGGCTTCAAATAAACCGGAAAGGTATGTGGAACCAAGGGCTCTGTCAAATAAGCCGTAGCCAAATCTGCCTTCCTCGCCCCATATCATTCTGCCGTGGTCGGGCCTTACATAACCGTCCCACTTTTCTTCACAGTATGCTCTTACAATGCCGTAAATGTCAAGGGAGCCGCACTCCGTCTTGTGGGCGGTTTCGGTGAAATCGCACTCGTTTTCTCTCTTGATGTTTCTTATGTGGGCAAAGTGAATTCTGTCGGGGAAGGTGTGAATCATATCAATTATGTCGTTGGACTCAAGTACGCCAAGTGAGCCTGTGCAAAGGGTAAGGCCGTTGCAGGGCTTATCGTAAAGCTTTAAGAAGCGGATTAAGTTTTCCTTGTTGGTGATAACCCTCGGAAGTCCGAAAATGGGGAAGGGGGGATCATCGGGATGGATTGCCATATTTACTCCCGCTTCCTCTGCCGCAGGCATAACACCGTCTAAGAAATACTTAAGATTTGCCCATAAATCCTCCTCGGAAATATTTGCATAGGTGCGAAGGAGTGACTGCATCTCGTCCTTGGTGTAGGAGGAGTCCCAGCCGGGAAGGGATAAATCGCCCGTTAGGGGGTCCATGGCCATTGCGGTTTCGTGCACATAGGAAAGGGAATTTGAACCGTCGGGATTCAAATGCTTAAGCTCGGTTCTCGTCCAGTCGAAAACGGGCATAAAGTTGTAGCATACACAGTCAATTCCTGCCTCGCCTAAATTTCTTAAGGTTTCTGCATAGTTTTTTATGTAGTAGTCACGCTTGCCCGTACCCATCTTGATGTCCTCGTGAACGGGAACGCTTTCGATAACGGAAAGCTCTAAACCTTCCTTTTCAATATCCTCTTTAAGCTTTAAGATACGGTCTAAGGGCCACACCTCTCCAACGGGAATATCGTAAATTGCAGAAACAATGCCCGTAACATTGGGAATCTGCCTGATGTGGGACAGCGTAACGGGATCGTCGTGGCCGTACCAGCGCATGGTCATTTTCATAAAATAATCTCCTTTCCGTCATTTTTCGCACTTTCGTAAAAGGCGAAAACGGTTTTTAAGGTGTTTTCAACATCCTTGTATTTAAGGGGAGAATTTCCTTTGTATATGTTGAAAAATTCTCTTTCGTGGCCGCTTCCCCAGCAAGCCTTGCCGGGAGCATCTGCGGTATCGGAGGCAAGAAGCTCTCCGCCCCTATAAAGTCTTCCGTCAATATAGCGGAAGGAGGCGTTTTCAAAGGAAATGTCAAGTATGGTGGGGGAGTCAAAAGCATTTGCGTTGGTGGCATAGAATATGCCCGATGCACCGTTTTCAAACTTTACGTAAGCCTCCACCGTGTCCTCAACCTCAATTTCTCCTTTTAAGGAGTGGTTTGACATCTTCGCCTCGGCAGATACTACCTTTCCGCCGAATAAGCACATTAAGTCAAGGGTGTGGATGGACTGATTTATAAGTACGCCACCGCCCTCGGTTGCAATTTTTCCTCTCCAGGGACCGCTTCTGTAATATGCGGCCGTTCTCTTCCATGTCATAATGGCACGGATTCCCATAAGCTTGCCTAAGGTTTTATCAGAATCGATTATTTCCTTAAGCTTTTGAACGGAGTTATTGGTACGGTTCTGGAAAATGCAGTAAAGCTCCGAGTCCTTAAAGGCGGAAACCTTTGAAAGCTCATCCTTTGTCATAACAAGGGGCTTTTCCGAAACCACCATTTTGCCCTTGGCAAGGCACTTTTCTGTCATAGGGAAGTGAAGATAGTGGGGCGTGCAGATGTGAAAAACATCTATCGCCTCATCTTTAAGGGCCTCGTCTATGCTGTAATATGCCTTTGCACCGTATTTTTCTGCACCCTTATCTGCTCTTTCCCTGACAATATCGCAGATGGCGTAAATTTTCACTTCTTCGGGGAGTTTTAAAAGTGCCGCGGCATGTACGGGTGCTATGCAGCCGTAGCCGACGATACAGATATTTTTAATCAATTAAATCCCTTCTTTGTAAGATTTTTATAGCTCGTTTCCATGCAGAGGAAGGGGTCAGCTCCGTAGCAATCGTCCTGCTCGACAAAAGCATAGGGGGCGTTTGCCTTTTCGCAGGCATCAAAAATTTCATCCCAGTTTAAGTTACCTTCCATAACCTCCGCAAATCTGGGAGTGTTTGTGCCTGAAAGAATTTTATAGTCCTTGAAGTGAACACCGCTCAATCTGTCCTTGCAGTGAAGGAGCCATTTTGCGGGGTCGACACCGCCTACAGCAACCCAATGAACGTCCACCATAAACTTAAGACATTCGGGGGTATTGTTAAGCAAGGTATCGAAAACATATTCTCCGTCAAGCTTTGCAAATTCTACTGCGTGGTTGTGATAGGATAATCCAAGGCCGTTTCTGGAAAGCTCAACTGCCGCATCGCTCATAACCTTTATAAATTCCATTAAGGCTTCCCTGGACTTAAGATATTCGGTGGGAATCATACCGAGGCCTGCAAAATCGGCACCCAATGTTTTATGAAACTCAACCAAAGCGTCGATGTTTTTGGTGAATTCGGGAAAACCTCTGTGGGTAAGCTTAATTTCAAGGTTGTATTTATCTGCAATTTCCCTTATTTCCTTAGCGGGAATGGGGCCGACGCCCGAAACCTGAAGGATTTTATAGCCAATTGCACTTACCCTTTCAAGGGTGGAATCAAGGTCTTCTGCAGTCTTGCAGAAATCTCTTAAGGTATATAGCTGTGCGCCTATTCTTTTATCCATTTAAATTCCTCCCATCAATATGTGCCGTCAATGTCAACGGTCTGGCTCTTAACGCCTTTCTTTTCTTTGGCATTGGCTGCCTTTTCCATCAGTCTCTCATAAAATTCCTGATGGGGGAAGTTATTGAGGTCAATGGTCTCAACGCCTCTCCAGGTGGATAAATACATTGCGCTTGCAAGGGTAACTCCGTTTATGCCCTCTTCACCGGGAGCAAGTAAGGGCGTGCCGTTAAGAACAGCTTCTGCATAGTCGTTTAAGATGCCGACGTGCTGAGGTCCGCTTCCGGAAACATCCATAAGAACATCCTGGTATTCGGGGCAGGCGAAGGGAACGGTGTTTGTCTTATCAAATTCGGGTTCTGCCTGCTTTAATTTCTTAAATATCATTTTGCCGCTTTCGATAACGATTTTACCCGCGTCGCAGGCAATTTCAAGACGGTTTGTTCCGGGAGCCTCGGCTGTGGAGGTTATATATGTACCGGTTGTGCCATTTTTATATGTAAGGTATGCAGTAACCTCGTCGTCAACATCAATATCGTGATACTTACCGAAGGAGCAGTCTGCATAAACTGTATCGGGCATACCGAACATCCACTGCCACAGGTCAAGCTGATGGGGGTTCTGATTAACAAGTGTTCCGCCTCCTTCTTTGTCCCAGGTTGAACGCCAGGTTGCACTCTTGTGATATGCGTTGGAACGGTACCAGTCGGTAACTATCCAGGAAATTCTCTTGATGTGACCGAGCTCACCGGATTTTATCATTTCACGAAGCTTCTGATACATGGGGTTGGTTCTCTGGTTGAACATAATTCCGAAAACCTTACCGCTCTTTTTGGCAGCCTCGTTCATTTCAAGTACCTGCTTGGTGTGAACGCCTGCGGGCTTTTCTGTAAGTACGTTCAAGCCGTAGTTAAACGCCATAATCGCATAGGGAGAATGGTCATAGTGGGGGATTGCGATTAAAACTGAATCGCAAAGGCCGGATTTCATCATTTCCTC
>JAFXHP010000100.1 GCA_017536285.1 Clostridia bacterium
GCATAGCACCGTGCTTTGAAAGGGTTTCCACAAAGCCTGCGCCGCCCTTTACACCTGCACCCATCAGGAAGAGTGCAAGGCCGAATTCTCTCATAGCTTCAAGTACGGGCTTTTTAACCTTTAACGAAACCTTTCCCACTTTTCCGAAATGTCCCATTACAAGACCTGCAATGAGAGGTCCTCCGGATGTGCCGAGAGCAAAGCTTGTGCCTCCGGGAAGCGGGATTGTGATTTTTGCAAGGATTATACCAAGTACAATGGCAACTGCGAAAGCACCGAAGCCGAAGCTGTCGATACAGAATAAGCTTTTGCCTTCTTCCTTTACCTCAACGCCGGATGCAGCTTCAAACTTTTCTTTTTCCTTGTCAATATCAATTTTAAGGATTTTGGGGACAAGCTGAACGAAAAGCACAACGCCCACAACGCCGAAGGGATAAGCAATGCCGTAGCCTACGGATGCAAGGTCGGAGCCGGTTGCTTCAATTGCCGCACCGAGACCGGGGGTGCTTGTAAGAGCACCTGCCATCATACCAACTGAAATATCCGTCGGAATATTGAATACTTTTATAATGCCTATTGTTGTAAGAGCACCTGCGGCAATTACGATAACACCAAGTAAAATATAAGATTTTGCATTTACTTTGAAGTTTCTGAAAAATTTAGGGCCTGCGATAAAGCCAACCGCCGTAACGAAGGCGATAAGCCCCAGATCTCCCACAACGGAAGGAACGCTGTAGCCGAAATGGCCGAAAACAAGAGCAACAAGAAGCACTCCCGCCGTTCCAAGCTCAAGTCCTGCAATTTTTATACTTCCGATAATATAGCCGAGGGAAAGTATTAAAAATGTAATCATAAGGGGATTTCCCATTACAGATTCGGTAAACCAGGTAATAAGTGTTTCCATAAAAACCCTCACTTTCTGGTGTAATCGGGAAGAAGTCTCGGAGATGCGGTGTCGTTTACGATACCCGCTTCCTTTCTTTCCTTCTCGAATGCTTCAACGTGAGAAAGAGTAAGCTCTCCAGCCTCTGTTTCTTTGCTTAACTTTGCTGCCATTTTACCTGCGTGACGGCCGAATACGATGATGTCAAGAAGTGAGTTACCCATAAGACGGTTTCTTCCGTGGATACCGCCCACAGCCTCGCCTGCAACAAAGAGGTTTTTAACATCCGTCATACCGTCGGGATTAATGAAAAGACCGCCGTTCTGATAGTGGAGTGTGGGGAAAACAAGCATGGGCATTTTTCTTATATCCCATCCGTATTTTCCGTACATTCTCATCATTCCGGGAATTCTCTTTTCGATTGTTCCCTCCCCGTGGATTTCTTCAATCATGGGAGTATCAAGCCATACCGCACTTCCGTGGGGTGTTGTTACGCCTAAATTTCTTTCGGTACATTCGCGGATGATGGATGCCGCAGATACGTCACGGGTTTCCAAAGGATGCATGAATGCAACACCTTCGGCATTTACAAGCATAGCACCGATGGAACGAACCTTTTCTGTTACAAGTGCGCCATAAATCTGGTCGGGATATGCAACGCCCGTGGGATGATACTGAAGGGTATCGGCATATAAAAGCTTTGCTCCTGCACGGTATCCTAAAATGAGTCCGTCAGCTGTTGCACCGTAGTGGTTTGATGTGGGGAAGCCCTGATAGTGAAGTCTTCCCGCACCGCCGGTTGCGATGATTACGGTTTTAGCTCTTGCAATTAAGATTTCGCCTGTTTCCATATTTTTAAGAACTGCACCTGTTACGCTTCCCTTACCGTCTGTAAGAAGTTCAATTGCCGCAGTAAAATCAACCACGGGAATCTTGCGGTTTAATACCTCGTCACGGAGAGTTCTCATAATTTCCGCACCGGAATAGTCCTTTGCGGCGTGCATTCTCTTTCTTGATGTACCGCCGCCGTGGGTGGTAATCATTGTTCCGTCCTTATCTTTATCAAACATTACGCCAAGGTCGTTAAGCCACTTGATGGCACCGGGGCCGTCTGTTACAAGCTTTCTTAAAAGCTCGGGAACGTTTGCATAATGACCGCCGCCAAGAGCGTCGATATAGTGCTGTGCGGGAGAGTCGTTTTCCTTGTCTGCCGCCTGGATACCGCCCTCTGCCATCATTGTGTTGGCATCGCCGATACGAAGCTTTGTAACAATCATTACGTTTGCACCTGCTTCATTTGCTTCAATTGCCGCAGATGAGCCGGCACCGCCACCGCCTATTACAAGTACGTCAACATCATAGTCGATTTTTGTAAGGTCAATGTCTAAATCAAGGGTTCTGCTTCTGCCCTGAAGAAGCTCACAAAGCTCCTCGGGCACCTTGTCACCCTTGTTGGGGCCGACAGTAAGGTTTTTAAAGCCTTCTTCCTTATAGTCAGGATGGAACTTCTTAAGTAATGCATCCTTTTCTTCTGCTGTCATTCTCTTAGGCTCAAAGCCGATTCTTTCTTTTCTTGTAGCTTCAACTTTTTTAACGGAAGCAAGCATTTCCTCTGTAAACATAAAAGTTCCTCCTTTCTTATTTCTCAATTTCTCTTGTATTGTAAAGCTCTTTTAACTCTTCAATGGGCTTTTGCATAAGGTCTTCGATTAATTCCGTAAAGGTGCCTTCCTCGATTTCCTTAACTCTTGCCTCCAAATGTCCGCTAGAAGGTGCAAGATACTTACCTGTAAGACGTCTTGCAAGAAGACCAACCTGAGGATGGCTTATTCCTGCAGGACAGCGGGATGAGCAAACGCCGCACATTACGCAGTCGAAGGATTCCTCGGCGCACTTTTCAAAGTCGCCTCTCTGAGCATATGCGATGTACTGCATTACGTTAAGGTCCTGAGTACATGCCTTTGTGCAGGCATTACATCCGATACAGCTGTAAATTTCGGGATAAAGCTGCATCATAATCTGACTTGTGGGAGAAACCTCGTTTATGTTATATACCTCTTTTATAAGCGGGAAGAAAGGAAGTGTTGCCACATACATATTGTCCTCAACCGTTGTCTGGCAGGCAAGACAAACCTTTAAGTCCCTCTCTCCTTTTATACGGTAGATGGTTGCACAGGCACCGCAAAATCCGTTACGGCAGCCGCAACCTCTTACCAGGCTGTAGCCCGCATATTCCATGGCACTCATTATTGTGAGCCCTGCGGGAACAGTATATTTCTTTCCAAAAAAGAATACATTTACCATATTTTCCATATCGCACTTACCTTTCTCAATACTCGTCCGGCAATTCGTCTACTTCGTCACAGCGAAATACAGGGCCGTCCTTGCATACATATTTTGAACCGATGTTACATCTTCCGCATTTGCCGATACCGCACTTCATACGAAGCTCCAAGGTAGTGTAAACCTGCTCCTTGGAAAAGCCAAGCTCGCCCAATGCTTCAAGCACAAACTTAATCATTATGGGAGGGCCGCATACCAAAGCGGTTTTATCGTTGGAGAAGCCTATTTCCTTAAGGTAGGAAGGAACGAAGCCGACGTGACCATTCCAGGATTCTTCCTCGCGGTCGATTGTAAGGTACACGTTTGTGTCCTTCATATTCTTCCATACGTTTTCGATCTCGGAAAGGCCCACAAGGTCGGCACTTGAACGAGAACCGTATAGAATATCAACCTTGCCGTAATCGTCACGATTATCAAAAACATAGTTTATGACAGAGCGAAGCGGTGCAAGACCGATACCGCCTGCGATAAAGAGAAGGTCCTTTCCCTTAAGCTTATCCTCCACAGGGAAATGGTTTCCGTAGGGACCTCTTATGGCTATTTCACTGCCAACTGAGAGGCTATGAAGATAGTCGGTTAAAACGCCGCACTTTTTAATGCTAAATTCCTGATATTCCTTATTGGTGGGCGATGATGTTATTGAAAACATACCCTCGCTTACGCCGGGAGCACAAAGCATTGCACATTGCCCTTGCATATGTTCGAACATTTTTCCGCCACCGGGTGCATTTACACGGAAGGTTTTAACATCGGGAGTCTGCTCTGTTATTTCGGTAATAATGCCAACCTTCGGTATAAGTATATCTTCCCTGTATTTACTTTTACATGTGCAGTCGCTCATTTTACTTACCTTCCTTTCCGAAGGCCTTTATGACCTTTACTATATTAAGGGCTGAGGGGCATTTGTCAACGCATCTGCCGCAGCCCACGCAGGAATACATTCCGTCGTTATTGGCAGGAAAATATACCAGCTTGTGCATAAATCTCTGACGGAAGCGCTGCATCTGGCTTGTTCTGTTGTTTCCGTGTGCCATCATTGTGAAATCGGAATACATACAGGAGTCCCAACAGCGGTAACGCATAACGCCATTTCCTTTGGTATAGTCCTTTATGTCATAGCACTGACAGGTGGGGCAGGAAAATGTGCAGGTTCCGCAGGCTAAACAGCCCTTATATAAATCCTCCCATAAGGGTGAATTGAACTTTTCGTCTGTTGCATCGCCGTTCCAGCCGGAAAGTGACAGATTACTGTAGGGAAGCTTTTTAATTATTTCCTTTATTCTTGCCTTTTCGTCCTCCGCTTCCTTATCTCCGCCATCTTCCAAGAACTCATTAATAAGTTCTAAAAACTTTTCACCCTTTTCGGTTTTAGCATCAAAGATTAATTCATCGCCAACCATGTAATACACAGCATCGCCCAAAGGATTAGCTGCATCAATACCGAAAACTGAGCAGAAACAGCTCTCTTCGGGGAAAGAGCAGGCAGCTGTTACAATTACGCCGTGGTCACGTCTTGCGGCATAGAATGTGTCGATGGGTTCAGATAAAAACACTTTATCCAAAACCTCCAAGCCTGCAACGTCGCATCCTCTCATTCCGAAAACCACAAAATCGTGAGACTTAAGCTCTTCTGCAGTTATCTTCATTTTGCCTTCTTCTTTTGTGCAGGTGTATAAGGTTTCGCTCTGCGGGAAGAAAATGTCCTTGGGGGATTTTACGGTTTTAAGTGTGTCTAAATCAGCCTTTGTTCCTTCCTCATAAAGAGCGAAGTTTGTACCTGCTCCGATTTTTACGGGTACGTAGAGTTCATTTTTTCCGGAGATAAAGGAAAAGAGTGCATTAAGATTTTCTTTTTTAATCTTTTTCATTTTTATCTCCTTTCGTCAGGCTCTAAATCATCAAAGGTAAAGCTTGTGAGGGGTGCTTCATCCTCGATGTTTTCACCTGCATTATACTTTCCAAAATATGTGTCAATATCTTTTATAAACTTCTTGTTGAAAAGATATAACGGAATACCCTCGGGGCAAACACGGCTGCACTCTCCGCAGTCTGTGCATCTTCCCGCAACGTGGAAGGCTCTTATGATGTGGAACATCTTTTCTTCAAAGGAATCGGAGTTTGCCTTCTGCTCTGAGTCAAACTTAGCAGAATCAAACACGCACTTTCTGCAGGAGCATGCGGGGCATACGTTTCTGCAGGCGTTGCAACGGATACACTTTGAAAGCTCCGCCTTGAAGAAGGAAAATCTTTCTTCGGGTGTCATAGCTTCGATTTTTTCAACCTCGGAAAATCTTTCTTCGTCGGCGGTATCTATGCTATCCCCTATTACCTCGTCGTAAATTCTGTGTTCTTTTCCCTTGCACATATGGCATCTGCCAAGAAGTGCTTCCTTGTAGGAAACTTCATCTTCGCCGTAAAGGGTTTTAACCTTAAGCGTTTCGTTTTCCGAAAACTCTTCCGCTCCATCAATTTCAAGGATTCCCTTTACGCCCTTTGCCTTGATTTTTTCAATATCAAGCTTTCCCTTGCAGCCAACGCCTATTATATAGGCAGCTTCTCTTTTTACTCTGTTTTCCTTTAAGAGCTGGTTAAAGCTGTAGGTGTCGCAGGGCTTTAAGAATACAAGTGTTTTTCCTTCAAGCTTAGAAGCTTCTATCATAAATTTACTTAAATTTGCGCCTGAAAATCCGTCATAGACAAAGTCCTGAAGTTCTTCTGCGCTGTTAAAGAAATAAGGCTCGTGGTTATATCCCATATCCCCTTTTTTCCAGCCGAGGACTCTTTTAACTTCGCCGCTATTAAGAAGTTCTTTTGCTCTTTCAATCAGTCTTTGCATCTTAAGTCCTCCAATCTTACGTTTTTACCGAGGGATTTTATCTTATCGACAAATTCTGTCATTGTCTGTGAAAATTTAACACCCTCTGCCGCAGATACCCATTCAACTCTTGTTCTGCCGCGCTCAACACCGATAAAGTCAAGCATTGAAAATAACAGCGTCATACGACGTCTTGCGTAGTAGTTACCCGTTGAATAGTGGCAGTCTCCGGGGTGACATCCGCAGATTATAACCCCGTCTGCGCCCTTTTCAAAGGCACGCAGAATAAACATAGGATTTACACGGCAGGAGCAGGGCACTCTTATAATTTTAACATCGGCACTGTAGGAAAGACGGCTGCTTCCCGCAAGGTCGGCACCGGCATAGGAGCACCAGTTGCAGCAAAATGCCACAATCTTCGGCTTGAATTCTTCGTTTGTTAACGGCATATTGCATCCACCTCCGCTATAATCTGTCTGTTGGAAAAGCCCTGAAGATCCATTGAACCTGAGGGGCATGTTACGGTGCAGGCACCGCAGCCCTGACAAAGAGCGTTGTTTACAACCGCAACGCGTCTTTCTTCCTTAATTCCGTGGTCATTTACAAGCTTTACTTCATAGGAAATTGCACCGTAGGGGCAAACCTTTGCACAATTTCC
>JAFXHP010000101.1 GCA_017536285.1 Clostridia bacterium
AATCGGAAAAATATTCACATCCATCGGATGTAAGCGCGACTATACAATGAGAACCTGCCTTTACGGAACAAAGGGTACACTTATTTTTGATAACACATCCCCCGAAATGAGCCTTTATCTTGAAAAATCAGCAGAGGGAGCGCCCTTTGCTGGCGGCATCATTTACGGAAATGGAAGCGAGAGAACAATGGCACACAGGATAAAGGTGGAAATCAACAATCACAATCTGCCCGGCGAGCATAAGGCATTCCGTGATGCGGTTATCTGCGGAAAGAGCCTTGCTATGACAGGTCTTGAAGGTGCAAAAACCGTTGCCGTTTGCTCTGCGGTAATTGAATCTGCAAAGACGGGAAACAGCGTAAAGGTAAATTACGATTTCGGCGTGTGCTTTCAAAGTGACAAAACATTTTACAAGTCATTGACAACAATTTGCCGTTGACTGAAAATCCGGGATATGGCATTATGTTTATGAGCAATAACCTTGCTTTTTGATGTGCGGTATGATAAACTAAAAAAAGAAAGGGGACTTGCATTATGAAAATACCTTGCATAACAGGTGAATGGAGAGTTTTATTCAAGCCAGAAGTACACGGAAACTATGTGAATGACCATTCCATAGTAAAGGGCAGCGACGGGCTGTGGCATATATACGGAATTACAAGCTTTGAAGGAACGCCGGCATCGGAACGCTATTTTGCTCACGGAAAAGGTGAAAGCCTTGAAGGCGAGCTTCGGGAGGTAGGACGCTCAATTGACAGAGGAACCCTTGCCTGGGCTCCTTCCGTCATAGAAAAGGACGGAATATATTATATGTTTTACGGGCCGTCTCCCACATCCTTGGCTGTATCCTTTGATATGACAGAGTGGTTCGGAACAAAGGTTAATCTTGACAACGAACCTTTGATGGGAGCACACCGTGACCATTTTGTAATTAAAATTTCTGAAAATAAATATCTTATGTATGTTGTCGGGATAAAGGATAAAAAGGGTGCTGTAAGCTGCTTTTCGTCGGAAGACCTGATTAACTGGGAGTTTTCAGGCTTCGCATTAACCTCGGGTGACGATGCACCGCTTAAAGTGGCTTGGGGTGCTTTTGAATCACCTTTTGTGGTAAAAAAGGACGGGCTTTACTATTTATTTATAACTTATACCGATTGCTCGGATGCCACATATTCAGATACATTGGTTTTCGCATCGGAAAATCCTGAATTTTTCGGCGAATACAACGGAGGCAAAGGCGGCACGATTCCTGTCACTAAGCTTACGGCACATGCTCCAGAAATTATCTGTGATAACGGAAAGTATTACATAACAACCTGCGGATGGAAAAATAAGCCAATACCAAACAGCGGGTGTGTATCGGTTGCCGGGCTTGAATGGATCTAACTTAAAAATTAATATGAAAAGGTGTGATAGTGTGTTTACCGATTTATATAAGGTAAAGTCAGGCGAAAAGGATATTCCTGTATACTTTTGCAGGGTATCAAAAATCCCCTTTAACACCGTGTGGCCTGGGCATCAGCGGCCCATTGATCAGACGGAGGAAGCGGGCTTTATTCTGCTTGAAGCAAAGGATGAGGTAACACTTGAAATCACACCTTCTTTGCCTTTTAAAGAGGCACTTTTTCGCCCTCTTTCAAAAAATATCACTCCCGAAATATCGGGAAAAACAATAAAGGCCACATTCCCCGTGGGACACTACAGCCTTGAATGTGACGATTTTCATAACGCACTTCATATTTTCATTGTCCCAGAAAAGGACTATTCAAAATATAAAAATGCGAAAAATCTTTTATATTACGGCGAGGGCGAGCACCGTGTCGGAACGACGGAAATAACATCCTACACCGTGGTATATGTGGATAAGGGCGCACGCCTTTACGGAAACTTTATTGCAAGAAATGCAGAAAACATCGCCTTTGTGGGACACGGCATAATTGACGGTTCCTGGGAAAAAAGAACGGCAAAAACCGAATCTGTTCCTGATGATGAGGGAAACTTTGCAATCGGCGCAATGAGAATTTACGAAAGTAAAAATATCTTAATTGACGGAATCACCTTTATGGATTCTGCCTGCTGGACACAGACCTTTTACCACTGCGAAAATATTGAAATAAACGATATACGGCACATCGGAATGTGGCGCTACAATGCAGACGGAATTGACTTTATAAACTGCAAAAATATGACGGTTAAAAATTCCTTCTTCAGAAACTTTGACGATATCATTGTTCCCAACGGCAGAAAAGACTGGGAAGACGAGGT
>JAFXHP010000102.1 GCA_017536285.1 Clostridia bacterium
CGCTTTCCGACGGCAAGGAAACGGTTTTGATTATCGCAGTTGACAACTGCGGGCTTAGAATGGAATTACTTGACGATTACAGGGTGGCAATTTCAGAAGAAACAGGCGTTCCTTTTGAAAACATTATAATATGCTCAACCCATACTCACACAGGCCCATCTACCAAAGATGTTGATAAGTGTGAGAAAACAGAAAAGTATATGGCTTTCCTTAAGGTAAGAATTAAAGAAGTGTCACTTCTTGCCGTTTCTGACCTTACCGATGCAAAAATGGGCTACGGGGTAGGCGAAGCTAAAAACATATCCTTCGGCAGACGCTACGTTATGAAGGACGGAAGCATAAAGACCAATCCCGGTGTAAATAATCCCGACATTGTACGTCCCCTTGGCGAGGTTGATGAGCGTGTAAGCGTTTTGAGATTTGACCGAACAGACGGCAAAACCTTAATCTTTACAAACTTCACCACTCATCCCGATGTTGTTGGCGGAAGCAAAATATCTTCTGACTGGCCCGGCCTTACAAGAAGATGCGTTGAAAAGGTTATTGATAACTCCTTATGCATTGTGGTAAATGGGGCAGAGGGCGATGTAAACCACGTTAATGTAAACCCAAAGGGCGGCGACTTTAACGGAATGTTTAATGACTTTGACGATGTTGCCCGCGGCTATAGCCACGCACAGCATATGGCAAATGTGGTAACCGGCGGTGTGCTTCAGTGCTTTGCCAAAGTAAACTATGTGGATGTGGAAAAAATCAGTGCAAAGGCAAAGGTTATGCTTGTTGCATCCAATATGCCAAAGCCTTCTGATATGGCGGAGGCTCACAGAATAAACGAGCTTCATAAGGCAGGTAAGGATGATGAAATTCCCTATACCGGTATGATGCTTACAACCGTTGTTGCCGAGGCGGCAAGAATGGTGGCATTAGAGCACGGCCCCGAAAGCTTCCCGATGAACATAAATGCGGTGTCCTTGGGAAAGGTTGCCTTTGTTACAATCCCTGGTGAAGGCTTTACGAATATCGGTCTTGCCCTTAAAGATACAGAAGGCTTTGGTATGGTTATTCCGATAGGTCTTGCCAACGGCTATGAAGGATATTTCCCGATGAAGGATTCCTATGAAGAGGGCGGCTATGAGGCAAGAAGCTCACGTTTCCGTGCAGGCGTTGCAGAGCATATAATCGATGAAGGAAAGGCTTTAATAAAATCGCTTTAAGATTAAAATAACAGAAGCTGCTTGCTTCTGTTATTTTTTTAACACATTAAAGTTTTTAATGGTCCTAAATGTACCTATAAATAAAAGTTATGATATTGATAATATTTAAAGATAGCAAAAAAGAGGTCTTAAATTTGACAGAGGGGCATATTTATGATAAAATAGGAGCATCTAATTTGAAAGGATGATAATAAATGAAAAAGTTAATGGCAATCATTATGGCTGTTGCAATGGTTCTTGCTCTTGCAGCTTGCGGCACAAATGGAACAAAAATGACAATGGGTACAGGCGGTACATCCGGTACATATTACGGTTACGGCGGCGTACTCGGTCAGTATATCACCAACAATGCAGGGATCGGCGTAACAGTTGTTTCCACAGACGGTTCCAAGGCTAACATTCAGGGTATCGCAGCAGGAAACTATCAGCTCGGTACAGTTCAGTCAGACGTTATGTCCTATGCATGGGAAGGAACACGTTCCTTTGAGACAGAAGGCAAGATTGATTCTTTCCGTACAGTTGCAGGTCTCTATGCAGAATCTGTTCAGCTTGTAACAATGGATCCCGAAATCAAGAGCGTAGCTGATCTTGCAGGTAAGTCTGTTTCCATCGGTGCTCCCGGTTCCGGTGTATACTTCAATGCAATCGACGTACTTACAGCAGCAGGACTTACAGAAGCTGACATCAATGCTCAGTACCAGTCTTTCGCTGACAGTGCTGATGCATTAAAGGACGGTAAGATTGATGCGGCGTTCATCGTTGCAGGTGCACCCACTCCCGCAATCACCGAGCTTTGCACAACAAATGATGCTTACCTTGTTCCCATCGACGGTGAAATTGCAGAAGCTCTCATGGCTTCCTGCCCCTTCTACACAACCTACACAATCCCCGCAGGTACATACGAAGGTCAGGATGCTGACGTTACAACAGTAACAGTTAAGGCAACTCTTATAGTAAGTGCAAGTGCAACAGAAGAGGATGTATATAACCTTACAGCTGCAATTTTCAATAATATTGAAGCAATCACCGCAGAAAATGCAAAGGGAGCAGAATTAAGCCTTGAAAATGCAACAAGCGGTATGACAGTTCCCTTCCACGCAGGTGCTGCAAAGTATTTTGCTGAAAACGGAATCGAAGTTGTTACAGAATAAACCCTGAAAAAATATATAAACGGCTGCGACGGGGATGTCGCAGCCGTTTGTCAAGACGTAATTTATTTGCTCAAGATACATCCCGGGAGGTTTTAAAATGTTTTTCAAAAAGAAAGCACCGACAGAGAATGGTCCTATGGACTTGGATGCGGTGATGAAAAAGTTTGACCGTGAGTCAAACGTAAGAATCTGGGAAGGCGTCCCTAAAATCTTTGTAAATGCAATTCTTGCAATTTTTTCGCTATTTTGCATATATGTAACCCTTTTTGCCACATGGCTTGAAGAGATTCGTCTTACATCCTTTGTGGCATTTATTCTGTTTCTGGGATATCTTGTATACCCTGCGAAAAAGGGTATACAGAAGGTAAACTATATACCGTGGTATGATATAGTGCTTATGATATCGGGAACAGCGGCATTTTTATATTTTACTGCAAACGCTTATACAATAATTCAGCAGGGAAGCAACTTCCAGTGGTATCAGATTTTAATAGGCCTGGTTGGAATCATTTCCCTTGGTGAAGTTTGCAGACGAAGCGTTGGTCTGCCTATAATCATAGTGGCAGGTTGCTTTATTGTATATGCACTTTTCTTTGGATTATCCAATCCTTCCTTTGCAGGAAAGCTTAATTATACCGTGCACTACCTTTTCTACGGAAAAGAGGGTATTCTTTCAACTCCAATCAACGTATGCTCAAAGTTCATCGTTGTATTCATTATTTTCGGTGCCTTTCTGGAGCGTACCGGAATTGCGGATTTCTTTATTAAGATTTCAAATTCGGTAGTTGGTGGTTTCTCAGGTGGCCCTGCCAAGGTTGCGGTTGTGGCAAGTGCCATGGAAGGTATGGTATCAGGTTCTTCTGTTGCCAATACCGTTGGTTCCGGTTCTGTTACAATTCCTCTTATGAAAAAAACCGGATATAAGCCTGAGTTTGCAGCGGCGGCGGAAGCTTCTGCTTCAACCGGTGGTCAGATAATGCCTCCCATCATGGGTGCGGCGGCATTCTTAATGGCGGACTACTTAGGCGTTTCCTACAGTAACATAGTTGTAAGAGCAATACTTCCTGCAGTTTTATATTTTGCCGGAGTATTTATTTCGGTTCATTTAGAGGCTAAAAAGGAAGGACTCAAAGGCTTGAGCCGTGAGGAGTTGCCGAAATTCTTACCTCTTCTTAAGAAGACATATCTTCTTTTGCCTCTTATTGTACTGGTATATCTTGTTGGTACCAGCCAGCGATCCATCCAGTATGCGGCGGCAATTGCAATTGTTGTAGCAATAGTAGTAAGCTTATTCAATAAAGAAAACAGAATTACACCTAAGAGGCTTTTCGAGGCATTGGCCGCCGGAGGCCAGGGAATGATTGCTGTTGCCGCGGCCTGTGGTGTTGCAGGCATCATTGCAGGTACCATCACAATGACAGGTCTTGCAAACATTATGATTAACGGTATCGTTGCCCTTGCGGGAAATCAGGTAATTATTGCCCTCTTCTTAACTATGCTTTGCTGTATAGTGCTTGGTATGGGCGTTCCCACAACTGCAAACTACTGTATTATGGCGGCAACCTGTGCACCCATCCTTGTTCGTATGGGCGTTCCCGATATAGCGGCACACTTCTTCGTGTTCTACTTTGGTATCGTTGCTGACCTTACACCGCCCGTTGCTCTGGCGGCATATGCAGGAGCTGCAATAGCTCAGGCTAATCCTATGAAAACGGCATTTACGGCAACGAAGCTTGCAATCGGTGCATTTATTGTACCTTATGTATTTGCCTTAAATCCCGCAATGCTCTTTATTGATACCACAGCCTTTGAGGTAGTGCTTATCTGCATCACATCCCTTGTCGGTATCTATGCGGTATCTTCGTCACTTGAAGGTTTTATGCTTACTAATATGCATTGGTATCAGAGGATATTAAACCTTGTCGGCGGACTTTTGCTTATCTATCCCGGTGCAGTGACAGACGGCATCGGTGTAGCTTTGGTAGGTTCTGTGGCGGCAATGCAGATGATGCAGAAAAAATCAAATAAGACATTAGTGTAAATAAAAAGACAATCTCTTTTAAGAGATTGTCTTTTTATTATGCGGATTTCTTGTTGAGTTTTTTTCTTAAATAGCTTAATAGGATGCTTAGTGCTATTGTAACCGGATATACAATTATTGTTCTTATTGCAAAAGAGTAAAGCTGAGATATAATACCAAACTTTTCAAGAAAGAGATTTGTTAAATACAAAAACAGCATGTGCCATAAATAGATGTCGTAGCTTGCAATATCTATTTTTCTGAGAAGCTTTACTCTATCCATAATACAAGGTGCAATTTTTACGGAAATGCAGTAGATAAGGAATATTGCACAATATACATAAAGCGTATGAAGATGGTTGGTAAAGGTGACCGGGGCAATATTGTTGTATGCCACATATGTATAACATAAAAAGATAGGTAGAGTAATAGCAAAACATGTAAATATGGTTTTGAAGTTGCTTTTAAGCATTGCTAAAAAGCTTTCATAATCTTTTCCGATGTAACATCCTATAATGTAAAATGAAAGGTATGTTGTAAATAATCTGTCGTTAAAAATAAACGTATACTCAGGAAAGTGTATTTTAAGCATGGAGGGGAGAGCGATTTCAAAAAGCTGCGAAAGTAAAATGCAAAACGGTATTACGATAATGGGAGAACATTTGTTTACAATTTTTTTCCACAGCGGCATTAAAAGGTCGAACTGAACAAGTATGGGTATGAAATACATATGACATACAAGATTTCCTGTGAAAAAATGCTTAAGGATAAAAGCTGCATCAAGAGGATAATCATATACGACCATATAAAATATGTAATATGCTATATAGCAAAAGATGTATGGGACAATAATGCTTTTAAATCTGAGTATCAGCCAGCTTGAATAGGAAAGAGAATCCTTTTTTGTTAAAAAAAGTTTTATTCCTGCAAGCATTACAAATCCCTGTACAACAAAACTACAGCTTCGCCATGGAAACATGGCTATATTATAGCTTAAGCTTCCGGGGGTAAGTGATGAAACTGCATGAGAAATAATATGAATAAATATTACCATCAGGCAAAAAAGTACATTAAGCAAAGATATTTCGTGCCGTCTTGGCTTCTTTATGTTTTCCTGCATTTTTTCACATCCTCGTAATTTCTTTAGACTATTTTATCATAAAAAAAGCAAGTTGTAAATAACGGGGTTAACTTTTTGAAATTTTCTTTAGGTTTGAGTTGTTATCTTTTCAAGTATATGGTATAATGTGCTTGTAATGTGATTATGGAAAGGAAGATTCTGATGAGGATACTGGCGGTTATGTGTCATCCCGACGATATGGAGCTTTGCTGCGGAGGGACACTTATTAAATATAAAAAACAGGGAAATGAGGTTTTCGTGTGCCATGTTGCTAACGGAAATATGGGACATGTGGAAATTATGCCCGAGGAGCTTCGGGAGATAAGAGCAAAGGAAGCAAAAAAGTCCTGCGATATGGCAGGATTTCGCCTCATTTCGGCGGACATCGGTGACCTTACGGTAAACAGCGGAAGCGAAGAGCAGTTAAGTAAAATGATTGCAATTATCCGCTATGCAAAGCCTGACGTGATTATTACTCATTCGCCAAATGACTATTGCTCCGACCACGTGGAAACATCCAAATTAGTGTTTAAGGCATCCTTTGATGCATCCTGTCCGCACTTTATGCCGCACCTTGGCGAAGCAACGGAAGTTACGCCCATTTACTATTCTGATACAGACTCCGGTATGAACTTTATTCCAACGGAATATGTGGATATAACAGATGAAATGGAATTAAAGGAAAAGATGCTCTCGTGTCACGAAAGTCAGGCTACCTGGCTAAAAGACCACGACGGAATTGATGTGGTGGAAGAGCAAAGAAAGCTTGCCGCCTTAAGGGGAACTCAGTGCGGAGTTAAATATGCTGAGGGATTTACACCGCTGATCGCATCACAGAGAATGCGTCCTTACAGAGTGTTGCCGCAATAATTTGAGAGGTGAGAAAATGGAAAAATCAAATATTATGCAAATGATAAAGTTTACGCTGTTTTCAATTTCAGCAGGGGTTATCCAGGTGGCATCGTTTACCTTGATGAATGAACTACTTACCATTCCGTACTGGCCGGCGTATCTTGTATCACTGATACTTTCGATAGTATGGAATTTCACCTTCAACAGAAGATATACCTTTAAGTCTGCCGCAAATGTGCCCATAGCTATGGCAAAGCTTTTTGGATTTTATGCGGTATTTACGCCCCTTTCCACCTATCTTGGGCATCTTGCGGATAATGCAGATATAAATGAGTATATAATACTTATTGTTACTATGCTTTCCAATTTCGTACTGGAATTTTTATTCAGCAAATTCGTTATCTACAAAAACCAGGAAAACACACTAGCCAAAAAGGAGAAATAATATGAATATGCAGGAAAATATTTTTTATTCAAGAGAAGAAAAGGAAAATGGAGAAATTGTAATAGTATGGAAGCCATATTCGACATATGGCGTATTGGCTTATATTATTATTGCCGGTGTCTTTTACTTCATAAACAGATATTTTGACAGCTTTGCTCTATCTGCAGTTGGATTTATTCCTATAGTTGCACTTATCATCAATGCTGTTTTATATATGGCGAAGACACAAGGTGTATCTGCTGAAATAAGAGCGGCACAGCAAGAGGGAAACTGCAGGATAGAAGGAAATAAGTATTCGTTTACCTCACCGCTTACAGTATATATTAAAAAATAATTTGCAATTATAAAGGTGTGAGAAATAATATGAAAGTTACAATTGCCATAGATTCCTTTAAGGGAAGCCTTTCAACCTTTGAGGCGGGAAATGCTGCAAAGGAAGGTATAAAAGAGGTTTACCCGGATGCGAATGTTATCATAAGCCCGCTGGCCGACGGAGGGGAAGGTACGGTGGATGCCGTAATCGAATCTGCAGGAGGAGAATATGTATCTGCCTTCGTGCATAACCCCATAGGAGAAATGATCAAGGCACGCTACGGCATAATTAAGGAGCGTAATCTTGCGGTTATGGAAATGTCTGCCGCAGCGGGAATTACCCTTATTTCCGAATGCGATAAAAATCCTCTTAATACTACGACCTATGGCGTAGGGGAAATGGTAAAAGATGCATTGGATAAAGGAATGAGAAAGTTCTTAATCGGAATCGGCGGAAGTGCCACAAACGATGGCGGCGTCGGAATGCTTCAGGCTCTCGGTTTTAAATTTACTGATGAAGAAGGAAAAGATGTGCCCTTTGGAGCAAAGGGACTTGAGAAAATATGCAGCATATCGGATGAGGGGAAGGATTCCCGTCTTTCGGAATGTGAATTTTACATTGCCTGTGACGTGAAAAATCCCCTTTGCGGGGATAACGGCTGTAGCTTCATCTACGGCCCCCAGAAGGGTGCAACGGAAGATATGATTAAGGATATGGACGCATGGCTTTTAAACTATGCCGTTTTAACAAAGAATGTTAATCCCCAATCTGACTGTAATTTTCCCGGAAGCGGTGCAGCAGGCGGAATGGGCTTTGCTTTCATGGCATACCTTGGGGGAACACTCAAGTCGGGAATTGAACTTGTAATGGCGGAAACTGGAATCGAAGAACACATAAAGGATTCGGATTTTGTGATAACAGGTGAGGGAAGGCTTGACGGTCAGTCTTACATGGGTAAAGCACCCATAGGCGTATCAAAGCTTTCCAAGAAATACGGAAAGAAGGTCATTGCCTTTTCGGGAGCGGTGACAGATGATGCCGCAGTTTGCAACGAACACGGAATTGACGCCTTTTTCCCGATAGTTAAAGCTCCCTGTACTCTTGCCGATGCTATGAATAAAGAAACTGCCTATAAAAACCTTAAGGCAACGGCGGTTCAGGTATTTAATTTAATAAAAGTTATGGAAAAAGCAACCTGACGGTTGCTTTTTTTCTTCCTTTGTGGTAAACTAATATCACAGAGTGAAAAAATAAAAAATAGCAATTTTGTGCAAGAAATCGCAACATAATCCTATTGCATAAATCAGGTGTTTGGTTTATAATGGAAATAAGTATAGTTATACATTAAGGAGTGACGGATTTTGGCTATAAGAACATATGAGAATATCAAAAAAACATCGGAAAACAGAGAAAAAGCAAGAAGCTATTATATTCCTTATGAAAGTATGGAAAAAGCCCTTGCGGGAAAGAAGGAAGAGTCAGCATATTACAAGCTTTTAAACGGTATGTGGGACTTTCGTTATTTTGAGCGTGACATTGATGAACCTTCCGAAATAACCGAGTGGGACAAAACTCCCGTGCCCTCCTGCTGGCAGATGCAGGGATATGACCGTCATCAGTATACAAACCTTAACTATCCTTTCCCGGTGGATCCGCCATATGTTCCTGACGATAACCCCATGGGAGTATACAGAAGAACCTTTGAAATTGATGACATCTGGGCAGGCAAGGAAACATACATCGTATTTGAAGGTGTTGCCACCTTTATGTATCTTTATGTAAACGGAAAATATGTAGGTTACACTCAGGTTTCAAGAATGCAATCGGAATTCAATATAACAAAATTCGTAAAAAAGGGCACGAATACCGTCACTGCAAAGGTATTAAAATGGTGTGTCGGAAGCTATTTAGAGGATCAGGACTGCTTCAGAATGAACGGCATTTTCCGCGATGTTTATCTTTTATCAAGAGAAAAGGGACATATTAAGGACGTCGAGATAACAGCGGACACTAAGGAGATTAAGATAAGTCATTCTGAATTTGAAATATTTGATGCAGAAGGTAAAAGCCTTGGTAAAAAGGTAGAAAAGCCCATTCTCTGGAGTGCGGAAAAGCCCTATCTTTATACCGTAGTTGTAAAGAATGGAAATGAATACATTCCATTCCGTGTTGGTATGCGAGAAATTGAAATCAACAAAGACGGGGAGCTTTTAATAAACGGAAGTATGGTAAAGATGATGGGTATAAACCATCACGATACCCATCCCGAAACGGGATATTATGTGTCCGAGGATTTCCTTCGCGCAGAGCTTCTTAAAATGAAGGACTTGAACATCAACTGCATAAGAACAAGTCATTATCCTCCTACACCGGAATTTCTTAATATGACAGATGAAATCGGGTTTTACGTTGTGGACGAGGCGGATGTAGAAACCCACGGCTTTAACACAAGAAACATCGGTGGAAGCGGTGCAGGATTTGATAATGATCCTGCCTGGCCCTGCAATAAAAAGGATTGGGAACCCATGTTTGTTGAGCGAATTGAACGACTCATTGAACGAGACAAAAACCACGCCTCTGTAATTATGTGGTCAATGGGTAACGAGAGTAACTACGGCCCCAACTTTGATGCTATGCTCAGCTACGGTCACAAGAGAGATAAAACGAGAATAGTATTTTACGAGCGGGCAAGGGTGGTTGACTATAACTGTGACACCGATATCCGATGCAGAATGTATCCGAGATTAGAGGACATCGACGAAATTATGGCAACAGATGACCGCCGTCCTTACTTTGTAATCGAATACGGTCACGCTATGGGTAACAGCCCCGGCGAAATAGATTTATATGTTGAAAAGTTTTACGAATACAAGCACTGCCTCGGCGGATGCATATGGGAGTGGGCAGACCACACCGTTAAGGATCATAATGGCGTTGCCCGCTACGGCGGCGACTTCGGCGAAACCATTAATGACGGAAACTTCTGTGTTGACGGCCTTGTTTTCTCCGACAGAAGCTTTAAGGCGGGAAGCCGCAACGTCAAATTCTCCTATCAGTATATGAAGGCGGAGCGTAACGGAAATAAAATTACCGTTGAAAACCGCTACAGCCACACAAATCTTTCTGAATTTACTGCTGTCATCGAGCTTATGGTGGATGGTGTTGTGGAAGAGAGGAGGGAACTTAAGTTATCTTGTAAACCCCACGAAAAAACGGAATTTACCCTTCCTTTCAAGTTTCCCGAAAGCTGCAGCCTCGGAGCGTATGTGACATTTACGTTGGAAAAGGACGGAGACATACGTGCGATGAAGCAGTTTGAAATAGAAGAGTGCAAGGCTAAGAAAATCCGTCCCGGCGCAAAGTTTACGGACTTTATATGTGAAGGCGATAAAGTTTATATTGAGGGTGACGGCTTTACATATGTGTTCGACAGACACTACGGAACATTTTCATCAATGATTAAAAACGGAATGGAACAGCTTTCCGATATCTTCCGTTTATCTGCATTCAAGGCGGCAACGGATAACGAAAGACATTTCAAAAAATCCTGGGAGCTTGAAAACGACAATACCCATTCTGAAAATATGAACAAAACCTTCTTAAAGGTTTATGAGACGAAAATTGAGGAAAACAAAATTATCGTTGATGCATCGCTTGCAGGCGTAGCAAGAACGCCCTACATAAGATATACGGCAATTTACGAATTTTTCAAAAACGGAATGGTTAAGCTTACCACAAAGGCAAAGGTAAAGCCGGAATACACCACCTTCCTTCCGAGATTCGGTTATGAAATAAAGAGTCCTGTTTCAAACCTTGGCTTTACTTATTTCGGTATGGGTTCCTATGAGAACTACTGCGATATGCATCTTCACGCACCCGTAGGACTCTACCGCTCAACTGCGGATGCTGAATATGTAAACTATCCCGTTCCTCAGGAGCACGGAAACCACTACAGAACTAAGATGCTGAAGCTTGATTCAGGTCTTACCTTTATGACGGATAACTTCTTTGAAATCAATGTTTCATCCTACGATACAGAAACGCTTGCTTATGCCCGTCATACCGACGAGATAAAGAAAAACGGAATGACAAACATAAGAATCGACTACCGCGTTACGGGAATCGGCTCTGCAAGCTGCGGCCCGATGCTCAGGGCGTGGAACAGAATAATGGATAAGGAAATTGAATACAGCTTCTATATCAAGTAAAGGAGACGGTGTAATGAGACAGTATGAAAGCTACAACTTTTTAGGGGAAAACAGAGAAAAGGCACGTTCTTACTACATCCCCTATGATTCAATAGAAAATGCTCTTTCAGGAAAAAAGGAAAATTCCCCATATTATGAGCTTCTTAACGGCAAGTGGGACTTTTGCTATTTCAAGAACGAACGTGAATTTACATTTGATCCCGCATCCTGGGACAAGATAAAGGTTCCCTCCTGCTGGCAGACAGAAGGATACGATAATCATCAGTACACAAACTATAACTATCCCTTCCCGGTGGATCCTCCCTTTGTTCCCGACGACAACCCGGTGGGACTTTACAAAAGAGAGTTTGAGGTAACGGAAGAAGAAGCGAAGGACGAGGTCTACATAGTTTTTGACGGCGTATGTTCCTGTATGTATTTATACATAAACGGAGAATATGTTGGCTTTACACGAGGAAGTCACCTTACTGCGGAGTTTGATATCACGCCTTTTGTTAAGGTGGGTAAAAACGAAATTACCGCAAAGGTATTAAAGTGGTGTGCAGGTACATATTTGGAGGATCAGGACTTTTTCAGAATGAACGGTATTTTCCGTGATGTGTATCTTTTAAAAAGAGAAAAAGGACACCTTAAGGATATTGAAATAACTGCAGACACAAAGGAAATTACGGTAAGCCATTCTGACTTTGAAATATTTGATGCAGAAGGATGTAGTCTTGGTAAAACTGTTGAAAATCCCATTTTGTGGAATGCGGAAAAGCCCTATCTTTATACCGTAATAGTAAAAAAGGGAAGAGAATTTATCCCTTTCCGCATTGGTATGAGAACAGTTGAAACCAACAAAAACGGCTTTTTCATAAACGGTGTTTCCGTTAAATTAAAGGGCGTAAACCGCCACGATTCCCATCCTGTAACAGGCTGGACTATGGACGAGGACTATGTTTATGCCGAACTTCTTAAAATGAAGGACTTAAACATAAACTGCATAAGAACAAGCCATTATCCTCCCACACCAGCGTTTTTGGATATGACGGACGAGCTGGGATTTTATGTAATTGACGAGGCGGACTATGAAACCCACGGCTACATTTCAAGAAGCGTGCATCCCTATCGCGGATACGACGATGATATAATCTGGCCCAGCCACCACCCCTTATGGAAGGAAGCACTTGTTTCAAGAATAGAGCGAACTGTTGAACGAGACAAAAACAGAGCATCTGTTATTATGTGGTCCATGGGTAATGAGTCTAACTACGGAAGAAATACAGAGGCGATGCTTCTTTGGACAAAGAACCGTGATTCATCTCGCCCCGTACACTACGAAGGAGCACATGTTGCAAGGGATATGGCTCCTGTTGATGTAAGAAGCAGAATGTATCCTTCTCCTGCGGAGATGGAACGCCTTGCGGCACTCGGGGATGACAGACCCATCTTCCTTTGCGAATTTTCCGCATCCATGGGTAACGGCCCCGGAGATCTTTATGAATACACCGAAAAGTTTTATTCAAATCCCTTATTTATCGGCGGATGCAGCTGGGAATGGGCAGACCATACAGTTGTTGAAGACGGAAAGCCGAAATACGGCGGTGACTTCGGAGAAGAAACCCACGACAGCTACTGGTGTGTTGACGGAATCGTCTTCCACGACAGAAGCTATAAGGGCGGTTCCTGGGAGCTTAAGCACGTATATCAGGGCTTTACTGCTTCCCTTGATGGTACTAAAGTAAAAATTACCAACCGCTATGATTTTACCGATCTTTCCGAGTTTGATTTAAGACTTTCATTAACCGTAAACGGCATCGAGACAGAAGAAAAGACAATGAAGATAGAGCTCCCCGCTCACGAAACAGCCGAGCTTGAGTTACCTTTCAATATTCCTGCGGAAGCAAAGTGCGGAGCATATGTGAATGTTCAGCTCCTTAAAGACGGGGCAGAAGTTGGTATGAAGCAGCTTGAAACAAGCTGTAAGGCAGTTCCGGTTGAAACAGGAAAGGCGGCAGAATTAAAGGAAACAGAATTTGATATCATTGCTGAAAGCGGTGATATGTGCTATACAATCGAAAAGTCCAAGGGTATTATAATAAGCATTAAAAAGAGCGGAAAAGAGCTTCTTTCAGAGCCTTCCTTCCTTTCTGTATGGCGTGCCCCCGTTGATAACGACAATAAACCAAAGGGCGACTGGATAACGGATAAAATCCGCTTTACACATCAAAAGGTTTACGGATATGAAATAGCAGGAAACAAAGTGATATTTGATTGTTCGCTTTCCTCGGTTTCAAGAATGCCTTTTGCATCCTTTAAGCTTATATACGAATTTTTCCAGGGCGGACTTATGAAGGTTACGCTTGGTGGTAAGCTTATTCAGGAGAGACTTCGTAATTTCCTTCCCAGATTCGGCTTTGAATTTAAGTTAAATAAGAAAAACGAAAACTTTACCTACAAGGGAATGGGTCCCTTTGAGTGCTACCGTGATATGTGCCACCACGTTGCCTTCGGTACCTTCGAAAGCAGTGCTGAAAATGAATATGTCAACTACATAATTCCTCAGGAGCACGGAAATCACTTCGGAACAAAGAGCCTTGAATTAGGATCAGGTCTTACCTTCCTTTCAGATGAAGGCTTTGAATTTAATGTATCTGAGTATGATTCCAAAACTCTTACAGATGTGATGCACTCAGATGACCTTAAGGGTAAAAAGAGCGACCACACAAATCTTCGAATTGACTACTTTGTATCGGGCCTCGGCTCTGCAAGCTGCGGCCCCGACCTTCCCGTGAAGTTCAGAGTACCCTTCGGTGATGTTAAATTCAGTTTTTATATTAAATAATAAAGGAGAATGATTATGAGACAGTACGAAAACGTTAAATTTTTCGGAGAAAACAGAGAAAAACAGCGTTCCTATTACATTCCTTACGATTCACTCGATAAAGCACTTGCATTCAAAAAGGAGAATTCTCCTTATTATAGACTTTTAAACGGCATCTGGCAGTTTAACTACTATGAAGCTGAAGAGGAAGCTGACCTTAATGAAAAAAAATGGGATGAAATTTCTGTTCCCTCATGCTGGCAGGCAAAGGGCTATGAAAAGCCTCACTATACAAACGTAAACTATCCCTATCCCGTTGACCCGCCCTATGTGCCCGACAAAAATCCCTGCGGATTATACAGTCTGGATTTTGAAATATCTTCTGAAGAAATAAAGGATGAGATGTATATCGTATTTGAAGGCGTTTGCTCCTGCTTATACTTATACATAAACGGCAGCTATGTGGGCTATTCCACAGGAAGCCATCTTCAGGCGGAATTTAACATCACAAAATATCTTAAAAAGGGTAAAAACAACTTAAAGGCAAAGGTATTAAAGTGGTGTGCCGCAAGCTATTTAGAGGATCAGGACTTTTTCCGTTACAACGGTATTTTCCGCGATGTATATCTTTTAAGAAGAGAAAAGGATCACCTTAAGGACATAGAAATAAAGGCGGATACAAAGAAAATTACGGTAAGCCATTCTGACTATGAAATCTTCACTTCAGAAGGAGTATCCCTCGGTAAAAAGGTGGAAAAGCCCATACTCTGGAATGCGGAAAAGCCTTATTTATATACCGTAGTTGTTAAAAAGGGAAGAGAATTTATTCCTTTCCGTGTTGGTATGCGCGAGGTTACGGCAAATAAAAACGGCCTTTTTGTAAACGGCGTTTCTGTTAAATTAAAGGGCGTAAACCGCCACGATACCCATCCCACCGAGGGCTGGTGTGAGACCGATGAATATTTATATTCCGAGCTTCTTAAAATGAAGGAACTTAACATCAACTGCGTAAGAACAAGCCATTATCCTCCTACACCGGAATTTTTAAATATGGCAGACGAGCTTGGTTTTTACGTGGTGCTTGAAAATGACGATGAACAGCACGGCTTCAATGCAAGAAATGCCACCTGGCCCGGCTATGACGACAGCGGTCTTTGGCCCAGCAACAATCCCGAATGGAAGAGCATGATGCTTGACCGTATGGAAAAATCATTGGAACGTGACAAAAACCACGCCTCTGTTATTATATGGTCGGTCGGAAACGAAAGCACCTTCGGTATGAATACCGCAGCAATGCTTGCTTATCTTAAGGAGAGAGACCCATCCCGTCTCCGTCACGCCGAGAGAGCTTCTGCAATAAAGCACGTTGCCGATGTTGATATAAGAAGCCAGATGTACACTGATCCTGCGTCAATGGACAAGGCTATTGCTACGGGCGATGAAAGACCCTTCTTCCTCTGCGAATATGCCCACGCCATGGGTAACGGACCCGGAAGTATGGTTGACTATGTGGAAAAATTCTATTCTCATCCTCTCTTTATAGGAGGATGCATCTGGGAGTGGACCGATCATACCTTTGTTGAGAACGGCGTTCCCAAATACGGCGGCGACTTTGGCGAGGAAACCCATGACTCCAACTTCTGCTGTGACGGTTTAACCTTCTATGACAGAAGCTATAAGGCAGGTACTCTTTCTGCAAAATATGCATATCAGGGCTTCACGGCTGAGCTTAAGGGCGACAAAATTGCAATTACCAACCGCTATGACTTTACCGACCTTTCCGAGCTTGACTTGAAAATTGTTCTTTCGGTTGACGGTAAAGAGGTAAAAGAACAGCTTATGATGGTGGAAGTTGCACCTCATAAGACAGAAGAAATTGAAATTCCTTTCCGCCTTCCGAAAGATGCCGAAATGAATGCAGCTATAATCATTTACCTTATGAAGGGTAAGGAGGTTTTAGGCTTTAAGGAGCTTATCATTGATACAAAGCTTAAAAAGATAAAGCCCGGTGCTAAAATAAAGCTTACGGATGGTGAAAATAAAATCACCGTTAAGACAGGGGATAAGGAATACACCATAAATAAGGTGAGAGGCGTAATTACTTCAATAAAGAAGGGAAAAACTGAGCTTCTTGCAACAGATATGGCGTTGACCGTTTTCCGTGCCACAACGGATAATGACAGAAATATCCGTCACACCTGGTACGATAATAAAATTGACCACGTTCATCAGAAAACCTATTCATACAAGATAACGGGCAACAAGATTACATTTGACTGTTCTCTTGCCGCCGTTTCAAGAGTTCCCTTTATGGGCTACACTCTTTCTTATGAATTTTTTGAGGATGGCTATGTAAAGGTTTCAGTTAACGGACAGATTGGTATCAATCCTGCCCTTAAGGAGTGCCTCCCCAGACTTGGCTTTGAATTTGCATTGAATAAGGAAAACGACAAGTTTACCTATGCCGGCTACGGACCTTACGAAAATTATGCCGACCTTAAAAATCACACAACCTTCGGTGTATATGAAAGCACGGCAGAGGGCGAATATGTACCCTACATCCGTCCTCAGGAGCACGGAAATCACACCGGTGCAAAGCGTCTTTCATTGGGATGCGGTCTTAATGTGCTTTCTGACGGAGTGTTTGAGTTCAACGTATCGGAATAC
>JAFXHP010000103.1 GCA_017536285.1 Clostridia bacterium
ATTCTGAAAACCTTTTTCTGCATAAAATTCCTGTTCGCCGGCTGTGAAAACGAATTCGTTTCCGCAATCCTTGCATACCAATGTCTTGTCCTGGTACATGTTTGATCTCCTCACTTTGAAAAAAATAGTATAAATTCACCCTTCTCGGACTTGCACCGAAAAGCCGCTTTTACGACAAGGGCTTATCCCAAAATTAATGATTTTCCCCCGAGATAGCTTCTACTTTATGTCTTATTCTCTGAAGTGCATTATCTATCGCCTTCTGGGTTTTATCCAAAGCCAAAGCAATTTCCTGATAGCTTTTTCCGTCAAGATAATATTCAAGTACACGAAGCTCGAATTTGCTTAAATGGCTTTTGATTTTCTCTCCGATTATATCATACCGTTCTTTGTTAATCACGATGTCCTCAGGATTAGGAAGCGAGTCTCCGGAAATCATATCAAGAAGCTCAAAATCCTCCTCACCATCAAAAAGAGGGCGATTTAATGAAATAGAGTTATTAAGCGGACTGTGCTTAAGTCTTGTCGCCGCCTTAATTGCCGTAGCAAGCTGACGCTTAATACAGGTTTCTGCAAAACTCCTGAATGGAACGGAAAGCTCAGCCTTGTAGTCACGAGTTGCCTTAAAAAGACCTATTAAGCCTTCCTGAAGCAAATCCTCCTTATCGGCACCCACAAGAAAAAACCTGAAAGCTTTCTGTCTTACCAGACCGATGTATCTTGAAATAAGCACATCAAGAGCATAATCCTCTCCATCTCTGCTTTTCTCAATCAATTCTTCGTCGGTCAAATCGTTAAAATCGGATATCGCCAAGATATTTCCTCCGTTCAATATGTAAAAACACACTAATGACAGTATAATTCATATCCATTTTTTTGTCAAGTAAAAAGTAAAAATAAATGCACCGAAATGCGATTTTTTTCGCTATTTCGGTGCTTATTTTTACATGTTTGCCGCTTTTTTGAGTTCTTCAACCATATCGGTCTTCTCCCAGGGAAGTCCGTCTTTACCCATATGTCCGTAATTGGATGTCTTTGTATAAATGGGATTTCTAAGGCCAAGAGTCTTTATTATTCCGTAAGGTCTTAAGTCAAACTTTTCCATAACAAGTTCTTCAAGTCTGTCCTCAGGCAATTTTCCTGTTCCGAAAGTATCAACTCTTACCGATACGGGCTTTGCAACGCCAATAGCATATGCAAGCTGAATTTCGCACTTTTCGCAAAGCTCTGCCGCTACAAGGTTTTTGGCAATGTAACGTGCCATATAAGCTGCACTTCTGTCAACCTTTGAAGGGTCCTTTCCGGAGAAAGCACCGCCGCCGTGACGAGCGTAGCCACCATAGGTGTCAACAATGATTTTTCTGCCGGTAAGACCGGAATCACCAAAGGGACCGCCGATTACGAAACGGCCTGTGGGATTTATGTAAATCTTTGTGTCTTCATCCATCATATTCTCGTCTATGATAGGCTCGATTACATGCTTTTTCATATCTTCCTTTATCTGCTCCAGCGTTACGTCATCAGAGTGCTGTGTAGAAACAACTATTGCATCAATTCTCTTGGGTACGTCATTTTCGTCATACTCAACGGTAACCTGAGTTTTTCCGTCAGGACGAAGATATGTTAAAGTGCCTGACTTTCTTACAAATGTAAGTCTTTCGGCAAGCTTATGGGCAAGATAAATAGGAAGAGGCATTAAGTTTTCCGTTTCCGAGCAAGCAAAGCCGAATATGAGGCCCTGGTCGCCTGCACCGCTGTTTTCGTCATTGTTATCTCCAACTCCCTGTGCAATATCGGGAGACTGACCATGAACGGTATTCATAACACTGCAGGTATCAGCGTCAAATCCCATGGAAGAATCGGTGTAACCAACATTTCTTATAGCCTCACGCACAAGGGGCTGAATGTCTATTACAGCCTTACTTGTAATTTCTCCCATAACAGTGATAAGTCCTGTGGATGCCGTTACTTCACATGCAACACGGGAATCGGGATCCTTTGCAAGATATGCATCAAGAACTGTATCGGAAATTAAATCGCAGAGCTTGTCCGGATGTCCTTCCGTTACAGACTCGGAAGTAAAAAGTCTTCTCAAAGCAGAGTCACTCCTTTATCTCTACATAACAAAAAAATCTACTTAGCGTAGATTTTTGTTACAAATCGTACAGTGGGAAACTGTTAGAATTTATTATTTTTTTGAAAAAATTACGCCATCTTATTGAAACGCTTTGCAAGGGCGGATTTCTTTCTTGCGATTGTGTTCTTGTGGAATACGCCTTTTGCAACAGCCTGATCCATCTTCTTAGAAGCGTAGATAACAGCTGCCTTAGCTGTTTCCTGATCTCCTGCAACGATTGCAGCGTCAGCCTTCTTAAGAGCTGTATGGATAGCAGACTTAATCATCTGATTTCTTAAAGTCTTCTTCTTTGTGATAAGAACTCTCTTCTTAGCAGATTTAATGTTGGGCATTATATTCACCTCCAAAGCTTGTATTTAATACATTTGGTCAAGGCAAATATCCTGAACGGTTGGATTTTTACCTTTGTATTTTTAAGCAAAATATATTGTAACATACATTTATTTAAAAAGCAAGTCTTTTTTTTAATAAATTTGACTCATTATTTCTCCGCTTTCTTAAGTGTTTTGGGCGATTTACCGAAAAATGCTTTAAAAGCCTTGGAAAAAGCAAACGCATCGGAATATCCGGAAAGTGCTGCCGCCTCGGTTACATTGTAGCCTTTCTCAAGAAGTGCCCTGCCCTCTGTAAGTCTTTTTCGTTTAAGATACTCCTTCATACTGAGTCCGCACCGTTCCTTGAAAATTCTCGCAAGATATTTTCTGTTCAGCTTAAGGCTTTCGGCAATCTTATCAATTTTTATATCTCCTGCGTACTCTGCGTTAATATACCCTATTACTTTATTAACATAATCAGGCTCAGTTTTGTTCTCGAAAAGATTGCAGTAAAGTCGAAAGCTTATTGCACAAATTTTCTCCTCTATCATGGCGGAAGATAAAGTTTTGATTTCTCCGAAAATATTTCCGTCTGGCGTTATAATATCCGGAAGACTGTGAAATTTTTCCGCCAGCGTTCCTTCAAATCCGATCCATATATAGCTCCACGGATTATCTTTATCCGCCTCGTAATAGGTCACTTCTCCGGGACGTATCAGAAAAGCCTGTCCCGCATCAACACGATACTCCCCTTTTTCATTTTTGAATACACCTGTTCCCTTTTCCACATAGTGTATAAGATAATAATTCCTTATGGCAGGCCCATAGCTTTTTCCGCTCTTGCATTCTTCAAACCCTGCATCTCTGGGAATAAAATCCTTAAAATTCTTTTCTCCTATAATAAACCTATGCATCATTATCTTCCTTATTGTAATAAGTAAATATGCTTTCTCCTGCAATTTTACCTACGACTTTAATAAGTTCTTCCTTACTTGCCTCTTTTACATTTGAAAGAGTTTTAAACTCCTTCATCAGCTTTTCATAAGTTGCCTTCCCCACGCCCTTTAAGGAAAGCAGGGGGCTTTTAACCATCTTTTTTCCCGAAAGCTTTCTGTGATATCCTATAGCCACACGGTGTACTTCATCCTGAATTGCCGTAATAAGACGAAAGGCCTGACTTGTGGGATTTAATCCAATCTCCCCGTCCTTTGAAATAAGACCACGTGTTCTGTGCTTATCGTCTTTCACCATGCCAAACACCGGAAGAGAAAGGCCCATTTCGTTAAGCACCTCAAGGGCAATTTTAAGCTGCCCTGCACCACCGTCCATTAAAATAAGATCAGGCAACAGGGCAAATTTTGCATCATCTTCAGAAATTTCGCCTGTTGAAAGCTTTTTATACTCCGAAAGACAATGGACAAACCTTCGCTCAAGCACTTCCTTAAGAGAAGCATAATCATCTCCTCCTACGCCTCTTTTTATTTTAAAATAGCGATTGTCTTTCTTGGAATATTTGCCGTCTGTAAATACCACCATTGCTCCTACGGCTTCGCTTCCCGCCGTATGAGATATGTCGTAAGCCTCAATTCTCGAAGGCAATGTCGGAAGTCCTATGATTTCCCCAAGCTCCCTTGCCGCATTCTTCTTAAGGCGGTATTTTTCTTGTTCCTCCCTCTTATCCGAGAGAGTTTTTTCCGCATTATTAAGAGCCATCAGGGCAAGCTCCTTATATTTTCCTCGCACGGCCTTTCTTACCTCTACATTTATGCCTTTCGTCTCGGTGAGAAGTTCGGATATCAATCCTCCGTCCACGGTATCCGATGCAAGAATGACAAGCCTCGGAATGTATGCGTTTTCCTTTGCGTAATACTGGCTAAGAAAATCTTCCATCAGCAAAGCATCATCAATCCCGGATGCTCCTTCAAAATAGAAGCTGTCATGCCCTGTCATCTTTCCTTCTCTTATATATATAACTTCAAATGCAACATCGTTGTCTCTTGCGGCAAAAGCAAAAACGTCCGCATCGGCGTTCTTTAATATAGTAACATTCTGCCGCTCCGCCACATATCTGATGGAGTTAATTTTATCACGAAGGGAGGCCGCCCTTTCGAAATGAAGCCTTTCGGCAGCTTCGTTCATTTCTTCCGTCAGGCGGTCAATCAGACTTTTATGCTTTCCCCGTATAAAAAGCGAAGCATCCTTTATGGCCTTTCTGTATTCTTCCTCGCTTATGTTTCCTGTACAAACTCCCATGCACCTTCCCATGGAGTGGTAAAGACAAGGACGGCTTTTCTTAAAATCGGCAGGAAAGTGTTTATTGCACATGGGAATTTTGAAAATTCTATGTGTAAGCTCTATCATTTCTCTGCAAAAATATGAGCTTGTGTAAGGCCCGAAATACTCAGCACCGTCGTTTTCTGTTTTACGGGTAAATAAAATTTTAGGGTACGCCTCATTGGTTATCTTTATAAACGGATAGGTTTTATCGTCTTTAAGAAGTATGTTATAATGCGGGTGATATTCCTTTATCAGGTTACACTCAAGGACGAAGGCTTCACGCTCGGTGGCGGTGATAATAAATTCAAAGTCAGCAATGTTACGAACCATTGCCAAAACCTTGGGGGTATGATTCGCACTTTCGTGAAAATACTGGCGTACACGGTTTTTAAGGACCTTGGCTTTGCCCACATAAATAATTTCGCCTTCGCTGTTTTTCATAAGATAAACGCCCGGTTTATCAGGCAGATTAAAAAGCTTATCCTTAAGCGTCATAAAGCCACTCCTTTCCAACGTAATAAAAAAGGTGACCCACCGGGTCACCTTTCAATCATTCAAAATTAGATTCAACAAGTGCAACAAGCGCTTCCACTGCGGCAACCTCATTTTCACCGGTTGCTGAAATTGTAATAGAAGAACCTTTGGTAATACCGAGAGACAGCACGCCGAGCAAGCTCTTTCCGCTGACTTCACACTCATCTTTGGTAACCTTTATATCTTCTTTAAATTCAAGTGCCTTCTGGATAAAGTATGTTGCCGGCCTTGCATGAAGCCCGACCTGATTCTTTATTGTTACTTCTTTAGAATACATGGTAAACCCTCTCTCGTGCAGAATAGTAGATTTTATACTATTATACAACTTTTCGTTTTTCTTTTCAATTGTCGATTTTCATCAACATAAACGCATTTGGAATAAAAAAGTTATACAAATTTTATAATAAATGACACCTTACAGTCCGAGCTTCTTTATTATACGCTTTTCAAGCTTCCTTTTAAGATGCACAAAAGGCCCCTCGTTTCCTATTTCAATGGGTTTTACATAAACTGTTAAAACTCCAAGGCGTCTGCCTGCATAAATATCGCTGTAGAACTGATCCCCCACAGCGGCCGCCTCATTTTTATCAATCTTAAGCCTCTTGAGCATTCTTCGATATGAATAGGTAAAGGGTTTTCCCGCCCTGTGTATGGATAAATATCCGCCTTCATTAAATTCGTCTACCCGCTCTTTTTTATTATTTGAAACCAGGCAAACAGAAATCCCCGCTTCTTTCAAAGAATTTAAAAATTTATTTGCCCGTTCGTCCGGTTTCCTTGTTTTAGGAGTAACAAGAGTGTTGTCAATATCTAAAAAAACCGCTTTTATTCCCTTTTCCTTAAAAAACGCTCCCGACAAGTCATCAATTGAATCCACTGTAACATCAGGCACAAAGTATTTATTCATATATTCCTCTCCCCGAACTTTCTTATGACATTTTTTCCTATTCTTCGTTGACTTTTAACAAAAAAATGCTATAATTAGATTATAATTAGATTATTTACATGAAGGTGAAAAAATGTTATTTTCTCAAAAACTAAAAAAAGTGATGAAGGATAAGGGCCTTACAACATATTCCATTCAGAAAGCCACGGGAATTTCCCAGGGGAACGTGGACTCCTGGCTTAAGGGCCGTTCAAAACCCAGAAGTGTAAACTTAAATAAGCTTTGCACTTTTTTAGAGGTACCGATTGAATATTTCACTCAGGATCCCCCTAGAGAATCCAATCAAACTCTCCATAAGCGAATCACCAAGCGTCAGGCCGCAAATCTTCGTGCAAGCATCTGTGATGCCGTTAACAACAAGGTTGCCGCAAACGATTTGATTTTACTTGAACGAATCGTCAAAACCTTCATTGAAAAATAGTATATCACATATTTTACAATCTTTCAAGTGTTATAAAGGATGTGGTTAATTTGTTTGGCAAAGACTGGGACATTCTTTTAGGCATCTCGGCAAAAAAGCTACCTGTTTCCGTAAGGGACATCTGCAATTATTTAAGGATTTCCACCTTAAGCTATCGCAATGCAGAAAAATTTATAGAGGAAAACAATTTAACTGAATACATAAAGAACGACGCATTTTCCTTCAAGAAGGATGGTGCTTTCACACTGCTCTATGACGAAAGTCTTCCCGAAAAGGAACTCAGGATTGCCATTCTTCACGAAGTTGCCCATATCGTCACGGGCCATTGCGACACGGAAAATGACAGCTTTGACGGCAGATGCACAACTTACAACAAAGTGGACGGAAAAGATGGTGATGAGGTTGAAGATGCGGCGTACGCTTTTGCCGCAAAGCTGCTTTCTCCCGCCTGCGTACTTTGGGCTCTTAAGATTCGTTCTTACAAGGAAATCGAGGTGCTTTGCCTTATACCAAGGCGTTTTTCCCGTCTCCGTGCCGACCGGATGGAGGAGCTTTATAAGAAAGAAAAGCATCTTTTGGCAAAGGAAGGAAAAACCTGCTTCCTCCGAAGCCGTCATGAACGGGCGGTTTTCGAAAACTTCAAACCCTATATAGAAATGCTTAAAACAGAAAGATAAAAGGAGTCGCTTTGCGACTCCTTATTTATATTTTTTCTGCATCAGGCTTGTGTTTCTTTCCCAGAAAACGCCGCCCCGATACCCCTGAATAGATTTATCCGTATCCGCCATTAAAAGACGTTTTTCAGCCAAAGCACAGTAGCTTTCGTTCTGTTCAATTCCCACGTAATGGCGGCCAAGCTTTTTTGCACTTACGCTGGTTGAGCCCGACCCAAGAAATGGGTCAAACACCGTATCTCCCTCATTGGAGCTTGCAAGAATCAGCTTTGCAAGGAGCTTTTCCGGCTTCTGCGTAGGATGAGGTGTATTTTCAGGCATTGACCAATAGGGAATTGAAATATCGTCCCAGAAATTGGAAGGGCAGGTGTTTCTGAAATTTCCATCTGCGGTTTCTTCCCAGTCCTTGGGCTTGCCGTCCACCTTGTAGGGGGCGACAACTCTTCTCCTCTGCTTTACGGCATCAAGATTGAAGGTGTAGTCTTCTCCCTTTGTGGCAAACCATATATCCTCCATGCCGTTTTTCCAGTTGGTAAGAGCTCCTCTTCCCTTTTCTCTCTGCCAGGTGATGCGGTTTTTCAAGTTGAAATATTCCCTCATCACGTTTCCTATCACCATTCCCGATTCCCAGTCACAGCAGACATATATGCTTCCTCTGTCAGAGAGCAGCGGAAAAAGTGCTTCAATCCATTCTCTGGTATATTTTTCATATTCAATGCTGCTGCTTTTTCTGAATTTGCTTCCGCCGAAATCCTTAAAAAGATTGTAGGGAGGGTCGGCAATTATAAGGTCGGCAAAACCGTGAGGTAAATTTTTCATCACAGCCAAACTGTCCCCAAGGACGGTTTTATCTGTAATTTCTTCCTTTGTGACAGGAGTATTTACCCTTATAGTCCCTGAAAGAAGCTCTTTTTCTTCTTCTTTTGTAAGTTCAATCGTTTTGTTTCTTTCCGCCTTCAAAGCCTCACCTTCTTTCCTTAAGCTTTATTTATTATACCAAATCAGACGAAATAAAGCAAGCAAAAAAACGCTCCGTGTACAACGGAGCGTTTTTATCAGTATTTTATCTCATAATTAATTCCGGTAATTCCGGGAACGGCACCTTGTTTTATCTTTGCTTCGTTATCCACGTGTGCAAGGAGCCACTTATTTTTAGCGGTAATTCGCTTATCGGTGGGCTCTTCCGTGAGGGCTGTATTTGTCCCTTCGGGAAGGAATACTGCGCAGATAAATCCGGCATCGCTTACCTGGCTGGGACAGTAGTGTAATGTTGTTGCATAAAGCTCAACCACGGTTCCTTCCGGCACGAAAAATGCCTTGAAGGAGGATGAGTCGATTTTGTTATCAACAATGTTCCATCTGTTACCTAAAATCAAAACCATATCGGTTATTGCGATATTGATTTCCGTTGCGGTGTGCCATTCAGTTGCATTCATCATACTTGCATGTCCATAGCAAACGCCTGCCTGCATGGGAAGATAGCCGTAAACATTTTTTGCAATTTCCTTTGTAACGGAAAGCTTTTCAAATGCATCCAAAGACGGCTTGTATATAACAGCCTCGGGCATTTCAAGCTTTTTTCCTTCTGCCACGATTTCTGTGGTATCGTACTTAAGCACCTCACCGTAAATTTTAAATGCATCGTCGAAAACGGATAAAATTTCAATATCATTATTGACTTTTTTTAATTTTTCAAGCATCACTTGCACGCTCCCAAAAGCTTAATTATTCAATAACTTCAACCTTTACATCGGGGAAGTATTTCATAGTCTCAACAAGTACCTTTGTAAGGCTTCCTTCGATTTCTGTTACGTGGTGGATATAGGGGCCTTCAACAAGTCTTCTCTCCCAGAGAGGAAGATTATTGAATTTTGCCCAGAGATATGTACCGAAGGTGTAGGGGCCTTCCGCACTGTCGCACTCGCCCACGATAATGGAATAGTTTCCGTGCTCCTGATCAAGTCTTGCAACTGTGTAGTGGCCTTCCTTAACTTGGAACCACTCTCTCATATTCTTGGAATAGCAGGGCTCGTCCTTTCTGCGGAGTGAATAGCCGAAGGGACCGCAGTGCCATAAAAGCTCAATATTTCTGTCTTCGGGGTGTCTTGTTGTAAATTCGCCTAAGAAGGGAACAGCCTCGCCGAAGGTGAGTGCCTTTAAGAGTACCTGTGTCATTACGGCATGCATATCTGTTTCACAGCTTATGAGATATCCCATATCAGCTAAGATTCCGTAGGATGTACAGGGCATTGCACCTAAAAGCTGCTGCATTGCAGTCCAGCACTCTGCGGAAATTGCATCAAGCTTATATTCTTCAAAAAGCTCCTTGTAAATTAATACAAATGCCCACATTTTTTCAAGGTTAGGCTCTGTATCAGCGTCGATTTCATACATTTCACGTATCTTTGCAGCGCCCGCTTTAAGCTCGTCGGCACGCTCTTCCATAATCTTGTCAAACTTAGCCTTAAAGGTTGCAAGGTTAATGGGAATAACACGTGTGTCGAACTTTTCCATAAGCTCGCCTTCGTTATAGATAACGGAGCAGAAGGGCTTCGGACGAAGACCAACCTGACCGATTCTCATACTCTTGAAGCACTTAACGGCACAGGTAACCTGTGCAAATTCTCTTAAACCGGTTGCAAAAATCTCTGATTCAACGG
>JAFXHP010000104.1 GCA_017536285.1 Clostridia bacterium
CGAACACGGAAATAAGGCGTGCCCTTCAACAGAAGTTGGTCAGGAAATACTCGATAAACAAAACCGTATGGTACTTGGCGAATATAAAAAGCGCGGAGTTGAAATTGATATGATATCAACCTTCCCTTATGATGAGGGTGGCTGCGGATGTGAAAAATGCTCTCCCTGGGGAGGAAACGGATATATAAAAGCGGCAAAAAGAGCCAAGAAAGTGGCAAGAGAGCTTTTCCCCGATTGCAAGCTTACGGTAAGCACCTGGCTTTTTGACTCACCTCCGTCAGGCGAATGGGAGGGACTTTCAAAATCCCTTGAAAATGAAAAATGGTGCGATGCTATAGAAGCCGATTCCCACACAAAATATCCCCGCTACCCAATCGATGTGAAAGTGCCGGGAGGCCTTCCTCTTACCGCATTTCCTGAAATATCCATGTGGGGACTCTGGCCCTGGGGCGGATACGGCGCATCCTTCTTCCCGAAAAGATATACGAAATTGTTCAGAGCGACAGAAGGAAAGCTTGACGGCGGAAGAATGTACTCCGAAGGCATATTTGAAGACCTTAATAAGTATGTTGTATCAGGACTTTACAAGGATTTCAACAACGATCCCGAAAAAGCCGTGGCGGAATATGCAAGCTATCACTTCGGCCTAAAGGAAACGGAAAAGTTTGTTGAAATGGTTAATCTGATTGAAGAAAACCACGTTAAAAACTATGACAGGGTTAAAATAAATCTGACTCCCGAAAATAATCTTACCGATTTTTCCCTTGCGGAAAGGGCACTTGCTCTTGCAAAGGAAATTGACGGATTGCTTCCCGAGTGGGGTAAAAAATCCTGGAGATGGCGTCTTATGTTCATAAGGGCAAATATAGATTATCACCGCTACAACAACGAGGTTATGCACGAAAATCCCGAGGTGGTTACATTGATGCACGAAATTATGGACATTTATCATTGCATAAAGGATTATTCTGTTGAAATGGATCCCGAGCATTTCAAGCTTCGTCCTCCTCTGCCTGCGACAGATAATGCCTTTGACATAAAAAGATATACAAGAACTTCCATAGGAATTGCATATAATAACGGACTTATAAATGTCGGAAAACCGATAGAACACATAAAAGAAAACGACACTATGCGCGGAAACGAAGCATAAAAAGTATATGAAAAAAGGATTGAATGCGATAGCATTCAATCCTTTTTATATTTCCCGGGGGTCTGGCCGGTTAGCTTTTTAAATTGCCTTATGAAATTATACTGATTGGAAAAACCTGAAAGCGTTGCTACTTCTTTAACGGAATACCCTTGGGAAAGGAGCATTTCTGCGTGCTGTATGCGGGATTTTAACAAATCTTCCTTTGGAGATACTCCGAAAATATTTTTATATAATGTGAAAAAACGGGAAGCACTTAAATGAACCAGCTCGGCCATTTCGTCTATCGACCAGTCTCGTTTATAGTCCATATGAATATGGCTTCGTGCATATATAAACTGTTTTTTATGAAGGTCTCCGGGAGATTGGGGGAGGGGATTTTCATCTAATGCACTTCTTGAAAGAGTAATTAAAAGTTTTTCTGAAAGGAGCCTTGCGGCATCGTGAAAATGTACCCCGGATGTAAGACATTCAAGCTCTATTTCTCTTACAATTTCGGTTATTTCGGCACTTTCCGGATAATAAATTTTTCCCGGAAAAACCCCATATTTTTCCATTAATTGTGAAAAATCAGAAGACACGTGAAACCAGTCGTGAAGAAGCTCGGAGTCATTTGAGGAAAATTCCTGACACGAGCCGGGGGCGTAAAAAATGGAGGCACCTGCTTTTACGGGGACATATTCGCCGGAAAGAAAAAGTGTGGCAGGTGTAAGGAAGTGAAGGAAGATATATTCATCGTTTATCTTCGGCCGGTAAAGGGAAAAACCTTTCTTTTCGGGCCACAAAGATTTTACCTGATAAAATTCCATAAAGTACCTTCTTTTTAAAATAATAATATTTTTGTTTTTTTCGCTTAAAAGTGTAATATTTTACTTGAATTATAAATTATTTAATTGTATTATATATGTAGAGTCAATTACTTGTCAACTTATTTTTAGGAGGAAATAGTATGAAAAAGTTAGCTTGCCTGACACTTGCTTTGCTTCTGGCACTTTCTGCCGTGGTATCTTTTGCGGCGGATAAGAATTTAAGTGCGGTGTCTTTTTCAAAAAGCAGCGGAGTGTCGGTTTCCGGAAATGCAGTTAAAGGCTTTGCGAAGGGAAGGTATATCGCCTTTTCAAATGTGGATTTAACCGGTATTAAGAGTATATCAATCAAAGGTGATTCCATAATTACAGGCGGTGCAAACGGTGAGGCTTTCGGCATAAGAATTGACGATCCCAAAAAGGGTGAATGTCTTGGCTATGTTGTATTCAACGAAGGCAACGCCATTGACGGTGTTTTTTCAACAAATATAAAAGAAGTAACAGGAGTTCACGACCTTTATGTTGTGGCAACCTATGGCGGAAACAACGCCATCTCGGTAAAAGAAATTGTTCTTTCCGGAGAAATTGTTGAAAATACCTATGTGCCTGTTCCCGATACTGCAATCATTGATAACTTCTCAGATACATGGGCAGGAACTGACCATATGGGAAGAAAACTTGCCGACTATGAAGAAGTCGGAGAAGTAAAGGAAGGCCTCCACGAGGTCGGTATGCTTTACTGGAACTGGACCGTGACAGACATTCATAATGCAAGAATCCCCTCCGAGATAATTGCTGCGCATCCTTCAGAAAAGGAAAATTATTACAGTGACGTATGGGATATCAACGGAAACTATTTCTGGTCAAAACCTCTCTTTGGTTTTTACACAAGTAATGAATACTGGGTATATCGCCGTCATGCGGAAATGCTGGCAAATGCGGGAGTGGATGCAATCTTCTTTGACTTTTCCAATGGAGGAAGTGCTTTTATAACTCAGACAAATATCCTCTTTTCAGCATTTTACGATGCAAAAAAGGCGGGCGTTAATGTTCCGGGAGTAAGCTGTCTTTCCTCATGGAGCGGAGACTACGAACACAGGCTTGCACAGATTAAGTGCCTTTACCTTAATTACTTCAAGCCTGAAAAGTATAACGATCTCTGGTATAAGTGGGAAGGAAAGCCCGTTATGTTTGGCTCGACCAATCCTGATACGCTCTCTCGTTTTGTAACAGGAGAAGATCCGGAAAACGATGCACTTCTTAAGGAAATATTTGAATACTTTACCTTCAGGCAAAACGGAAGTCGTCAGGGCGGAGAATACTCCGATGAAAAGGCATGGAACTGGCTTATGCAGTATCCCCAGACAGCTTACGGCAAAATGGCTGACGGCAGAGTCGAAAGCGTATCTGCAGGTACGGGAATAAACCAATCATACGTATTTATGTTTGAAAAAACAAGTGTGTTTTCAGACCCCTACACAAAGGGAAGAAGCTACACAGAAGGCTTTGGCGAAGACTACAGAACAGAAGCTATGCATATGGGATATTTCTTCAGAGAGCAGATGTCAAGAGTTTTGGCACTTGATCCCGCTATGGTTATGATTGACGGTTGGAACGAATGGACAGCGGTAAGAAATTCAGAATATTCAGGCTTCAAAAACTCATTTGTTGATACCTTTGACGATGAAAACAGCCGAGACTTTGAACCGTCGGCAGGAGTGCTTAAGGACGGCTATTACAACATACTGGTTGACTATATTAGAAAATATAAGGGCGTTCGTCCTGCACCTTTAGCAAGCGGTGAAACAACCATTAACTTAAGCGGTGACGTATCGCAGTGGGATAATGTAGAACCCCGATTTATCAACATGGAAGGCGGTTATGAAAGAAATGCAACAGGTCTTACCAACGGCGATACCGGAGAGAAATATGTGTTTATATCAAAGCTTTCAAATGTTATAAGAAGTGCAAAGGTTGCCAGAGACAAAAATTATTTCTACTTCATGGCAGAGTGCGAAGATGATATTAAGGACAACGATTCATTTATGCACCTCTATATTGACGTTGACAGAAATCGTGCAACCGGTTGGGAAGGCTATGATATTTCCGTTAATGTAACGGGCAAGGGCGAAATTGCAAGCTACAAGGAAGGAGTATGGATTAAAGAGGCCGATGCAACTTTAAACATAACAGGAAATGTATATGCACTTTTGATTCCGAGAGGCATACTCGGTGAAACCGATAAGGCAGACCTTGAATTTAAATGGGCAGACTATTCTTTTGAAAACGGAGATATTTTAAGATTTTACGAATTCGGAAGCGTTGCTCCCATGGGACGCTTTAACTATCTTTACACAGAAGTTCCGCAAAAGAGCCTTGATGCTGAAACAAGAAACGCACTTTCCGATACATCGGTATTTAAAGCGGGTGAAAATAAAATGTTTGTAAACGGCGGAAAAAACTATGTTTACGACGCTGATACAAGAGTTTCAACCTTTATGGAAAACGGAACTCTTTATGTGCCTGCAAGTGCCTTTGAATATATCCTGGGTGACGGCGAAACAAAATATGAATACCGTCAGAGCAAGAATATGTTCTTCCTTAAGAATTTCAATCTTAAAAACTTTGAAATTACAGATAATATCTGGTCATATACATATATTGGCACAAATGAAGTAAGAATCAACGGCGAAGCTGCGACATTACAGGCTCCGGTAGTTGTTAAAGACGGTCTTTGCTATGTGCCTTTAACCTATGTGTGTGACGTATTTGGCTGGAAGATGTATAATGAAGGCGATATATTCTCAGTATCAAGTCACGAAATTGATGTAAATGCAGTTAAAACTGCAGCATCGGAATTTTAATAAGGAGGGAGAAAAATGAAAAAGATATTTACACTTTTACTTGCATTAAGTCTTATAACATCAATGCTTTTCGTTATTCCTTCCTTTGCGGAGGATGCCTATACCGACACATCGGGCTGGACTATTACGACCGAAAGCATAATGGGCGAATTTAATGACATCACAAAGGCGATAGACGGTGATATTAATACCTACTGGCATTCAAAATATTATGTTGAGGACGGAAAGGTAGTAGGACACGATAATCCTCCCTACGAAATCATAATAGAATTTCCCGAAGCTCTTGAAATTTCAGGCGTAAGATATGTTCCTCGTCAGAAAAACAATGTGGATTCCACATCAGGCATATGGGAAAAGGTTGAAATTTACGGAAGTGCTGACGGAAGCGAATATAAGCTTTTAAGAGAAGTAACATATGACCTTGCAAAAAGCCGAGCAACTGCAGACAGAGCTATTGAAAAGGGAAGTTACAAGTCAATGAAGTTCATCGTTACTGCGGCAAATAACGGCTATTGCACCGCCGCAGAAATTATAATGCTGAAGGGCGATGTAAAAGACAGCGAAACGACGGCAACAGAAAATACACAGGAAAATACCGAGAAACCTTCAACAGGAGATGCTGCGGTAAGCCTCACTTCCAAAGGAAATCCGGGAGTGCATCAGAGCGATGACGGTAAGTATTTAACAGGCAAGGAAAGCTGGGATGTTACCGTTTCAAGCTCCAAGGTAAAAAGTGATGGCTATGTCCGCCGCCCTATAGATACCGATATGGAACAGCACTGGCACACAGACTACACCAACGAAGGAAGCCGGATTACAGGAAAGGTTAATCCTCCGCACTTTGTGGATATAACCTTCCCCGAGGCGAGAACTTTCTCCGGTCTTGTATTCATAAACCGTGTAACAGGTACAGCGGGTAATCCCCTTAAATATTCTATATACGGATGTGCCGACGATTCTGAAACCTGGGTATTTTTAGAGTCGGGAACGGCAGTAAAGGGGGTAGCACAGTTTGAAGTACTCCTTAATTCCAACGTAAGTGCAAAAAAGGTACGCTTCAAGATAACCGACAGCGTAGACGGTTATGCATCCTGTACGGAAATCGAGTTTATGGTGAGTGATGAATCAAAGAAGACCGTAGCATTAAAGGACTACAAAAGCTCCACACGGGAAAACGAAAATACGTCTTCAGATACAAAAAAAGAGGAATCCGGAGCTTCTGCAACAAACACAGATGATGTGCAGGGAGACGACGGTACCTATCTTACTGGTAAGGGTGCCTGGGAAGTAAAACTTTCAAGCTCCAAAGTGAAGGATAATGCCTATATGCGTCGCCCCATTGACGGAGACTATGTAAACTACTGGCATTCCGATTATAAGAACGAAGGCTCAACGATTATTTCAAAAGAGCTTCCCCCTCATAATATTGATATAACCTTCCCCGAAATAAGAGAACTTTCGGGTGTGGAATTTACCACAAGAGCAGACGGAACAGCAGGTAACCCCACAAGGTACGAAATTTATGCGACAACGGATGATTCGGAAAACTGGATTTTCCTTGAAGAAGGTGTTGCGGATGAGGACAACGGCAAAAAAATGAAGGTTTTTGCCGCAAACATAAAGGCAAAGCGTATAAGATATTCGATAGTAGATGGTGTAGGCGGCTACGGAAGCTGTGCGGAAATCGACTTTTATAAGTCTGATCCTGCAAAGAAAACCGTAACACCTGCAGAATACACCGAAATCTATGATGAAATTGCCGTGTACGAAATACCGAAGGCCAATATGAGTGCATCCTCACCTCAGGGCTTCTGGCTTAATCACGCAGCAAGCGGTGTTTTGGATGAGGCTATGACAGGCTTCTGGCAGACTGCGTCGGAAGAAAAAGCGCCCTTCGTTTTAACAATCGACCTTGGCGGAGAATGGAGTATTGACTCCTTTGATGTGGCACCGAGACAAAGTGAGGATTTTCACGGAAACTGGGATTTATTCAACGTGTGGGTAAGCTTAGACGGAGAAAATTATGAATGTGTCCTTGAAAACCACAGCTTTGAGCGAAGCATGAAGGTTAAAAATGTTAAGTTTGATTCTCCCGTAAAGGCACGCTATGTGGAGTTTGAAATAGTGGAAGGCTACACAAACAAAGCATCCTGTGCAGAAGTTACCTTCTATCAGTCTGCCGGAGATTATAAAGACAGCCAAGAAAGCAATTTTGAAAAATATGTGCTAAAGATAGGCTCTCCGGTAATTGAAGTTACGAAGGGCGGGGAAACAAAGAACGTAACATTGGATGTTTCTCCTTTCATTGATGAGGGATATACTCTTATTCCCTTAAGAGGACTCTTGGAGGAAATGGGAGCCACAATAGAATGGGTTGACAAAAATCAGTCCATAATCGTTGAAAATTCATTGATGAAGATAGAATTTCAGATATGGAACAACATCGTTTATGTAACAGGCGGTCGCTACGGAAGAGTGAGATACACTCTTAATCAGGAACCAAGAATTGTCGAAGGAAGGACATTCATTCCTTTAAGATTCTGCTCCGAACATCTTGGGTATACTGTTTTATGGGACGGAGAAACTAAGACTATTACAATTACAAACGAACAGTAAAAAAACAAAGGCAGGTTAATCCTGCCTTTGTCAGCGTGTCGATACATTTGCCGACACGCTGACAGACATCGAAATAGGAAGGTAAATTTGTTCAACACGAACTCGTCGGCGTATGTGGATACGGTAGAGGTCGTGTTGGACGAAAACAAGCAGAAATCGGCTATAAACTGCGGTTTATAGCCGATTTTATCAAATAAAGTTTTATGCATATAGGCGAAGGCTTTATTTTTGTTTTCTGCTTGTGGTTGACCGACTTTTTCGACAGAAAACACAGGCAGGTTAATCCTGCCTGTGTTTTCTGTATTCTGAAGGAGATTGGTTTGTGAATTTTTTAAAGAGTCTTGAAAAGTATAATGGGTTATCATAGCCTACGGCATAGGCTATTTCGGTTATATTTTTTTCAGTGCTTTCAAGGTAAGCTTTTGCGGCAGAGATGCGAAGTGACAAAATGTATTGCATGGGGGTTACTTTCATTATTCTCCTGAAACTGTGGATGAACCAGTTTTTGCTTATACTTCGTTCTGTTGCATAAGCTTCAATGCTTATATCTTTTTGGTAGTTTTCCGTAAAATAGGAAACTGCTCTCTCAATTTCGTTTACCATATCGCTTCCGGGGGTGTTACTCTCTTTGATATAGCGGTTTATAACCAAGAATATATGATTTAGTAAAAGAGAAAGCATCTCTTCATAATTTGTTCGCTTAAGCTGAAGCTCTCGTATCAGCTGACGGTATATCCACTGATAATCGGGAGAAACCCCGGTGTAGAATATGTTTCCGTTTTCGGGAAGCTCATAATGTTTGAGCAGCAAGGGGACGTCCTTTCCGGTAAAATGCACCCAATATACGTCGGTTTTATCTTCCGGATAATAGTAATACTGCATGGGGTCAAGAGGTCTGAATAAAATCATATGCCCTTGTGTTACAATGTGCTCGATTCCGTCAAAATAAAAATGTCCTTTGCCGGATGCTATATATATAAGCTGATAGTCACGTCTGCCCTCGGGATGCTCGGTTGTTATACCGGGGCGGGAATCTACAATGAAATGTCCACAGCAATTTATTTTGAGAGGACGTGACAAATCTTCTATGTCAGAAACTTTATCTGTGCTCAAGTATGCTACGTTCATAATCATGAAAATTACTCCCTTCTGAATAATTATATATGCTAATTGCGTTTTTTTCAAGGTTTAAAATTATTTTGTGCATGTTTTGAGATATTTTAGCTATTGATAAGGGTGAGAAAATGCATTATAATAAAATACAGAAAATTATATAAATTACAACACGAGTGTACGATTTTATAATTTTTTCATTAAATATGTACGATTTTATATATAAATTTATTTTTTGTGGTGTTATAATCAGTTTAAGCTGATAAGTAATAAGAAGGGAAGGGTAAAATATGAAAAAAGCTTTGTGTATTCTTTTGTGCCTTGTAATCATGGCACCCACATTCTGTTTCGCTGAAGATGGCGATATGAATTTGGATGTTACCAAGGCAGACTTTGAGTTAAATGCTGAAAAAACTGAAAACGGTGTAAGGCTTAAAAACAGTGCCTATATAGGATGGGCCGACGTTGATATGACAGGAGTTAAGTCTATCTCATTAGTTGCCGACTGCAAAATTGTTTCAAGCGAAAACGGAGAAACCTTCAGAATAAGAATCGGCGATCCTTTAGAGGGAGATTGCGTTGGGTACATATCTGTTCACGATATGGATTCAAAGGATAAAATATATTCCGGAAACCTTTTGTATCCCGTAAGCGGCAAGGTAAAGCTTTATATTCAGACTACCTATATTTCCGACCAGGAAATTTATATAAAGGACGTTATTCTTTCGAAAGAGGAAGCACCAAGCGTTCCTTTAGTTCCTGATTCGACCATAGTTGACAACTATTCGGACACCTGGGTTGGAACCGACGCTCTGGGAAGAAAGCTGGCAGGCTATGAAGAAGTAGGCCCTGTAAAAGAAGGACTTCATGATGTCGGTATTTTTTATTGGGTAAACTTTGGTCTTAACGGAATTCCTGAAAGTGTTGTGACTTTGCAGGAAAAATTAATTGAAAAATACCCTGAGGCAAAGGACGATTATGACCATCCCGAGTGGCCTGAATCCAAGGGACTTTCAGGAGCATACTATTGGGGAGAACCGCTTTTAGGATTTTATCATTCGAGAGATTACTTTGTATATCGCCGTCATGCAGAAATGCTTTCGGCAGCAGGAGTTGACTTTCTTCTTTTTGACTGGTCCAACGGACAGGTCGTTTTCTGGAACAGCATGGAAGTTCTTCTTGAAGCATTCCTTGACGCAAAAAAAGAAGGTGTTGATATTCCGGAACTTTCGGCTCTTGGCCCCTGGGGGGGAGGAGAAAGATTTTGCCAGGCTGTATACTTAAGTATTATAAGGGAAGAAGCGTATGCTGATATCTGGTATCAGCTTGATGGTAAGTACCTGCTTATGACACCTTCGCCCGAGAGCAATTTTGAGCCGGGAGAAGACTTTTCAAGAAACGATATTATGGAAGATATTGTAGATAAATTCACCTTCCGCTATAATGGATACAGAGGTGCAGGCGACAGTGAACCCACAGGTGCATGGAACTGGCTTCAGAACTATCCTCAGACCAAGTGGGGAGTAACATCTGACGGCAGAGTTGAGTGTGTGTCTGTAGGTACTGCAATCAACCACTCCTACGAATATGAATATGATGATAACGGCGTATTTTCTGATCCCTACACTAAGGGCAGAGGGTATTCCGAAGCGTTTGGTGATGACTTTAGACCTGAAGCTAAAAACATCGGCTATTTCTTCCGCGAACAGATTTCCCGTGCACTCTCGGTTGATCCTGCGATTGTATTAATTGACGGATGGAATGAATGGCAGAATGGCCGTCATAACGGTTATTCGGGATTTGAGAACGCATTTGTTGATACTTACAGCGAAGAAAAGAGCCGTGATATGGAGCCTTCACGAGGAAGTCTTCGTGATGACTATTATATGATGATGACAGACTTTATAAGAAAGTATAAGGGCGTAAGAAAAGCACCTGTCGCATCAGCGAAAAAGACCATTGACATAAATATGGGTAGCGAACAGTGGGCAGATGTTACTCCGCACTACCTGAATGTAGGAGGAGCTTATGAGCGTGACGATTACGGCCACGTAAATCCCGAAACGGGAGAAAACTATCGTTATGTCACAAAGCTTTCAAACTACATTACGGGAGCAAAGGTTGCACGTGACGATGCAAACTATTACTTCCTTGTAGAAACAGAAGAGCCTATCAAAAAAGGCGACTCTTTCATGCATCTTTATATAGATGTTGACAGAAACAGAGCGACAGGCTGGGAAGGCTATGACTTCTCATTTAACGTATCGGGATTTGGCGAGCTTTCTGCCGCAGGCTATAACGGTGCATGGGCAAAGGTTGCTGCTTGCCCCACTAGCATGAAGGAAAACACATTTATGGTTTCTATACCCATCTGGCTCCTTGGAGAAACCGTTTCCGATTTTGAATTTAAGTGGGCAGACGGAGCAGAAGAAAACGGAGATATTTTAAGATTATACGAATTCGGCAGTGTTGCACCTCTCGGACGTTTTAATTATCTCTATACAGAAATTGAAGAAGCTTCCCTTGATGAAACAACCAGAAAGGCACTTTCAGATACTTCGGTATTTAGGGCGGGAAGTGCGAAAATGAATGTAAACGGCGGAGAAATGTATGTAAACGAGTCAGATATAAGGGTAAATTCTTTTGAAGAAAACGGCGTTTTATATGTACCCCTCTTTGCGGCAGAGGAAATCTTGGGATATGGTGAAACTAAGGTTGAGTATTATTCCGACCTTAATATGGTTTTTGTAAAGAACTTTAACTTGGGACTTTCAGATGAACCTCTGGCAGACTACAGAGGTAACAAATCAATTCGTGCACAGATTGAAGATTATATCTGGTCATGCAATGTTATAGCTTCAGCTGAAGTAAGAGTAAACGGAAAGGCAAATTATCTTTCTGCAGTATGTAAAAATATTGACGGAATAATTTACCTGCCATATACATATTTTGCCGATGTATTCGGATGGAAGGCAGAAAGTCTAGGTAACGGAATTTATGCTGTATCTAGCCATGAAATAGATAAAAATGCAGCACTTTCTGCTGCAGCATTACTTGATTAAGGAGGGACGGCACATGAAGAAAATATTTGCACTTACTTTAACATTAAGTCTTATAATAAGCGTTATATGCTGCCTTCCCGTATCTGCGTCTGAAGCATATACCGACGCAAAGAGCTGGGAAATAAAGGCATCCAGCGACGGAATGGGCGGAATATCGGGAGCATTTGACAATAACGAAAAAAGCTTCTGGCATACGAGCTACACCGTAGAAAACGGACAGATTGTAAGTAAGGATGAGTGTCCTCATATAATTACAATAGTATTCCCCGATGAAAGAGAAGCTTCCGGCATAAGCTATGTTCCGAGAAAAGACGAATCCTCTGCAGGTATATGGAAAAAGGCTGAATTTTACACTTCTAAAGACGGTGCAGAATACAAACTTTCTGCAACTGTGACACTGGATTTTGATACCGTTTTAAGAACGAGAGAAGAAGTGACCTTTAAAATCGAAAAGGGAACATATAAGGCTCTTATGATAAAGGTAACGGAAGCTCAGGGTAATTACGGAACAGCGGCGGAGATAAAAATCCTTAAGGGAGATGTGGTTGACGGCTCATCTTCAAATACTCTCGGCGGAGATAAGACAGAAACCGTAACACCCGAGGAGACAGAGGTTGACGGAAAACTTAACACAAGCTATGTAAAGGGTAAAAAGGCATGGTCAATCACGGCGTCAAGCTGTGCATCCTTTACAACCCCAAAAGCAATGCTTGACGATAATAATGCAACCTTCTGGCACACAAATTACACTGCATCCGGTTCTACCATAACATCAAGTGATCCTCCACCTTATACAATCGAAATAAAGATGGATAAGGCGATTACGGCATCGGGCTTTGCCTATACCACAAGACCTTCGGGAAACAGCGGTAACTGGCTTTCCTGCGAGCTTTATGTATCTGATACCGATGAGGGAGAATATACCTTGGTTGAAACCTTTAGTTTTGATATCGGAACAGGAAAAAAGGACAGATTTTTCTCTGCAAACTTAAATATCAAAAAAGCAAAGCTTATTGTTGATACCAAAATGCACGGAACCTGTGCGGAAATCGACTTTATATCGCCATTAGCAGACTATGATACGGTGAAGCCTTCGGACTATCCATCTTATTCAAAGGAAAACGGACTTGTAAAGGTAGACCTTTCCGTAGCCGGAATTTCTGCAAACGTTGAATCCTGGGTTGACAATCATCCTCAGCTTATGATTGACGGAACAAGCCGTTTCTGGCAGAGTGCTACCCATGAAAGTGCTCCCTTCATCGTTGATTTAAGTCTGATGAACGAAATAAAGATTTCAAGAATCAATATGACGCCCCGTGGCTCCTCCGACTGGCACGGAACCTGGGAGAAATATAATATCTATGCGTCATTGGATGGCGAAAACTACACACTTGTAAAGGAAAATCTTTCAAATGCCCGCTCGGCAAACGTAAAGCTTATCGTATTTGATGAGGCGGTTACAGCAAGATTCCTTCGTTTTGAAATTTTAGAGGGATTCACAAACAAGGCAGCCTGTGCAGAACTTGAAATTTACGAGACCAAAAAGGACAAAGAAGAAAGACTTTTAAAAGCTCAGGAAAAATATGTATTAACCGTTGACAAAAATGAAATTTACGTTAAGAAAAACGGCAGTGAAAAAACGGTTACAACCGACGTTGCACCATACATCGTAAGCGGAAGCACAATGATTCCTTTAAGAGGACTCTTGGAGGAAATGGGAGCTGAAGTTTTATGGGAAGGTGAAGAGCAGAAAGTTACAATTAAAAAGGACGGTAAGGTTATCCATATCCAGATATGGAACAACCTCGTAACCATTGAAGGCACCAAGTACGGAACGGTAAGATACACCCTTCCGCAGTATCCGAGGATTAAGGACGGAAGAACATTTATACCTCTTCGCTTTGTATCTGAACATCTTGGCTATAACGTTTCCTGGAACGGCGAAACAAGAGAAATCACCATCGAAAGCAAAATAGCAGAATGACTTAAAGTTGCCACGAAAATGCGTGGCAACTTTTTGTTTACTAAAAAGAGATTGTATGTTAAAATATTAGAAAGGAGGTGTGTGCTTTGCCGATTCTCAAAATAGAAGATGTCACTTTTGAGTTTGAAGAAAACCTTAATGTAAAAGAAATTTTGAAAAATACAAAAAAATCTTCAATGCCTTGTGGCGGTCACGGAAAGTGTGGTAAATGTAAAGTATATGCCAAAGGGTGTTTTAATCCTCCAACGGCGGATGAATTAAGTCTGCTTGCGAAAAGTGAGCTTGAAAAAGGAATTCGTCTTGCCTGTTGTCTTAAAGCTTTTGGAGACGGAGAGATACGCATTTTTGAAGGCATTTCGGAAAATGTAATAATATCAGACGGAATTTTGCCGGCAATAACCATTAATCCTGTTTTTTCACGTTATGGCGTAGCAATTGACATAGGCACCACCACCGTTTGTGCAAGGCTCTATGATTCAAAGGGAGCTTTGCTTTCAGAAAGCAGCCGCTTAAACTCCCAGAAAAGGTTTGGCTATGATGTGGTAAGCAGAATTGAAGCACAGCTTTCAGGAAAGGGAAAGATTCTTTCTGCTCTTGTGAGAGAGGATATAACAAGCCTGATACTTGATATGGCAAAGCATGCTGAAATCAATCCAGGATATATTGACAGGGCGGTAATAACCGGAAATACGGTAATGCTTCATCTGCTCACTAATACCGATACAACACCGCTATCTTGTGCCCCTTTTACCACAAAGCGGCTTTTCGGAAATATACTTACGGCATATGAGGTGGGAATCTCCGCCTTAAGGGGAGATGCTGAAATTTACATTCCGCCGTGTATATCGGCCTTTGTAGGGGCAGATATGGTATGTGCACTCTTAGCGTCTGAAATAACGGATAAAGAAGGGATACATCTTTTAGCAGATATAGGCACAAACGGAGAAATGGCACTTTGTAAGGACGGAAGGCTTACCGTTTGTTCAACTGCGGCAGGACCGGCATTTGAAGGAGTGGGAATAAAGTGCGGAGTGCAGGGCGGAAAAGGTGCTGTTGACAAGGTATGGCTTGAAAACGGAAAAATTGCTTTTCATGTAATAGGAGATGAAAGTCCTGCAGGAATCTGCGGAAGCGGAATTATAGATGCTGTAGCAAGTCTTATAAAAAAAGGAACTGTTGATAAAACCGGCTATATGGAAAAAGTTTTTGATATATGCGAAGATGTTTTCATTACGCCCGAGGATATAAGGCAGATACAACTTGCCAAAAGTGCCGTTTTTTCAGGGATAGAAACGCTTTTGCATTTTGAAAATGTGAAGACTTTGGAAATCGGCAGTGTAGTTATTTGTGGAGGTTTCGGAAAAACGCTTAACCTTTATTCGGCTGAAACGATAGGTCTCTTCCCGAAAGGAATAAAGGAAAAAACAAAGTGCATAGGAAATGGCGCCGTTATGGGGGCGGCAATGCTTCTTTTAAGTGAGGAGATGCTTGAAAAAGCCAATGAAATTTCAAAAAAGCAGTGACAATTTCCCTTGCCGAAAGTAGTTTTTTCACAGAAGAATATATTAAAAATATGATGTTTTAACGGAGTGCATAAATACTCCGTTAAATTTTACTCTTTTGACAAAATAAAGACAAAGAATTTTTCGTTTTTGTCTTGCAAAAGACATTTGATAATGTTATACTGTCGGTGTATTGAAAGCAGGTGGAACAATGATAAGAAAAGCAAAAATGGAAGAGCTTGATGAGATTCTTTCCGTTTACGAGTTTGCAAGGAACTTTATGCGGGAGTCGGGAAATCCAACCCAGTGGGCAGGCGGCTACCCGAAAAGAGAACTTTTAACAGATGATATAGAAAAAGGTCAGCTTTACGTTGTGGATGAAGATGGCGAAATCACCGGAGTTTTTGCCTATATCGGAGGAAGGGATAAAACCTACGCTTACATAGAGGACGGTGCATGGCTTTCCGACGAACCCTATAAAACAATTCACCGTGTGGGGGCAGGTAAAAACGGCAAGGGAATAATGAAAAAGGTGTGCGATTTCTGTAAGGAGGATTTTTCAAATCTTCGCATAGACACCCACAATGACAATAAAAAAATGCAGTATTTAATCGAAAAAAACGGCTTTAAGCGCTGCGGTATAATTTATGTAGAGGACGGCAGTCCCAGGATTGCCTATCAGTATATAAAAGAGTAAAGGAGTAGTTATCATGAGACAGATTACATTTTTAGGAAAAATGCCCGATCCCTTCCGTAAGGCAGACGGAACAAGAATGACTCCCGCAGAGTGGGAAAAGGAAAGAGAAGCCATTAAGAAAAGGATTGTTGAGACGGAATACGGCGAAATTCCG
>JAFXHP010000105.1 GCA_017536285.1 Clostridia bacterium
GCACCCTATCTTATATGATGCTTACTACGGGGAGTCGAGGCTCGGATTTGCTTCGCAAATGCCTACGACAAGTTCGACTCCCTTACTCTGTAAGGTCGACATAAAAAAAGCGTACTGAAAAATCAGTACGCTTTTTTATGGTGACCTTACGGGGAGTCGAACCCCGGTTTGAGCCGTGAGAGGGCTCCGTCCTAGGCCACTAGACGATAAGGCCATTACCTTATATATTATACACACTTTTTTTCTTTTGTCAAGTGTTTTTTATAAGGTATTTTCGCTCTATGCCTCTTTTCTTCAGACGTAAAACTCCTCCATGGTATCAAGACATATACAGCCTAATCCGAGATTATACACCGCACCGCAATCTATGGCAATGTGGTTATTCTCTTTGAAAATTCTTCCCTTGCAAGCCATGTCAATATTAATCGTGGGAGTATGCCCCGTAATAACAATTTTATCTTCAAAATAAGGCTTGTCGTAATCCGGCCTTTCATAGATAAGCTCCTCTAATTCATAGTCGGAAAGAGGCTTATCCGGAGAAAAATTTCCAAGTCCGCCATGCACAAGGATATATTCCCTGCCGTTTACTTTCACTTCTCCGTAAAGTGAAAACTCTGCCATATATTCAAGAATCATTTCCCTTTGCATGTGATGAAGTGATGCAAATTCCTTTTCCGTTTCTCCGCCGCCGTCAGCCAGCCATGCACTCATAAGCTTTATCGTCTTCTGATCAAATGAGGCGGCATTATCCTCTGTTATTTCCATATTAAGCTTTGAAAGCACATTTAACGCCATATAATCATGATTTCCCATTATAGGATATACATTCGGACGACGCATCATGTCCAGAAGGATTTTCATGCTTCCGTTCCCTCTGTCCACAACATCTCCCAGGATATAAAGTTTATCCTCTGAAGAAAACTTTATCTTTTCCAGCATTTCTATATACTTATCATAGCATCCGTGTAAATCCGACATAACATATATCATATTATCACCCTCTCTCGAATTATTATTTTACCATAAAACACCTCAGAATACAACATTTAATCATCCTCTATATAAAAATATTAAATAACTATTTAAAAATACCAAATTTTGTGTTATAATAAGCATATATACATTCAAAGGAGTGAAAAGAATGATTCTTGCAATTGATATAGGAAATTCAAACATCGTTGTGGGTGCTATAAAAAACGGTGAAATCAGCTTTATTTCCCGCCTTGAAACCAACCACAACCGCCTTGAGGATGAATACGCCACCTATATTCTCGGAATACTCCAGCTTTACGAAGTTGACAAAAATGAATTTGAGGGGGCAATAATTTCAAGTGTTGTTCCGCCCCTTTCGGCAGTTCTTTCCCGTGCAACGGAAAAGCTGATTGGTAAAACTCCGCTTATACTGGGCCCAGGAATAAAAACCGGCCTTAACATAAAAACGGACAATCCCTCACAGCTGGGAAGCGACATCGTGGCAAACAATGTGGCCGCACTCACCAAATACGGCGGTCCGGTTATTGTAATTGACATGGGTACAGCCACCACCATTTCCGTGAGTGATGAGAATAACACCTTCATCGGATGTGCCATAATGCCGGGTATTACCACCTCACTTAATGCTCTTACACAAAAAGCGGCACTCCTTCAGGAGATAAGCTTTGAAGCTCCAAAGTGTGCCATCGGCACCAACACTCCCGACTGCATGCGTTCCGGTGTAATCTTAGGTGCTGCATCCATGGTTGACGGCATGGTTGAACGCTTTTTATCTGAACTTGGCAAAAACGCCAAGGTTATTGCAACAGGTGGCCATGCAAGATATGTGGTTCCTCATTGCAAATCCGACATAACATACGATCCCGACCTTCTTCTTACGGGACTTTATACCATTTACAAAAAGAACGTTACGGAGTGATAACTATGATATCCAAATCCAGAAGCTTTGCCCTTATAGGAATCGAGGCATTCACCGTAACCATCGAAGCCGACCTTGCCGCAGGCCTTCCCGCCTTTGACATAGTAGGCCTTCCCGATGCCGCTATAAAGGAAGCCAAGGAAAGAGTTCGTGCCGCACTGAGAAACAGCGGCTTTTCCCTTCCTCCGCAAAAGATAATAGTAAACCTTGCTCCAGCCGACATAAAAAAAGAGGGAAGCGGCTTTGACCTTGCCATTGCTTTGGCTCTTTTGGTTGCAGACAAAAAGCTTCCGCAAAGCACTCTTGATGATTTTGCCTTCTTCGGAGAGCTTTCCCTTGCCGGAGAAATAAAGGAAATCAACGGCATTTTGTCTCTTGCCTTAGGTGCAGCTGAAAACGGCATCAAAAACATAATCGTTCCTTCGGGGAATGCCCTCGAAGCATCTTTGGCTGATGGCATAAATGTTTATGCCGCCGAAAACCTTTATGAAGTTTTTGAATTTTTAAAGGGTGATAAAAAGATAGAGCCCACAGTTTCGGACACCGAAGCTTTAATAAAAAGCAACGCCGTTTATGATGTGGACTTTTCAGACGTTAAGGGACAGCCGCTTTTAAAGCGTGCCATGGAAATTGCTGCCGCAGGAGGCCACAATGTAATCATTATGGGTTCTCCTGGCTCCGGTAAGTCCATGCTGGCCAAACGAATCCCCACCATACTTCCCGACATGAACCTTAATGAAGCAATAGAAACCACAAGGGTTTACAGTGCTGCAGGCTTACTTTCAAAGGAAACTCCGGTTATTGCCTCTCGCCCCTTCCGCTCACCTCATCATAATATATCCGTTGCAGGTCTTATAGGCGGAGGCACCGATTCAAAACCCGGAGAGGTTTCCCTCTCCCACAACGGCGTTTTGTTTCTGGACGAATTTTTAGAGTTTCCTCCAAAAGCACTTGAAGGCATGCGTCAGCCATTGGAGGATGGAAAGGTTACCATTGCAAGAGCTTCTTCCTCCAATACATATCCCTGTAAAATCATGTTAGTGCTTGCCGCAAACCCATGTCCCTGTGGCTATCACGGGGATAAGAGAAGAAGATGTACCTGCTCACAAAATGCCATAAACAAATATCTTGCAAAGCTCAGTGGCCCACTTCTTGACAGAATCGACATTCAGGTTGAAGCCTCGAGCCTTACCTTTGACACTCTAAGCGAAGCAAAGGGCGAAAGCAGCGACAAAATAAAAAAGAGGGTAAGCCGTGCAAGACTCATTCAGAAAGAGCGTTTCAAAAGCGATACCCGTCTTAATTCCGACATGAAGACAGAGGAAGATTTCAAAAAATTCTGCCCTCTTGATGAAGACTGCAGAAATCTTCTTGAAAACGCATTCAAGGTTTTAGGTCTCAGTATGAGAGGTTACAATTCCCTTATGACCGTTACAAGAACCATTGCCGATCTTGACGGTGAGAAAAACATAAATGTAACTCATTTAAGCGAAGCTATTTCCTACCGCAGACTGGAAAACAAATATTGGAACAGGTGATTAAATGTTTAAAAAAAGGACTCTGGACGGCAAGGTAAATTTCGTCGTCCGCATACTATTTGTCCTTGCCTTTCTGGAAACCGTGGTTTTTGCGGTTTTCACAAATGATTATTCAAACATAATAAATGCTTTCACGGCTCTTCTGGGCTTCGCACTTACCTTCGTGCCCGAAGCCGTTGAAAACATTTCAAAACGGCGTCTCCGCTTTTCAAGCGGAGTCAAAATTGCCATTGTGCTTTTCATTTTCGCAGCAGAGCTTCTTGGCGAAATCAACAGCTTTTATGAAAAGATTTCCTGGTGGGACAATATGCTCCACTCCCTTTCCGGAGCAATACTGGCATTAATCGGCTTTATGCTGGTTTATGCCATGAACGAATCGGAAAAAGTGGAAATTCACTTAAGCCCTCTATTTATAGCCGCCTTTGCATTTTTCTTTGCGGTTGCGGCAGGTGCCGTGTGGGAAATATTTGAATTTGCCGGAGACAGAATTTTTTCAATGAATATGCAAAAGTTCCGTCCTCCCGAGGGAGTAAATGTGCTGAACACCGATGCCTGGCGTTATGATGCGGGATTAATTGACACCATGACAGACATTATCCTTGATACCGTAACTGCTTTCGCAGTTGCAGTTTTGGGCTTTATCAAAATCAAAACAGGAAAATGGAGATCGGAAAATTATAAAAAGAAAGAAGACAGCAGTAAATAACAAAAAACACTTTGGCAAACGGCGGTACTTCTTAGGGATAAATCGCCCAAAATCCACGATTTTGGCACATTACTGTGTCAAAAAGCCTTGCAATAATTAAAAAACTCCAACATCGAGTTGGAGTTTTTTGTTCAAGAGCAAAAGGCTCTTTTCACATA
>JAFXHP010000106.1 GCA_017536285.1 Clostridia bacterium
CCATAAAAAAGCGTACTGATTTTTCAGTACGCTTTTTTTATGTCGACCTTACAGAGTAAGGGAGTCGAACTTGTCGTAGGCATTTGCGAAGCAAATCCGAGCCTCGACTCCCCGTAGTAAGCATCATATAAGATAGGGTGCATCCATACTCTTCCACGAAGTCGCTTGCATTTTCCGTATTTACAACGGACGGGATATATGTTATAATATTTAATATAAATTATTACGGAGGAGCAAAAAATGTCCGAAGCAAATACCCATGCAAAACACAGGGAAAGAGTAAGAAAGAAATTTTCAGATAACGGCTTTAACGGATGGTACGACCATGAGGTTTTGGAGATGATGCTTTTTTACGCCATTCCCAGAAGCGATACAAATCCTCTGGCACACGAGCTTCTTAAAGAGTTCGGAACACTTTCTGCAGTACTTGATGCAGACATTGAAGCACTCAAGAAAGTTCCGGGTATCGGGGAAAGCACGGCTATATACTTAAGCTCTCTCGGAAAGCTTCAGGGTGTTTATAACCGTTCGAAGTGGAAGGACACAAAGACCGTATTTGACAATGTTGCGTCGGCAGGTCTTTATTGCTCGGACTTTATTGGAAACGAAACCGAGGAGGTTTTGGGTTTAATCTGCCTTGATACTAAAAAGAACGTAAAGAAAAGCACTATACTTTCAAGGGGCGTTATTGATAAAGTGCATATTGACATAAGAAAAATTGTGGAGAATGTGGTTAGCGTAAATGCCAAGTATATTGTGCTTTGCCACAATCATCCTTCCGGGGTTCTCCAGCCATCATATGAGGATATAGAAATGACAAGGAGAATCGCCAAAGCACTGCTTCCCATGGAAATAGAAATGGTTGACCATTTCATTGTTTGCGGAAAGGGCTATACCAGCATGGCAGAGCGTGGATTTCTGGAAAATTGATGTATTTTGAACCTTCGCATTGCATAGTATGCAGTGTGGAGGTTTTTTTATGGGATTTTTAAAAAGGACGGCAGGTTTTATAGTGGCGTTCTCCGTTATGCTTTCAGTGATTGTGGCATATAGCCGTGATATTTCGTCACTTACGGCGAAAAGTTTCATTCTTATGGAAAGTTCAACGGGAAGAGTTTTGCTTGAAAATAATGCAGATGTCCCGCTTCCGCCTGCCAGTATAACGAAAATAATGACTATTCTACTTGTTATGGAGGACATCGCAGCGGGGAAGATTACCTATGACGATATGGTCACGGCATCGGAACGGGCAAAATCCATGGGAGGTTCCACTATTTTCCTGGATGCGGGAGAACGTATGAGCGTACACGACCTGCTTAAGGGGATAGTTGTGGCGAGCGGCAACGATGCCTCGGTTGCCATTGCAGAACATCTGGAAGGATCGGTGGAAGCCTTTGTCGACAGGATGAATAAAAGGGCGGCAGAACTTGGGATGACCAATACCGTTTTTAAAAATACCAACGGATTGCCTGCAGAAGGGCATGTTATGAGTGCAAGGGATATTGCTATTGTTTCAAATGAGCTACTTAAACATAAGAAAATTTTTGATTACACCAAAATATGGACGGATTCTTTAAGGGGCGGAGAGTTTTTGCTTGCGAATACCAACCGTCTGATAAGGTTTTACGAAGGAGCTAACGGACTCAAGACAGGCTCCACCGATGAAGCGGGATGCTGCATAAGTGCTGGTGCGGAAAGAAACGGGATGCAGTTGATTGCCGTGGTTATGGGGTGTCCCACATCAAATGACAGATTTGAAGATGCCAAGGCTCTTTTAGACTACGGATTTTTAAACTACAGTCTTTGGTACGGGCCGGGAATTGATACTCCTTTGGGGGAGATAGAAGTAAAAAAAGGCAGGGAAGATGCGGTATCATACGTTCCGGAGAGCGGAATGTATGATCTTTTGAAAAAAAGCGATGCAGGGCATGAGGAGCTTGTTTTTGAAAGGGATGAGTTTGTGAATGCCCCCGTAATAAAGGGACAGGTGATAGGAAAGGTGCGGTGTGTTGTTGGCGGAGAAACCGTATCGGAAGTAAATCTTGTTGCCACAGCTGACGTGAAACGCATCGGATTATGGCAATTGCAAAAAAAGATGCTGGGACTTCTTTTGAGAACAGTATAAGGCAGGCCGCCCTTCGGGCGGCTCTGCTTTAATATAAATATATAAATATATGAATATGTATATATTTATATATTGTTAAGTAGCTGTAAATGAGATTTGGGTTTGAAATAAAATATTTTGTATTTAAGATTGAAAAATGAGGAAAACTATGGTATACTAAAATACAATCGATAAATAAGGAGTGTTTGTATGAGAAAGCTTGCAGGATTAAAGCCGGAAAGCCTGTTTTCGTATTTTGAGGATATAAGTGCCATTCCGAGAGGTTCCGGTGTAAGAAGCGGAATAAGAGATTATCTCGTTTCATTTGCAAAGGAAAAAAATCTTGAGTTTTATACCGACGATGCGGATAATGTTATAATTTATAAAGAAGCAACCCAAGGTTATGAAGAAGCGGAAGCGGTCATTCTTCAAAGCCATACCGATATTGTGTGGCAGAAAACCCCTGACTGCGACATAGATTTTGAAAAGGACGGCCTTCGTCTTTATATTGACGGAGATTTTGTGAAAGCGGAAGGGACAACCCTGGGGGCAGATAACGGCCTCGGTGTTGCGGCGGCACTTTCCGTACTATCGGATGATACACTTTCTCATCCGGCAATTGAAGCGGTTTTTACTTCAGATGAGGAAATAGGCATGATTGGTGCCGGAAGGCTTGATATGAAAAAGCTTTCCGGAAAGAAGCTTATCAATATGGATGCGGAGGAACCCGAGGCGCTCACAGTATCCTGTGCCGGAGGAAGCGATTTTATAATAAAAATCCCGGTAGAGAAAACAAAAGAGGAAGGAACTCTTCTTAAAGTAAAGATAGAAGGTCTTTTAGGCGGCCACTCCGGAATTCAGATAGGGGAAGGCAGAGTAAATGCCGATATGATGATGGGAAGAATCCTTAATCATATAAAGGGTAAAACGCCATTTTATATAAAGGAAATATCCGGCGGAACCAAAGCAAACGCCATTCCTTTGGAGAGTGAAGCATTTATACTGGTGTCTGATGCAGAAGCATTTAAGGATGAATTTTTGAAGTATCGGGATATAATAAAGGAAGAAATTTCATCAAGAGAACCTTCCTTTGCATCATTCATTGAAATTTTGGGAGATGGAAAATGTGATGTGTTCACGAAAGCTTTGACACAAAAGCTTATTTATGCTCTCAGCGTTGCTCCCAACGGTGTAATTGAAATGAGCAAGGAAATAGATAACCTTGTGGAAACGTCGCTTAATTTGGGCATACTTGAAACTAAGAGCGACGCTGTAACGATGCATTTTGCACTTCGAAGCAATAAAGAAAGTGCTCTTTATGCTCTGGAGGAGAAAATGGCAGCCCTTACCGAAATGCTAGGAGCAGAATATGAAGCCTTTGGCCATTACCCTCCCTGGGAATTTAAGAAAAATTCGCATCTTCAGGATATTTATAAGAGGATTTACAAAGAAAAGAACGGAAAAGAACCTTCGGTTGAAGCAATCCATGCAGGATTGGAGTGCGGACTTTTTGCATCTGAAATAGAAGGACTTGATGCCATAGCTATCGGTGCACTTTTAAAAGATGTTCATACTGTGGGAGAAAAGCTTTCCATTTCATCCACGGAGAATTTTTACGATATTCTGATAAAAGTGCTTGAAAATTGCAGATAAACAGGGAAAAAGCAAAAAAAGCCTTGCTTTTTTTGCTTTTATGTGATAAAATTTTTCGGTATGTAATTTTTCACGAAAGGATGATTATATGGATAATCAGAAAGAATTTAAGCCCTATATTCCGGCGGATAGGGTGACACCCGAGTTAACGGTAACTTCCATTATCATGGGTATACTTCTCGCCGTAATTTTCGGTGCGGCAAACGCATATCTTGGACTTCGTGTAGGTATGACGGTTTCTGCATCTATTCCCGCGGCTGTTATTGCCATGGGTGTCATACGTGTACTTATGCGTAAAAATTCTATACTTGAAAGTAACATCGTGCAGACAGTAGGCTCTGCGGGCGAATCTTTGGCGGCAGGTGCTATCTTCACTCTTCCTGCACTTTTCTTGTGGGCAAAGGAATTTGGTACTGAAAAACCCGGCATTATTGAAATTACATTAATCGCTTTAATCGGCGGTTTGCTCGGCGTATTTTTCATGGTTCCTCTCCGTAATGCATTAATCGTCAAGGAACACGGAATCCTTCCCTATCCCGAAGGAGCTGCCTGTGCAGAAGTTCTGCTTGCGGGTGAAAAGGGCGGTGCAAATGCATCTACTGTATTTGCCGGTATGGGATTTGCGGCACTCTTTAAGTTCATAATTGACGGACTCAAACTGGTTGCAGGCGAAGTCAGCCTTAAGTTCAAAGGTTTTGCAGGTGAAATCGGAACCCAGGTTTATCCCGCTGTTATGAGCGTTGGTTACATCTGCGGTGCAAGAATTTCTTCATATATGTTTGCAGGCGGTGTACTTTCCTGGATGGTACTTATCCCCCTTATTGTAATGTTCGGTGCGGATATCATTCTCTATCCCGGTGAAGTTTCCATAAGCGAAATGTTTGCATCTGGCGGTGCTTCAGCCATCTGGTCAAGCTATATCCGCTATATCGGTGCAGGAGCTTTAGCTGCAGGCGGCATCATAAGCCTTATTAAATCCCTTCCTTTAATTGTTAAAACCTTCAGCGGTGCAATGAAATCCATGGCTTCCTCCGGTGCTTCCTCCGGTAGCCGTACAGAGAAGGATATAAGCTTAAAGGTTGTTATTATTGCTATTGTTGTACTTACACTTTTGGTGTGGATTGTTCCCGCTATTCCCGTAAGTCCCATAGGTGCGGTTATTGTTGTAATCTTCGGATTTTTCTTTGCGGCCGTATCCTCCCGTATGGTTGGACTGGTTGGAAGCAGCAACAACCCCGTTTCCGGTATGGCTATCGCAACACTTTTAATTGCAACTCTTGTTCTTAAAATGACAGGGCAGTCAGGTCTTTCCGGTATGACAAGTGCAATTGCCATCGGCTCTATTATTTGTATAGTATCTGCAATTGCAGGCGATACCAGCCAGGACTTAAAGACAGGTTATCTTTTAGGCTCAACTCCCAAAAAACAGCAGATCGGCGAAATTATCGGTGTTGTTGCAGCAGCACTTGCAATAGGCGGAACACTTTATCTTCTTGATAAGGCATGGGGATTCGGAACAGAAGAACTTGCCGCTCCTCAGGCAACACTTATGAAGCTTATAGTTGAGGGTGTTATGGAAGGAAATCTTCCCTGGGCGTTGGTTGCCATCGGCGTTGTTATTGCAATTGTTGTTGAAATTGTGGGAATTCCCGTTCTTCCCTTTGCAATCGGAATTTATCTTCCCGTTCAGCTTAATGCCTGCATTATGGTAGGCGGTCTTATCCGTCTTGCTCTTGATAAGATGAAGAAGGATAAGAAAGAAAAAGATGCTATTATAAACGACGGTATTCTTTTCTGTTCCGGTATGATAGCAGGTGAAGGCTTAGTTGGTATTCTCCTTGCACTCCTTGCGGTATTCGGCATAGGCGAAATGATAGACCTTTCTTCCAAGCTTTCTCCCGCATTTATGAATATCGGCGGAATAGTTCTCTTTGGCATAATAATTCTTACCGTGCTTATGTTCTCCCTGTGGAAAAAGAGAAAGTCATGAAAAATAAGAAAGAAGAAAACTATCTTTCAAGAATTCCTTTGAGAAAAGAAAGCCTTAACTGGACAAAGGATGAAGAAGGAAAGGTAACTTTAGAAATTGAGAATAAAGGCTTTTTTAACAGACTTTGCCAAAAGCTTTTGAAAAAGCCGAAAATTACCTATATACATCTTGATGAAATGGGAAGCTTTATATGGCCGCTTTTTTCCGAGGGAAAAGACATTGTTTCTCTGGGACGTGAGGTTTCAGAAATGTTCGGCGATAAGGCAGAGCCTTTATATGAGCGTCTGGCGGAATATATAAAACGCCTTGAAAGCTACGGATTTATAACATTTAAATGATAAAAAAGGAATCGCTTCTGCGATTCCTTTTTTGCTTAAAATCCTTTTGATTCAAGGTATTCCTTTAATTTTTCAAAGCTTTCCTTGCTTATGTGATGCTCAATTTTACAGCTGTCTTCATAGGCGGTTTCTTCGCTGACGCCCATTGCCATAAGTGCCTTTGCAATAATTCTGTGGCGTTCATACATTGTTTCTGCAATGGAAAGGCCCTTTTGGGTAAGGGTGATGCCGCCTGATGAATCAATTACAATAAAGCCCTCCTCACGAAGCTTTTTCATTGCAACGGAAACGCTGGGTTTGGTAACCGAAAGCTCGGTTGCTATGTCGATGCTTCTTACATGGCCGCATCTTTTATTAAGCATATGTATGGTTTCGAGATAGTTCTCGCCGGATTCTTTAATAATCATATTTATCCCTCTGAAAAGTTATTATATATATTGTATCATATAAACGGCAAATTGTCAAAGGTGATTTGGAAAGCCTTTTTGCAAAATTCCCTAAATGAGGAATAAAGTGGGCTTTTTTATTGTATAATTTTATAAAAATAAAAAAATCTGTAAATTTTTTCTTGACAAAAGGGCACATTGGTGGTATTCTATTTGCGGTTAGAGTAAACTAACCGTTAAGCTGAGGGGAGTGAGACGTAAATGACATTAAGAGAAGCAGAAGAAGGAAAAGAATACATCATAAAGGCAATTGATACAGACGATGAGGAGCTTGATGCGTTTCTGTTTTCTTTGGGCTGCTATCAAGGCGAAGCAATAACTGTCATTTCACACCTTAAAGGCGGATGCGTCGTTTCCATAAAGGACGGCAGATATAATATAGATAATGAGTTAGCCGAGGCGATATCAATTTAAGGCACGCTTTGGCATAACTTTTTATTTTCCTCGTGAGTTAGTCGTGACTAACAGGCATGACGTATAAGAAAAACAATTAATTTTGAGGAGGAATTTTCATGAGAATTGCTTTAGCAGGCAATCCCAACTCAGGTAAAACCACTATGTATAACGGCCTGACAGGCAAAAACGAAAAAGTGGGAAACTGGGCAGGCGTAACTGTTGACAAAAAGGAAAGTGCCATCAAGAAAAATCTTTGTGATGGCAAAGAAGGAATAATTGCAGTTGACCTTCCCGGTGCATATTCAATGTCACCCTTCACATCGGAGGAGAGTATTACGAGCAGCTTTGTTAAAAACGAAAATCCCGATGCGATTATAAACATTGTTGATGCGACGAATCTCAGCAGAAGCCTGTTTTTCACAACTCAGCTTTTGGAGCTTGGAATTCCCGTGGTTGTTGCATTAAATAAGAGCGACATCAACGAAAAAAAGGAAACAAAAATTGACACAAAGCTTTTGTCTGAGCTTTTGAACTGCCCCGTTGTTGAAACAGTTTCCACTTCTGCTGACGGACTTTCCGAGGTTGTTTCAGCGGCAATCGGCGTTATTGGAAAGGGACAGACTGCACCCTACACCCAGGGGGACATCGACCTTACGGATAAAGCAGTGGTTGTTGCGGCAGACAAAAAGAGGTTTAACTTTGTAAACAAAATCGTTGCTTCTGTTGAAACAAGAAAGGTTTTCACAAAGGATAAAAACTTCCAGGATAAGATTGATGCTGTTTTAACCAACAAATGGCTTGGTATTCCGATTTTCGCCGTTGTAATGTGGTTTGTGTTCTGGGTTTCCCAGGCTTGGCTCGGTCCTATGATTTCAGACCTTCTGGTTGGCTGGATTGAAGCCTTCGGCGCTGTTGTGGACGGCTGGATGGAATCATCCTCCTCCGAGCTTTTGAAAACACTTGTATCAAGTGCCATTGTTGATGGTGTAGGTGCCGTTGTAAGCTTTTTACCCCTTGTTATGGTAATGTATTTTATGATTGCCCTTTTGGAGGACTGCGGATATATGGCACGTGCAACAGTTGTGCTTGATCCCATCTTTAAAAAGGTTGGTCTTTCGGGAAAATCCGTAATCCCCTTCGTTATCGGTACAGGCTGTGCAATCCCCGGCGTTATGGCGTGCCGTACCATAAGAAACGAGCGTGAAAGAAGAGCAACCGCAATGCTTGCACCCTTTATGCCCTGCGGAGCAAAGCTTCCCGTTATTTCCCTCTTTGTAGGGGCATTCTTTGCGGAATCTGCCTGGGTTGGAACTGCAATGTACTTTGCAGGTATCGTAATCATCCTTTTGTGTGCACTTTTGGTTAACAAAATCACTGCCTATAAAGCAAGAAAATCCTTCTTTATCATAGAGCTTCCCGAATATAAATTCCCCAGTATAAGAAGAGCGGCCCCTTGTCAAGTGCGCATCTGCAGGTCTTGCGGAGAACCGGAACGCCGAGCTTTGCAGCAACGGACTTCATTTCCGCCGGAACGGATGCGTAGTCTTCGTTAAGGTCCGCG
>JAFXHP010000010.1 GCA_017536285.1 Clostridia bacterium
AAGTCCTTCGTCATTACCTGCAAAAATAAAGCTCAACGGCTTTGACAAGCTTTCCGAAAGTATCAGCATCAGAACCGAGGCAGCGATAATAAGAGTAAAGCTCTTTTTAAGCAGGCTTTTAAGCTCAATATGGTTTTTCGCTCCGTAGTTATAGCCGATAACGGGCGATATGCCGTTTACATATCCGAAGAATATGCCGATAAAGATAAAGGCCACATACATCATTATGCTGTAGGCCGCAACCCCGTCCTCCCCGGCATATTTAAGGAGCTGTGTGTTGTATAAAATACCGACCAATGATCCCGACACTCCCGAAATAAGCTCGGATGCACCGTTTGTTGTGCCTTTAAGCATGGCTTTTCCGTCAAAGTGAGTTTTTCCCAGCCTTAAAAGGCTTTTGTTTTTCATAAAGAAGTAAATTAAAGGCACTCCTCCGCCGAGCAGCTGCGAAATTGCCGTGGCAATTGCCGCACCGGCAATTCCCCACTTAAAAACTCCTAGAAAAAGTGCATCAAGCACCATATTGGCACAGCCTGCCAATAACGTAACATAAAGCCCCAGCTTGGGCTTTTCCGCCGTTATGAAAAATATCTGAAACAAAAACTGTAAATTCCACAAGGGCATGGATATGAGAAGAATATTTCCGTAAAGCACAGCTTCGGAAAGCATAGTCCCCTCTGCTCCGAGAAACGCCATCAGCGGACGCAGAAGGAAAAATCCCGCTACGGCAAAAACAACTCCCAGGATAAAGGATATGTATACAAAAAGGGAAAAGAGACTGTTTGCCTTTTTGTTTTCACCTTCTCCCAGGGTTTTTGAAACAAGGGCACTTCCTCCTGAGCCGAACATATAGCCGAAGGTGGCAAGAATATTAAGTATGGGATAAACAAAGTTTATTCCCGCAAGGGCACTTTTCCCTGCAAAGTTTGCCACAAATATTCCGTCAACAACGCCGTATAACGATGTAAAAACCATCATCACCATGGATGGGAACGTAAATCTTAAAAGCCTGCCGTAGGTAAAATGGTCGGACAGGTGGATTCTTCTTTCGTTAGCTGTCATAATTTCCTCCGCATTTTATTCTCTTTAGAGAATAACCTTTTTTCCTTTTTTTGTCAAGTAAATACATTATACTTTTATTGCCAAATATCAATAAAAATCAACCAATAATGCTCTGATTTGTCATTTACAAAAAAATCTCATATGGTAAAATATAGGAAAGTCAGTTATGACATATGTAATTTTTCCTTAATTACTTGATTTTCATTTATCATATGTATATACTTGATAAAAAACAGGAGGGATTTATATGAATACATTTACCTTCGGTGCACTTACCTTTACCGTTACCGACGGCGGAATTGTTGCTCTCACAAAGTATTACGGCTTTGATAACACAGAGAGGCTCAATAATCCGAGAGCCCTTGCTTTTATGGAGCTCGATGTTGCGGGAGGAACATCATCTGGAAGCTACCGTATGGGCTCATCGCTCGAAACCGCAAAATTGAGATATTCAAGCCACGACATAAAGGAAAACATACTCACCATAGTGCAGAAATCAGATTCTTTTGAGGTAACAAGCTGTTTCACAAGGTATGACGATACAAATGCAATAAGAGTTAAGCACTTAATTAAAAACATCTCCGATGAAGAAGTATGCTTAGAGGCGGCTACAAGCTTAAGACTCCGCTTCGGAAAGAAATTGGAAGAAGATAAAAACGCATACTTTTTCCATAAGTTCAATAATTCCCGATATACCGAGGCACATCCCGATGTAAGAAGCCTTAACGATTTAGGTTTCCAGTGGGAAAACGGAACATTTTTCGTGTCCAATACCGGTAACGCCTCTGCCTACCTCTCCCTTCCTCAGGGTATAGTTGAAAACAGACGTGACGGGGAATTTTTAATGTTCCAGATTGAAAGCTATACAAGCTGGGTTTATCAGATTGATCCTGCTTTCAACCTTCACTTGTCAGGCTTTAATGCACGCCACCACAGCTGGAATAAATACCTTGCTCCCGGCGAAAGCTATGAGACAGCTACCGTTGCAATCGCAGGCGGTAAGACACTTAATTCGGTACTTGCCGAAATGACTTCCTATCGCCGTCACATAAAGCCTAAGAGCAAAGCGGACGAAAATCTTCCTGCAATATACAACGAATATATGCACTATTCCTGGGACGATCCCAATGCAGAAAGAGTTAAGCTTACTGCCCCCTTTGTTGCAAAAGCCGGATGCAAATATTATGTTGTTGACTGTGGCTGGCACGATTCCAAGGATATTACCGGTCCCATGGGAATGTATCCCAAATTCGGCACCTGGTTTGAGGATTTAACCCGATTCCCCGACGGAATCCGTGCCGTAACAGAATATGTACGCTCCCTTGGAATGAAATTCGGCTTATGGATAGGCCCCGAGGTTGTTGGTGTTGACAACGAAAAGATGCTTTCCTATTACGGAGACGATTGCTTCTTTATCAGAAACGGCAAGAAAATCCGCCACGGCACAGGCTATTTACTGGATTTCAGAAACAAAAAGGTTTATGACTATATGTCAAAAACCCTTGACCGAATGATAGAAGAATACGGCTGTGACTACATAAAGTACGACGGCTGTCCCAATCCCGGATGCGGAACAGAGCTTGATTCCACATCGCCCGGTGACGGACTTGAAAAAGCCTACGAAGCTTTCCTTAACTGGACAATTGATGCAATGCACCGCCATCCCGACGTAATTTTCGAGGACTGCTACGGGGGCGGAAACAGAATGGACTATAAGGCACTTTCAATCTTTCACCTCATTTCAACCTCTGACCAGACAGACTATTTAACCTACCCCTACATAAGTGCAAATGTTGCCGCATCAGTTCTTCCCGAGCAAGCGGCTGTATGGAGCTATCCTGTTGCCATAGATGTATACAACAAGGCTCCGGGCCCCGAGGTTAATGAGCTGGTTTCAAAAGAGCGAGTTGTTATGAATATGATAAACTCACTCCTCGGAAGAATCCACCTTGCATCCAGAATTCATCTTCTTGACGAAGAAAAGCAGGCACTTATCAAGGAAGGTATTGAGGTTTATGACCGCATCACGCCAGACAAGCTTAAGTCAACGCCATATCTTCCCAAGGGCTACGCCGCTTACGGCGATACCTTTGTTGCATCGGGTCTTAAGACGGACACTAAGGTTTACCTTGCCGTGTGGAATTTAAATGGCGAAAGACATACACACCTTCCTCTTCCTGAAATTACGGTTAAGGATGTAAAAGTTATTTACCCTGAAAAGATGGAAACAAAATTCACTTTTGATTCCTCCTCCCTTACAATTGACTTTACCGAAGACATTCAGGCAAGATTTTTTGAAATCAAATTATAAAAAATATGCCGTTTTTCTATTTGAAAAGCGGCATATTTTAATAAAGTGCAAATTCATCAGTTTCTAACTTTCTCTTGCCAAACGTATTAAGAGATGATATACTGTTAGAAATTCCGTACATGGAGGGATTTTTTTGGGCGACATATTCAATATATTTGACAAAATTAAAGATAACTGGCGGGAATGGCAAAGTATCCCGTATGCATTTTTTTCGTTGGCAGGCCTTTATGCCTGGCTTGCCTTTAAGGTAGACGTATTGCAAACCCCTGCAACCCTAATATTTCTCGCACTTATTTTTCTTGGTGCTTTTCTCATTTATACTTTTCTCTGTGCTATCCATGAAAACGATGAAAAGACTAAAAGTGCCGATGAATCGCAAACAACTGAAGGGAAAAACAGAAAACCTGTAAAACCAAACATCTTCGTTGTTGGAATTTGCATTTCCGTATTACTTATTATAATTTCTTCTTGCATGCTTTTCTTCAACGTTACCGACAAGGACGGAAAGTATGTAATATGGGCAGATAAGTATAATATTGCACTTACACACAATGTACATAAATCTTACTACTTGTCAGGCGATCCGGTGGTTGTTCACAGCGGAAAGCTTGAGGATTACTCAAGAGACTCTGTGTTTGAGCTTGATTTCAGGAATAACGGTACATTTACAATCTCATACGGAAATAAACTTCTCGGCGTCACTCCAGGTAAGAACGGAGTAGGATATTCAAAAGCATGCACAAGCATTTTGTGGAAGCTCGAAAAAGTCGAAGACGGTGTTTATTATATTGTAAATGTCGATGAAGATGTTTACCTGAAATGGTATGATCACCTGCAAAACTGGACAACCCATCCAAATATCACGGAAAAGAACAAAGGACAATATCTTCTGTGCCTTGAAAAAGTTAAATAACGTAAAAACAAGGAGCCTTTTGTGCTCCTTGTTTTTCATTGCATTTCAAAGCCCCTTCGGGCAATTTTGCCTATGACAAGTTCGCCCGCTATCTCAATCAGCATCCAGCTATATACAGAACTTGAGCAATGCCTTCGGCAAAAGTCCCTTCGGGCAATTTTGCCTATGACAAGTTCGCCCGCTATCTCAATCAGCATCCAGCTATATACAGAACTTGAGCAGTGCCTTCGGCAAAAGTCCCTTCGGGCAATTTTGCCTATGACAAGTTCAAGTCCTTACATCTATTTATACACAAATAAAAAGAGCAATATACCTTACGGTATACCGCTCTTTTTATATGGTGCGGATGACAGGACGCATATTGCTTCGCAATCTGCACTGCTCGGTTACCCAAATGCTTCGCATTTCGGTACCAACCTTCGCACCTTTTTGCTAAAAACGATTATCAATCGTTTTCTTTACGCAAAAACCTTCTTAAGGTTCAAGTCCTTACATCTATTTATACACAAATAAAAAGAGCAATATACCTTACGGTATACCGCTCTTTTTATATGGTGCGGATGACAGGACTTGAACCTGCACGCATTGCTGCACCAGAACCTAAATCTGGCATGTCTGCCAATTCCACCACATCCGCATTATTAAATGCAAAATTAAGCTTTTTAATTATAGCCTAAGCAGAGTAAAAAGTCAAGCCTAATCTATTAAAACAACAGCATATGCTTTAACAAGTTCACCTTTGCCAACGGCTTCCATGCCTTCTTCTGTTTTCGCCTTCACGCTGACGTTTTTTATATCTGTCTTAAGTCCCTTCGCAAGACTTTTGCGAATTTCCTCTATATGCGGAGCCATTTTGGGCTTCTGAATTAAAAGAGTACAGTCAATATTTACAATCTTTCCATCCATTTCAGACACCGCTTTTTCCAGAAGTACCATCGAATTTATGTCTTTATAAGCCGGATCATTGTCCGGAAAATGACGGCCTATATCCCCTTTTGCTTCTGCTCCGAAAATAGCATCGATAACGGCGTGTGTAAGTACATCCGCATCACTGTGGCCATAAAGACCTTTTTCAAAGGGTATCTCAACACCGCCCAAAATCAGCTTTCTTTCTTCAACCATTCTGTGGCTGTCATATCCGAAACCGATTCTCATAAATTCATCTCCTTTGCAAGAAGTTGTGCTGTCACTAAGTCTTCCTTAGTCGTAATTTTGATATTGTAAGGACTTCCTTCAACGAGAAAAATATCTTTCCCGCAGTATTCCATAAGCATACAATCATCCGTCACGCTTATGCCATCTTCTTTCGCCTTTTTGTGAGCCTCCATGATTTCTTTTCTCATAAACGCCTGCGGAGTCTGGATTCTTGTAAGACTATATCTGTCCACAGTTTCTCTTATAAAGCCGTTCTCGACACGCTTTATAGTATCTGTAACTTCGATTCCCGGAGCTGCCGCACCGTATTCTTCGGTTTTTTCAACACATTCTGAAATAATACGTTCCTCGCAAAACGCCCTTGCACCGTCGTGAATTAAAACAATTCCGTCCTTCGATGCGAGTACGCCGTTATATGATGAGTCGCTTCTCTCTTTTCCGCCTGCTATAACGGAAAAAGGCTTTGATACATAGGGCGAAACAAGCTCTTTAACCGTTTCCTGCTCCCCTTCTGCCGCAACGAAAACAAGCTCATCCACATATTCTGCCAAATCAAAGCATTTTGCCGTATATGACAAAATGCTTTTGCCCGAGACTTCGAGCAAAAGCTTGTTTTTTCCTGCATTCATTCTTTTTCCGCAACCTGCCGCAAGTATTACGGCAGTAACAACATGTCCTTTATACATACAAATCCTCTTATGTATTTCCGAAAACCTTTTTTTCAATTATTTCGGTAATTTCTTCCTTATCCATATTCTTTGCCAAAACTAATTCGCTTATCAGAATATGGCGCGCATCCATCATCATTTTTCGTTCACCGGTGGAAAGACCTTTTTCACGGTCGCGTATCATGAGACATCTTACCACGGCGGCGACCTCAAAAACATTACCCGATTTTATTCTCAAAAGATTATCTCTGTAGCGTTTGTTCCAGCTTACAAGCTCCTCTTCTTCGCCTTTTTCCATCGAATCTATAACCTTATCCGCAGTTTTTTCATCGATAATGCCACGAAGACCCGTGTTTTCCGTTCCCTCGCAGGGAATTAAAACCTTCATGTCGCCAACGGGCACACGCATAGTGTAATATTTGTGCTTTTCACCAACAATGTCTCTTTCTTCAATCCCTTCAATAACGCCGGCTCCATGCATCGGATAAAGTACTTTGTCGCCTATTTTATACATAATAAACGCCTCCATATTAAGCCATGTAGCTGTTCCTTACCTTTATTATAACACATAAAATCAAAAATGTCAAAAAATATTTGAGCTACAGCATTTCAACATTCCACTTCAACATTTCATTCTTGACCTTCCCCTTGTACTGTTATATAATAAATTAACAAAAGAAAGGAGCTAATGAACATGAAAAAGATAATTGCATTAATACTTACTGCACTTTTAATTTTTACATGCACAGCGTTTTCAGAAAACACAGAAATAACAGTTATCGTAAATGGCGGCAAGGTGGAGTCCGATGTTCCTGCGACAATCGTTGACGGACGCACAATGCTTCCGGTAAGAGCGATTTTCGAAGCCCTGGGAATGGCAGTTTCCTGGAATGGGGAAACACAAACCGCAACAGGCGTAGGTTATGACTATGCGGTATCAATGACCATTGGGAGCCCGGTGGTTAAGTTTTACCTTGCGACGGAGATAACTCCTGAAACAAATGTTGATCTGGAAATCACCGCAGACGTTCCTCCTATGATTATTGACGGAAGAACCTTCGTTCCCGTACGTGCTCTTGCCGAAGCACTTGAATCCAAGGTGGAATGGGACGATGCCACAAAAACAGTAACCATAGAAAAAATGCTTTATGCAAATATGACGGAGGATAACGGCTATATGATAGACGGAAATACGGCACGCTTCATCGGCAGATACTATGAAAAGGACGGATATCTTACATCTGCCTTCTCCGTATCGGGAATTGAGCTTCGTTTCAAGGGTACCGGTGCAAAATTAAAGGTTAATGTAACAGGTAATCAGACAGCTTATGTTCACACCTTTATTGACGGCGATAATACTGTTTACACCCACTACGAGGAAGACGATAAGGTAAGAATTGAGCTTTCCAAGGGCGAAAACGAATTTGTAATCGCAGAGGGTCTCACAGACGGTATTCACACAGTTAAAATCTTAAAGGACAACGAAGAAAGCTACAACCAGATTCAGTGGATTTCCGTAGATATTGAAAACGGTGAGCTTTTGTCTCCCGCTCCCGCTAAAAGCCGTAAAATTCAGGTGTTCGGCGACTCCATCACCTGTGCTTCCAACAACGTAAACTACCCCGACAATGTGGACAAGGGACACGGAAGCAAGTATGAAAACGCCAACAACTCTTACATATCCCACGTTGCACGTCACTTTGATGCAGAGCTCGAAGTTTTCGCAAGAAGCGGACTTTCTGCATACAACTGCTTCACATCATTAAACGATCCCATTTACAATAAGGTATCTCAGGCAAATCCCAAATACGGTGAATGGAACCACGCAAAATATGAGCCTGATTTAATAATTCAGTTTAACTGGATAAACGACGTTGTCGGCAAAATTGAGCGTGATGGTCTTACATATGACGATATCAAGGCTGCTTATGTAAATATGTTCAAAACCTTCCGTGAGGCTCATCCCGGTGTATCTATCATCGTTATGGGTAATTCAAGCCGTCCCAAGTTTACCGAAACGATAAATGCAGCGATAGAAGAATACGGCAAAGACCATGACAATTCCGGCATTATGGTATTTGAATCTAAAATCCCCTATCCCAGACACCCCATGTACGAAAGACATTTAGAAATAGCAGAAGAGCTTTATCCCGTAATTGAAGAATTTATGGGCTGGTAAAAAATGAGCGATGGATTTTAATCCATCGCTCATTTTTCATAATAACTTGAACAGATTTTTTCTGCACTCGATTATTCCTTCGTTTCTCAGCTTGCTGATTTCGGCAGATAAACCACTTCGCTCCACCTCAAGATAATCAGACAGCTCCTGGCGGTCAAAGGAAATTAAAAATTCATTCTTCCCCTGCCGTTTTGCTTCTGACATTAAATATGCCATAAGTTTTTCTCTTGTGGTTCGTTTTGAAGTAATTTCAACCTTTTTATGAAACATTATATTTTTAGCCGCAAGATTTTTCATAAGATTGAAAATCATTTTCTGATGAAATGCACAGGCATTGTGACAGGAATGAAGTATTCTCTCGGCAGAGATTAGCATAATCTTTGAATCTTCATTGGATATTACCGATATGGGAAGGCTTTTTATTTCGGCACAGGCAAAAGCCTCTCCGAAAAGCTCCGACGGTTCTGCACCCGACAAAATAGATCTGTTTCCGTAGTAATCCACCTGAACAATCTGTACGCTTCCCGATAAAACAATTCCCATATATTTCGGGACGCTTCCCTCTGCAAGAACAGTATATTTCTTTCCGTAGCTTTCAACCCTCGCCCCTATGCATCCCAGGAGCGGAATTAAATTTTCGTCTTCTACACCTAAAAAAAGATTGCATTTCCTCAAAATATCAAAATATTTTTTCATATTTTTCTCCTTTTGTTGAAAATTCAACATACTTTCAAAAATTATTATAATATAATATGCTCATAAAATCAATAATAAAAAGGAGAGACTTAAAGATGTTAAGAAAGATAATAAAGATAGATGAAGAAAAATGCACAGGCTGCGGTCTTTGTGCCGATGCTTGCCACGAAGGTGCAATTGAAATAATAAACGGAAAAGCTGTTTTGACAAGAGAAGACTACTGTGACGGCCTGGGGGATTGTCTTCCCTCCTGTCCAACCGGTGCAATTACCTTTGAAGAAAGAGAAGCTCCTGCCTACAACGAAGAAGCTGTGCGTATAGCTAAAATAAAAAATTCAGGCGTAAAACTTCCGTGCGCGTGTCCGGGTACGGCAAGCAAGGCAATAAAGAGAGACGATGCACCCACTTACAGTCAAAAAGTCCAGAGCCGCCTTCGTCAGTGGCCCTGCCAGATAAAATTAGTTCCCGTTAATGCTCCCTATTTCGATGAAGCGGACCTTTTGATTGCGGCAGATTGTACGGCATATGCCTACGGCGATTTCCACAACGAGTTTATTAAAAACCGCATAACCCTAATCGGCTGTCCCAAGCTTGATGAAGGGGATTACACCGACAAACTTACGGAAATAATAAAAAGCAACAACATAAAAAGCGTTACCGTTGTCCGCATGGAAGTCCCCTGCTGCGGAGGGATTGAAAACGCCACCAAAAACGCACTTATAGCAAGCGGTAAATTTATCCCATGGCAGGTAATAACCGTATCAACAGACGGAAAAATTCTCGAATAAGAATATTGAAAAAATTTTCCTCTTGTGATATAATATAAAAAAACAATTAAGAGGTGCAAAAATGCTTATAACCGAAGACATCAAATATATCGGCGTAAACGACAGAAAAACCGACCTTTTTGAAGGTCAGTATAAAATTCCTTCGGGGATTTCATATAACTCATATTTAATTAATGACGAAAAAATTGCTGTATTTGATACATCAGACGCTTCGTTTATGGAAGAATGGCTTTACAACCTTAAGAACGCTCTCGGCGAAAGAAAACCGGACTACCTTATAGTTTTGCATATGGAACCCGATCATTCTTCCAACATCAAAGCTTTTACGGAGCTTTATCCCAATGCTAAAATAGTTGCCTCGGAAAAAGCTTTTGCTATGATGAAACAGTTTTTCGGAACGGATTTTCAGGAAAAACAAGTGGTGGCAGGCGAAGGAACAACCCTTTCCTTAGGGCGTCACAATCTAACCTTCCTCACAGCTCCTATGGTGCACTGGCCCGAGGTTATCGTGGCATATGACAGTTTTGATAAGGTGCTCTTCTCGGCAGACGGATTCGGAAAGTTCGGTACTCCCGACACAGACGAAGCCTGGGCTGACGAAGCAAGACGCTACTATATCGGAATTGTGGGAAAATACGGCGTTCAGGTACAGACACTCTTAAAAAAAGCGTCAGCACTTGACATAGAAATAATTTGCCCCCTCCACGGCCCGGTGCTCAAGGAAAATTTAGGCTACTACCTTAACCTTTATGACACCTGGTCAGGCTACACTCCCGAAGAGGACGGCGTAATGATTGCCTATACCTCGGTTTACGGCAACACAAAAAAGGCAGCGGAATATTTATACGAAAAGCTCAAGGAAAAAGGCGTTAAAAACGTGGTTCTTTCCGATCTTGCAAGAAGTGATATGTCTCTTGTTACATCGGATGCTTTCAAGTACTCAAAGCTTGTACTTGCAACAACCACCTACAATGCGGATATATTTCCCTTTATGAAAGAGTTTATCGACCATCTTACAGAAAGAAACTTCCAGAACCGCCATGTTGCCTTTATCGAAAACGGAAGCTGGGCCCCAATGGCTGCAAAGGTTATGAAGGGCTTGCTTGAAAAAAGCAAGAATTTAACCTATGCAGAAACCGAAGTTAAAATTCTTTCCGCATTAACTGATGAAAACAAAAAAGAGCTCGAAGCTTTGGCAAGTGAGCTTGCAAAATAAAATCCGGGAGAAGGTTTTATAATGGAAATGGTTTTGCTTACAGCCTTAGGCGTCGGAGGAGCTACTATCATCGGCGTCATAATAGGTTTTTTATTCAAAGATATTTCCCACAAATTTTCCGACATTGTTTTATCGTTCGCAGCAGGAGTCATGCTGGCGGCAGCGGTTTTAGGCCTTATTATCCCATCAGTTGAATATGGCGGAAAATACGGTCTTATATATGCCGTGACAGGAATTTTTGCAGGTGCGTTTGCCCTGAATCTTATAGACAAATTGGTGCCTCACCTTCACGCACTCATGGGAGAAGAAGCTGAAAGTCACAACAACCAAAGCCTTAATAAGGTACTTCTTTTCGTTACCGCCATCGCAATCCATAATCTTCCCGAGGGCATCGCCGCAGGCGTAGGCTTCGGAAGCGGAGACACCGGTAAGGCACTTTTAATAGCAGGCGGTATCGCCCTTCAGAACATCCCCGAAGGAATGGTAATTATAGGGCCCATGCTCAGTGCCGGAATTAAGCCTAAGAAAACATTTATTGCGGCGGCAATAACCGGACTTGTGGAAGTTATAGGCACTTTAATCGGTTATTTTGCAGTAAGCATTTCAACTGCCATATTACCATTTGCCCTTGCCTTTGCAGGAGGTACAATGCTTTATGTAATCAGCGATGAAATGATCCCCGAAACACACTCTCACGGAAGCCAGCGTGGTGCAACTTATGCCCTTTTACTGGGTTTTTGCATCATGCTGATATCCGACGTACTTTTGGGATAAATTAAAAAGGAGGAATAAAAAAATGTCAGTAATCACTATCACAAAAAACAATTTCGAAGAAGAGGTATTGAAGTCTGAAAAGACAGTGCTTCTTGATTTCTGGGCAAGCTGGTGCGGTCCCTGCCGTATGGTTTCTCCCATCATTGATGAAATCGCCGAGGAACACCCCGAAATCAAAGTCGGAAAGGTAAATGTAGATGAAGAGGACGAGCTTGCACAGAAGTTCGGCATAATGAGCATTCCCTCCATCTTCGTTGTCAAGGACGGAAAAATCGTTAACAGCACCGTCGGTGCAATTCCCAAAAACAAAATTTTAGAGCTTTTAAAATAAGGTGTCCTATGGATAAAATTTATGATGTAATAATCATCGGCGGAGGTCCGGCAGGCTATACCGCCGCACTATATGCCTGCCGTGCAGGCTTTTCCGTTTTGCTCATTGAAAAATTTTCCGCCGGAGGTCAGATGACCGAAACTCAGATGATAGATAACTATCCCGGCTTCCCCGACGGAATTGACGGCTTTACCCTTGGCTACAATATGCAAAAGGGTGCAGAGCGTTTCGGCTGTGAAACCATGCAAACCGAAGTTATTGCCACATGCCTTTCCAAAGACATAAAAGAAGTGGGAACTGCTGACGGAACTTTTTACGGAAAAGCAGTGATAATAGCAACGGGAGCCACTCATAAGCACTTAGGTCTTCCCGAGGAAGATTCCCTCATCGGAAAAGGAGTAGGCTACTGTGCAACATGCGACGGAACGTTTTACCGAGGCAAAACCGTTATGGTAATAGGCGGAGGAAACTCTGCCACAGGTGATGCGGCATACCTTTCAAATATTTGCGAGAAAGTAATCCTTGTGCACAGAAGAGATACTTTAAGAGCAGAAAAGTATTATGCCGATTTACTCAAAAAGGCCAAGAACATAGAATTTATGTGGAACTCTGTTTTGGATAAAATCCTTGCAGATGGAAAAGTATCCGGAGCCATTATAAAAAACGCGAAAGATAACACTTTCACAGAGGTTAAAACCGACGGCATTTTCATCAGCATAGGCAGAATTCCAAACACTTCTTTGTTCCAAAATGAGCTTTCTCTTGATGGAAACGGATATATCATAGCCGATGAATCAACTCTCACCTCTATCCCCGGAGTTTTCGCCGCAGGCGATGTCAGAACAAAACCCTTCAGGCAGATTGTAACAGCAACATCTGACGGAGCCTGTGCCGCCCACGCCCTGGAAGAATATCTTATGAATAAGTAATAAAAGGCCGCAAGCGGTCTTTTATTTTGGTCTTATTGACACTTTTTAGTTAAAGTGTTATAATATGGAAGATAAAATAAATACCAAAGGAGCATAAATATGGATAAATCAAAGGACTTTGAAGCACTCGGCCTCACACCAATTGACGGAAAGCTCACAAGTGAACAAATCGCCGCCGTGAAGGGACTCGGTTTTCTTCGTGACAAACGCTTTCCTGATGTTTTTAATGCAAGAGTAATAACCGGAAACGGCAAAATAACAACCGACATGAACAGAATTATACTTGATGCTGCGGATAAATTCGGTTCTTCCGAGGTTGCTTTTACCAGCCGTATGACTGTTGAAATTCAAGGTGTAAAATACGAAAATATTCCCTCTTTAATTATGTTCCTGAAGGATCATAATATAGAAGTTGGAGGTACAGGTCCAAGGGTTCGTCCCGTGGTTTCCTGCAAAGGCACGACCTGCCACTTCGGCCTTATAGATACATTTTCATTAAGTTCAAAAATCCATGAGCGATTTTATCTTGGCTATCACAAAGAGGTACTCCCTCATAAATTCAAAATTGCAGTTGGCGGTTGTCCCAACAACTGCGTAAAGCCCGACCTTAATGACATCGGAATAATCGGACAAAGGATATTTACCCCCGACACAGATAAATGTAAAGGATGCAAAAAGTGTGCCATTGAAGAAGCATGCCCCATGAAGGCTGCATCTCTTAAAGACGGTAAAGTTCAAATCGACTCTACGCTTTGCAACAACTGCGGAAGATGCCATAAAAAGTGTCCCTTCGGTGTTTTTGAAAACGCTTCGGAAGGCTATAAAATGTACTTAGGCGGTCGCTGGGGAAAGAAAACCGGACGTGGAACTCCCCTCCCTGTAATTTTCACATCAGAGGATGAGGTGCTAAATGCTATCGAAAAAGCAATCATTCTATTCCGTGATGAAGGAATCAAGGGCGAGCGTTTTGCCGATACTATAGAAAGATTGGGTTTTTCATATGTTTCAGAAAAAATCATTGGTTAAAAAAGTAAGTGTTCTTATTCTTCTGTTTTCTCTCATTTTATCTTTTACTGCCTGTAACAGGACAGAAAAAGCAAGGACTGCCACTGTCAATTACATCACTTTTACCGACAGCCTGGGAAGAACAGTTTCCGTTCCTGAGGGAACAGTTGATGCCGCCGTATTGGTGGGAAGCCTTGCCGATATATGGCGTCTTTCAGGCGGCAATATCTTAGCTACGGCAGAGGATGCCTGGGAGGATTTCAACATGGATATACCGGATGCCATCAATTTAGGCACCGTGAAGGACCCCGACCTTGAGCTTATTTTATCCTCAAATCCTCCACTTATAATCGCAAGCTCAAATACGACTTCAAATCTTGACCTGCTCCCAACACTCTCCCATGCAGGTTATACAGTGGCATTTTTTGAGATAAATTCCTTTTCTGACTATCTCAAAATGCTCAAGATATGCACCGACATAACAGGTCGCAGTGATTTGTATGAAAAAAACGGCCTTATGATAAAAGAAAAAACCGACTCCGTAAAAGCGGATTTTTCAAAAAAAGAAATTCCGGAGGCAGAAAAGACTTATCTCCTTCTTCGTGCATCCTCAGGTCTTATCAAAGCTAAAGGAAGTTCTTCCTACGTTCTTGGAGGCATGCTCAAGGATTTAGGCTATAAAAACATAGCGGACAGCAATAAAACTTTACTTGAGGACTTAAGCATAGAAAGCATAATAAAAGAGGATCCCTACCGCATATTTATTGTGCAGATGGGAGACGATGCTGAAAGTGCCAAAGAAAACGTCAACAACATGTTTTATGAAAATTCCGCATGGCGTTCGTTAACTGCTGTAAAAGAAGGCAGAGTTCATTTTATGGACAAAAGACTTTTCAGCTTAAAGCCTAATGCAAGATGGGGTGAAAGCTATGAAATCCTCACTGATATACTCGAAAAATAAAAAAACATTATCACTTTATATACTTGCCGCCACGCTTTTTATGCTGGCGGCTTGTTTCGGTTTTGCAAAGGGAAGTGTGAAAATACCGGTATATGCCATGCTAAACGCTTTGAAAAACGGAGCAACCACCCCTGATGAAACAATTTTTTTATTTTCAAGACTGCCCCGAACGCTTTCCTCTCTCTTTGTCGGTGCAGCTTTAAGTGTTTCGGGTGCCGTCATGCAGGCTGTTCTTTCCAATAAGCTTGCTTCCCCAAGTATTATCGGCGTAAACTCAGGAGCCGGACTGGCCGTTACCGTTGCAGCTTTTTTCGGAATCTACGGCGGCTTTTCTCTCTCGGCAATTGCATTTACCGGTGCTTTTCTGGCTGTCATAATATTAATTTTGCTTTCAATAAAAATCGGACACGGTAAAAGTACCGTTATCCTGGCAGGAGTGGCACTAAATGCCTTATTCGGTGCTTTTTCGGATGCTTTAATTTCTTTTAATCCCTCTCTTTCTATTTTCACATCCGACTTTAAAATAGGAGACTTTTCCGGAATTACATATAAAAAACTTGTCCCCGGAATCATAATCATCATTTTGGTTCTAATAATTCTGTTCTTTCTTTCTGACAGACTTGACATAATATCCATGGGAGACTCAAATGCAGAAGCCCTGGGCCTTAACGTAAGATTTTACCGAATTTTCTTTCTCTTATCCGTTTCCCTCTTGTCCGGTGCTTCCGTAAGTCTTGCAGGACTTATTTCCTTTATAGGTTTAATCGTTCCCCATGCCCTTCGATATGTCGGAGTAACAGAAAACAGAAACCTTTTGCCTTTATCTGCATTATTTGGTGCAAGCTTTGTAACCATATCCGACACCTTTGCAAGAACATTGTTTTCTCCACACGAAATTCCCGTGGGAATCATAATGGCGTTTTTCGGGGTCCCCTTCTTCATAGCTCTTATTTCCGGGAAAAAGGAGGGCCGATAAATGCTTGAAATCAAAAATCTTTCAGTTTCCTACGGAAAAAAAGAAGTATTAAAAAACCTTTCACTTTCATTTGAAAAAGGAAAAATAACTTCTCTAATCGGGCCTAACGGGTGTGGAAAAACCACTCTGCTTAACTATATTTCAGGAATAATCCCTCAAAAAAAGGATACATTTTTCATCAACGGATGCGATTCCTTCTACTTAAAGCGAAAGGAACGTGCAAGAAAAATCGCCTATCTTATACAAGGAAAAAATATTCCTGATATGACAGTAGAAAATCTGGTCCTCCACGGAAGATACCCCCATACCGCCTTTGGCGGAGCATACAGCAAAGACGATAAGCTTATCGCTTTTGAAGCAATGGAAAAACTTCATATTTCCCATCTTGCCAAAAACAGATTAAGCACACTTTCCGGGGGAATGAAGCAAAATGCTTTTATTGCAATGGCTTTATGCCAAAGCAGCGAATATATCTTAATGGATGAGCCCACCACTTATCTTGACATTTCGGCTCAGGCAAAGCTTTTAAAGCTATTTTGTAATCTTTCCGGCGAAGAAAAAGGTATTGTATCCGTACTTCATGACCTCCCTCTCGCCTTAACATTATCCGATAGCATTGCAGTTATGTCCGAGGGCAAAATCATAATGCAGGATACCCCTGAAAACATCTATAAATCCGGAGTTATAAAAAAAGTGTTCGGTGCAGAGGTAATAAAGGCACCCGAAAATGACGGCGATTACTATCATCTTTAATCAAGCGGAGGCCAAAATGTGTGTAAGTAAAGATTTTACCGGCGGAAACATTCGCATACTTAAAAGAGTCGCAAACATTTTCTCTCTTAATAATGAACTCAGAGACTCCAAAGATGACTGGTTTTACTGGGCCTTTTGCCTTAATGGATTAAAAGGCGAAACATATAAATTCATTTTTCCCGAAAACCGCATCGGATATTTTGGTCCTGCTGTAAGCCACGACCTTATAAACTGGGAATGGCTGGGAAAATGCGATGACGACAACACCTTTTCCTATACCATCAAAGAAAATGAGAATAAAATTTACTTTGCTCACAGCATGTTGTATCACCCCGAAAGATTTTTATGTTTCGCTAAGAAAAAAGGCCTTGCCGTAAAGGAGCTTTGTAAATCCAAAAAAGGAAGAAGCGTTCCTTTTACGGAATTCGGGATCGGTAAAAAAACGGTTTTGCTCACCGCACGTCATCACGCATGCGAATCTTCAGGAAGTTATGTTCTTGAAGGAGTTATCAACAAACTTTTGTCTGCCCCATTAAAGGACTCAAAAGTAATAGTTATCCCCTTCGTTGATTTTGACGGAGTTGTAGACGGAGATCAGGGAAAGGGACGTATCCCCCATGACCACAACAGGGATTACGACTTGAACCTTCCTGCGATTTATCCCGAGACAAACGCCATACGAAAGCTTGCATCAGGAGGAATAGATTATGCTTTTGATTTTCATTCTCCCTGGCATAAGGGCGGAGAAAATGACAATGTTTTCATAGTTGAAAAAAGACATGAAAAGCTTAAAGACTATAACCGTTTTGGAAAATTGCTTGAAAAGCACAACAGCGAAAACTCGCTTAAATACTCAATTGAAAACAATTTGGCTCCCGATGTTTCGTGGAATTCATCAAAAACCAAATGTTTTGCCACATTCGCAAACGATTACGGCAGTGCAAGACTTTCTTTTTCCCTGGAATGTACCTATTTCGGAAAAAACGAAAATGTCTTTTTGCCTCAAAAAGCAATCGAATTTGGCCGCTGTTTTGCCGATGCCCTGAATGAATTTGATAATGCAGAATAAAAAAGTCGTAGCCAACGACGGTGCGTTGGCTACGACTTTTTAAATTAAACTTCAGGCAATCTGAACTATTACAAGATGTGCAGAAACAGGTCTTGTTCCTCCGGCTAAAGGAGTAACAGTAAGTGCTGTAGCATTACCTGCGGGATTTCTTACCGTAAGGACACTTCCTGCCTCAGGGGCTGTAACAAGGGCCATTCCGACAATCTGACTGTCTCCGGTTGCTCTTCCGACTACGGTGTAGTCAAGTTCCTCTCCGTCAAGGGTCAGCACCAACTGTCCGGCTTCAGCAACACTCACCTGGAAGAAAACCTGGTAGGTTCCTGCCAGTGCAAGATTAAAGGATTCATCCGTAATTCTCTCTATATTTTCTCCACTCGTAGGACCATTCTGCGGAAAGCTTACATCCGTACCCGGGGCAACCGTATCAGCATTATCCGGTGGCATAAGAGCGTAAAAGTCAGCGTAGTTCAGTACACCTCCGGGAATACCCTGAGGGCCGGCAGGACCGGTTTCGCCTACAGGACCCTGTGGGCCGGCAGGGCCGGTTTCTCCTACAGGACCCTGAGGGCCGGCAGGGCCGGTTTCGCCTACAGGACCCTGAGGGCCGGCGGGGCCGGTTTCTCCTGCGGGTCCCTGAGGGCCGGCGGGGCCGGTTTCGCCTATGGGACCCTGTGGGCCGGCAGGACCGGTTTCGCCTATGGGACCCTGTGGGCCGGCGGGGCCGGTTTCTCCTATGGGTCCCTGTGGGCCGGCAGGACCGGTTTCTCCTACAGGACCCTGAGGGCCGGCGGGGCCGGTTTCTCCTATGGGTCCCTGAGGGCCGGCGGGGCCGGTTTCGCCTACAGGACCCTGTGGGCCGGCAGGGCCTTGTGCTCCGGTTGCACCGGTAAATCCAATCGGGCCTCTTGGACCGATTGGACCAACAGGACCAATCTCACCCATGGGACCCTGAACGCCTCTGGGACCTCTGGGGCCTGTGCAACAATCAGTATACGCTGTATCGCAACAATTCTGATTGCAGTTACAGCTATTATCAGCCTGATTATTAAAGCTCATTCTATAACCTCCTTTATAAATCTGACTAAAGCAAAATCATTTGCTTTAGTCTCTTTACATAATATGATTTTCTTCATATTTTGACACAGGAAACATGAGAAGTATAAAAATATATGTAATTACTAATATCATATTTTATTGATGCAGTATCAATTACTTATAGAAGCACTTGGGATTTCAAATGAAGAAGCTACACAAATTGTATCAGATTTATTAGATAATGGACAGTCTACAAATCATTATGATGTTTATAAAAAAGCCGCATACCTATTGGTATACGACGGGGTCCCCGGAAAGCCATAGGCTTTTTGGGGAAGAGGAGAAGCAAGGAAGTGGGCGGATGACTTTTTTGCATAAAAAAGTCGAAGCAAAACTAACTTTGCTTCGACGTGGTCGGGATGACAGGATACAGCCGCTTCGCGTCTTGACTGCTCGGTTACCCAAATGCTTCGCATTTCGGTACCAACCTTCGCACCTTTTTGCTAAAAACGATTATCAATCGTTTTATTTACGCAAAAACCTTCTTAAGCTTCAAATCCTTTCATTTTCAATTAAAAAGAGAGGGTACCCTTTGGGTACTCTCTCTTTTTGGTCGGGATGACAGGATACAGCCGCTTCGCGTCTTGACTGCTCGGTTACCCAAATGCTTCGCATTTCGGTACCAACCTTCGCACCTTTTTGCTAAAAACGATTATCAATCGTTTTATT
>JAFXHP010000002.1 GCA_017536285.1 Clostridia bacterium
CAATTCCATTTTGTATGTGCTAAACTGTTTGTGTCTATGTTTTCTTTTTTCATAGATAAATCCTCCAATGTGATTTTTATTCTTGACTGGCAGGTCAGTTTTATTATATCACATTGGAGGTTTTTGTTCATCGGTTAACCTCCACTGAACCACGCGACTATCGCGTGGTTTTCCTTTTACAATAAGAAAGCGGTTGCAATGCAACCGCTTTCTTTATTTTTAATAGGTGAAAAATCCATCGTCTGTATTTATATTATGTATTCCGTAACACTGAAGCGTTTCGGGAAATTCTTCTTCAAAGCGGTAGGGCCACCACCATAAAAATTCCTCTTTCACATTATCCGTTTCAGCCCCGGGAGTATAGAATATAAATTCTGTTCCGCCGTCAAGTCCGTAAGGTGTACTTGCAACATATAAAACGCCGTCCTCAATCCACTGTTCTCCCTCTTCCTTTTCGGTTGTGATTTCGGTAATAGTCATTTTATAGGATACTTCATCAATCTTCTCAACTATTTCAAACTTGCCTGCAAAATCACATACATAGCATGTTCCGTTGGGATTATTCTCTCCGATTTCTCCCATGTTTGAATCATGGAAAGAGCCGTTAAAGCTTCCGTCCTTTTCAAGATAAAGCTCTGTGCCCCAGGCCCCCGCACCGCTGGAAAAGTAAAACTCCAAAACTTCGTCAAAGGGAAGTAAAATTTTATTTTCAGATTCTATTTCCTTATCATTTTCTTTTGTTGTCTCTTTTGTTATCTCTTCTGTTATTTCTCCGCCCGCAGTTTCTGTTTCTTCACCGTTTTTCATACAGCCCGAAAATGCAGACAGTATAAGCATGAGAACCAGTAAAATTCCAATAAATCTTTTCATGATAGCCTCCTTTTATCAAAAAACGGCGGAAAATATTCCCGCCGTTTTATGCTTTCAAAACCTTTGATTAAAAATTGTTTTCTTTTCTCTCTTCGGGATCCACAACTCTTACAATAATTGCAGAAACCTCAGCTCTCGAAATATTCGCCTTAGGATTGAAGGTTCCGTATGCATCGCTGCCTGAAAGAACGCCTGCGTTATAGAGGTAAAGTATTTCATAATAATACTTATTGCTCTCGTCAACATCGGGAATTTCTTCAACATCGTTTATCTCTTTAAGAGCGTCCTCGGGAATTATATTAGCGAAGATATATGCCATTTCTTCACGGGTTATAGCTCTGTCATAGTTTGTAAAGTCCTTCTTCTTAATGATACCTTCTTCTATTGCGTAGTTCACATAGCCTTCATACCATGTGCTGCCTGCTTTGAATTCGGTTTCGTTATTATAGTAAATATCGTGAACTCTTGCAGCAATTGTAAGTGCCTCTGCAACGGTAATGCTTCCGGAAGGATCGAATGTTCCGTCTGCACGGCCTGACATAAGACCGTAACGATATGCAAGCTTAACAACGCCGGACTGCTTGGAGCCGTACCATGCATCTTCATCAATATCAGAAAAAATACCGCTGTTATACATTCTCTGGAACTTGAAGTTTTCAATTCCCTCGTCTGTTGCTTCTGCCTTTATAACCACGGTACCTGTGAAATCCTCTTCCTCAACAGTTACCGCTGTGTACTTAATAGTGATGTTACCTGCACGCTCGGGAACAAAGCTTACATCGGAGATGAGCATATCATCGTCTTCGTAATAATATTCATAACCCTTTTTAACTTCTTCCTCGTCTTTTCCGCCGTAATCATAGTAAAGTGTTCCGTAGGTTGCGGAGGGAAGAGTGAAGACTACATATTCAAGATCGTCGCCCCAGAATTCATCGCAAGTATCATAAAAGTCATCGCCGTCAAACTTAACAGCTTTGCCCTTTTCGCCCTTGTAATTGATGGGATCGGGAGCATCCTCGTCATCGTCATCCTTAACTGTTGTAGTTCCGGTTACAGTAATTTTAATTTTACCGGTAAAACGTGTACCTTCTTCTGAATAGCCTGTATAACTGATTGTAGCAGTTCCCTTATATCCTGACTTAGGAACGAAGCTTACATACTTTATGTAATCTGCCTCTGAATTGTAGAACTTTGTGGCGGAAGAAACCTTTTCATTTTCGTCCTTGCCCGAAGAATACTTATAGTAAAGTGTACCCTGGCTTGACGAAGGAAGAGTAAACTTTACATATTCCAAAGCTTCGCCTGTAGCTTCCTTGCAGGCATTTGTAAAGCTTGATGCAGAAAATGTTTTATAGGATGTGTTCTTTACAGAATACTTAATATCGTCCGCCTGATCTGCACTTGAAGTATCCACCTTAATGGTAACAGTACCGTTATAGCTGTCTCCGTCAATGCTGTATCCTTCATAGTCCACAAACACTGTTCCTTCATAATCTGTTTTTGGAACATATGCCATAAGATAGAGATAGGGGCTCTTTCCGTAGTAGTACTTCTTTGAAGAGGACATTTTTGCCTTTTCACCCTCTTCATCGTCGTAGTCATAATAAAGTGAACCTTCGGAGGGCGATGAGAATTTCACATAGGAAAGCTTTGTACCTGTTTCCTCCAAACACACTTTGTTAAAATCGGAAGGGGTGAAGAATACAGATTCTCCGGTAACTTCATAATAGATGTCATAGTCGTTATTTGATGACTCTACCTTTATGCCCATAACACCTTCGTATTTTTCGCCATCAGCATCATACGCATAATATGTAAGAGTAAAGTTTTCTTCAGCATCTTCGGATACAAGAAGCGTAACCTTGTCAATCAAGGTGGACTTTTCTGTATCCCTATAATATTTAGTTGTAGCCTTTACCTTTGTATTTGATGTTTTTGAAGCCTTGTAGTCATAGTAAAGCACGCCTTCAGTTTCCGCATCGGGAAGTTCAAAGGTTATGTAGCTTAAAGAGAAGCCTGCGTTACGGCAAAGGGAATTGATTTCAGATGCATCAAATGTAATTTTATCTCCGGGATCAACATAATGATTTATCTTTTCAAGATCGCCCTTTTCCTCAGCCATTGTAACTTCTACAATAATCATACCTTCAAAGGTTAATCCCTTTTCGGTGCTGTAGCCTGTATAGTAGATTTCCGCTTCGCCTTCAAAGGTTGGTTTGGGAACATAGCTTATCTTGGATATAAGCTTTGCAGTGGAGCTTGAAGAGCTTCTGAGATACTCTGTACCTATTTTAACCTTATCTCCATTATCGCCGTCATAATCATGCCATAGTGAGCCGCTACCGGCTGTGATTTCATTAATTTTAATACTCTTTAATTCATTTTTGGTTTCATCGCTGCAAGCCTGAACAAAATCAGCAACCTTAAATTTAAGCACCTCGTCGCTCTCAATTGAGTAGCGAATTGCCTTATCTCTGATTGTAGGTTCCTCTTCTTCCTCTTCTTCCGGGCCGCCCTCAAGATTTTCTTCTCCGCCCTCAAGTTCTTCAGCTGCCGGTGAGAGTGTAATTTCCTCTTCAGCCTCCTCAGCAAAAGAAGGCACCAGTCCTAAGCAAAGCATAATTGCAAGGAGCCATACAAGTATTTTTTTCATCATTTTCATCAGTCCCTTTCTTTAGTGTATTCTGATTTATATGTATTTTATTTCCCTCAAAATAATTTACATTTACACACATTAAATTATACCATTTAACTCTAAGGATGTCAAGTTATTACGAGTTCTTTTATTTGTAAACTTTTAGTTAAAAAGAGGATGCGGAATCCGCACCCTCCAAGATTATTTCCCAAGCTTTTTTGTCTTTTCATATGCCTTTACCACAGCATTCATACAGGTTGCACGAAAAGCCCCTTCCTCCAAGGCTTTTACGCCTTCAATGGTGCTTCCGCCCGGGCTTGTAACCTTATCCTTTAATTCCGACGGGCTTAAAGGAGATTCCTTTGCCAATTTTGCTGAGCCGATGAGTGTCTGAACTGCCATCTCAAGTGCCTTATCCTTCGGAATACCGCAGCTTACCGCACCGTCTGCAAGAGCATCCAAAAACATAAAGCAAAACGCAGGGCCGCAGCCCGATACTGCCGTACCGGCATCGATTAATTTTTCGGGAAATTCACATATTTCTCCGCTTTTTTCCATAATATGCAAAAATTCAGACTTATCCTTTGCGGTTACATTTTCACTCGCACTCATAAGAATCATTCCCTCGCCCACGGAAACGGGAGTGTTAGGCATAATTCTTATAATTTTTATACCTTTCCCGAACTTTTCGGAAAGTTTTTTCATTTCAACACCTGCAAGCATTGAAACAAGAATGAGATTATCTCCTCTTTCGCAAAGTACGCCGGAAAGCTCATCTGCGATTTCGTCTAAATTCTGAGGCTTCACCGCAAGGAAGATAAATTCCGCATTTTCCGAGACTTCTTTTGTGCTTCCGTAAGCTGATGAAAGCTCCTTCGCCTTGGATGCAGCTTCACTTTCCTCTTTTGCGGAAAGAATTATTTCTTTGCCGCCTATAGTCTTTTCTGCAGCCTTTGCAAGGGCAAACCCCATATTTCCGCAACCTATAAAGCCAACCTTATATTTACTCATAAAATCACCTTACCTGTCCATTACCTTCTATTATATATTTATATGCCGTAAGCTCTGAAAGTCCCATGGGACCACGAGCGTGCATTTTCTGGGTGGAGATACCCATTTCACAGCCAAGGCCGAACTCACCGCCATCGGTAAAACGGGTGGAGGCATTTATATAAACCGCCGCAGAATCGGTCTCCGTGACAAATATTTCTGCCGTGTCCTTGTTCTCGGTGATTATTGCTTCACTGTGTCCCGTTGAATGTTTAAGGATATGCTCGATTGCCTCGGAGGCGGAAGATACAACCCTTACGGCTAAGATATAGTCCAGGAATTCCGTGTCGAAATCGTTTTCTCCTGCAGCATTTCCGTCAATTATCTTCGCCGCCTTTTCGCAGAGCCTTAATTCCACGGGGATTTTGCCCTCTGCTTTTCGCTTATCTGAAAGAACTTCGTTAACCTTTGGTAAAAACTTTTCCGCCACAGCCTCATGAACAAGAAGCACCTCCGCCGCATTACAAACGGAAGGACGGCTCGTTTTCGCATTTTCAAGGATTTTTATTGCCCGTAAGAGGTCAGCATCCTTATCCACATAGATGTGACATATTCCCGTACCCGTGTGAATGCAGGGAACGGTGGCGTTTTTAACGCAGGCGTTAATCAAACCTGCACCGCCTCGGGGAATTAAGAGATCCACCAAGCCTTCCGCCGTCATTAACACACTTGCACTTTCCCTTGTCAAGTCGCTGACCAGGTTTATGATGTCGGAGGAAAGCCCTGCCGAAGCAAGACCTTTTTTAAGGGCATCAACTATCGCCTTGCTTGTATTATAGGCTTCCTTTCCGCCACGAAGAACCACTGCATTTCCGCTTTTAACGGCAAGAGATGCGGCATCGCTTGTCACATTAGGACGGCTCTCGTAAATAATTGCAATAAGTCCCATGGGAACTCTCTTTTTAATAATTTTAAGACCGTTAGGACGAAGGGTTTCCGAGAGCGTTTCTCCCACCGGGTCATTAAGAAGAGTAATTTCCTTCATACCTTTTGCCATAGATTTAATTCTTTCTTCATTCAGCATAAGACGGTCAATCATAACATCGGAAATTTTGCCCTTTGCGTTTTCAATATCAATCATGTTTGCCGCAAGTATTTCCTTTGTTGATGAAATGACGCTTTCAGCCATAAGATTAATTGCCCTGTTTTTTGTTTCTGCATCAGCGGTTTTTATAAATTTTACCGCCGCTTTGGTTTTCTTTATAATATCTATTGTTTCCATAACAGGTTACCTCTTTAAAAAACGTGTGCCGATGCTTTTACCCTCAACTATATCGTAAAGGATTAAAGGCTCTGCTCCGTTTGCAATTATCATATCGCAGTGGGCAGCCGTTGCAATTTCAGCTGCACGGATTTTTGTAATCATACCGCCCGTACCGAGACTGCTTCCGCTTCCGCCTGCAAGGGCTTTTATCTCCTCAGTTATTTCGGAAACCACGGGAATTAATTTTGCATCGGGATTGTTTTTTGGATTTTTATCGTAAAGCCCGTCAATATCCGAAAGAATTATAAGCAAATCCGCACCGATGGATGCTGAAACTTCGGCAGACAAGGTATCGTTGTCGCCGATTACGATTTCCTCGGTGGAAACTGTGTCGTTTTCGTTTATTACGGGAAGCACCGAAAGGGCCAGCAAACGCTCCAATGTATTATGGAAATTAGCCTTACGCTCGGGATTTTTAACATCGGGTGCGGTGATTAATATCTGTGCCACGTTGTGGTTATATTCTGAAAAAAGCTTGTCATATGTATACATAAGTTCGCACTGACCGACTGCTGCTGCCGCCTGCTTTCCGGGAATGTCTGACGGTCTTTCCGTAAGTCCCAGCTTTCCTACTCCCATGCCGATAGCACCGGAGGAAACCAAAATAATTTCATGTCCGGCATTTTTAAGGTCTGATAAAACCTTGCAAAGAGTCTCTATTCTTCTTATATTAAGTCTTCCTGTTGTGTGGGCAAGAGTGCTTGTTCCTACTTTAACCACAATTTTCATTTTTTCAAGTCCTTTCGGATTTTAATTGCCTTTTATTTTACCACAACCGAGCAATATTGTAAAGTCCAAATCATTCTGCTTCAGACTGAGGCATCATTTAGATTTTACTGTTTTTAATGATGAAATGAGCATTCTTCGGATAGCTCCACATTCATTTTTCATCTTTTTATATTTTTCTTCGTTCACATAATCTGTTTCGAAAAGCAATTCCAACCAATATTCTGTTTCATAGCATTCTTTTTGTGCAATTTCGAGCTTTGAAATAAAATCGTTTTTACTTTGAGCATATTGTGCTTCATGAAGATTTGCACCTATTGAAGTCGCTGAACGCAATAATTGATTTGCCAATACTGCTTCTTTATGATTTGCCTTAATTTCTCTGCAGAAAAAACAATATCCTTTGCAAACTGCTTTGATTTCTCCCTTAAAACACTATCTGCCATCATAAGTCACCTCTGATGATATTATACTGCAATACAATCATTTTTTCAAGTGATATTCCGAACGATGCTCGGAGTGATATTTTTGACAAATCAAAAGTGGTATTAAAACCTTTGGTTTTAGTGATATTTTATCCGCTTATAAACTGCCGAAGGCAATACCACTGCTAAGGCAATATCACTTGCTAAAAGCAAATACAACTCGCCCGACGGCGAATAAAACTGCCGGATGTCAAAGACACCCGGCATAAAATTAATTACTCTCTATTGTAATTTTCTGTGTTTCTCCGTCCCAGTTTACGGTATATCCCAGGATTTCGGAAACTATTCTTAAGGGAATCAGCGTTCTTCCGTCAACAATTCTCGGTGCAACGATGGCACTGTAACGGACACCGTCAGCAATTACTCTGTTATCCTCAATTCTGAAGGTAACCGTCATATCGTCCTTCTTAACTTCAATCTGCTGAGTGTCGCCGTGCCATATAACCTCGGCACCCATTTCCTCAAAGAGACCTCTTAAGGGAATAAGTGTTGTGCCGTTTACTATCATAGGTGCAACGTCGATTGTCTTTGTGAAGGCATCTGCCTTACCTTTCTTAACTAAGATATCCTTTGAGCCTATTGTAAGCTCAAAATGCTGTCTGCTCTGGGCCTTCTGTTCCTCCACAACGCTATCCTGAACAAGGAAGTTAACCTCGCAGAGTGTTGCGTGAGCATTTTTGATTTTACAACCGTCATCAAGAGATGAAGTTATGTCAAATCTTATATAGCGTGTTGTGATATACTCATAGAAGAAGTAATACTGGTCATCGAAGGATACCGCCTCGGGCATTGTTGCATCGAAAGCAACATAGGGCTCCCAGTTTACTCCGTCGTCCGAAATGCTTATTTCAAACGCCTTCCAGTGACCGCTTCTTGCGTGGCTTCCTCTGGGCTTTAATGCCACACCGCAGAAGTTTTTTTCGCCGGCCAAATCAATTTCAAGCCAAGCGGGGAACACCTGCTTTGAAAAGCCATCCGTTGTGCCGTCTTCATTCATATACTGAGTGTGCCAGATGGAGTTGTTATCCTCCAAAACGTGCTGAGGAATTAACGAAAGATTATATGCATTGGATGCGTTCATACCGTGATAGGGCTGTTCGCTGGATGCCTTTGCAGTCATACCCTCTCTGTCAATAAAGCTGAAGGTAAATTCGGGAAGTCTTTCGTAGTATTCCTTTGCTGTAACGGTTTCACTCCAGAACGGATCCGGCTTAAGGAGAGCAAGCTCTGCAAGAACAGCAAGGCTGTTCCAGGAATCTGTTACAATAACCTTAACCGCCTTTGCCTTGATGTTTGCACCGAACTTTACGGTGTTGGGTGCTTCAATGGGGCTTGTTGCAGATCCGCTTCTGCCGTTATCATAGGTTTTGTCGTGAACGTGGTAGAAGTTTTCACCGTCATCGGAAACGTAAATTTCAGCCTGGTTGAAGTAACCGGAGTAGTTGTTCTTTCTTACATAGAAACGAAGACCTGAAAATTCGGTTTCCTCGTTGAAGTTTACCGTAAATTCGTAGGGAGGGGGATCCTTGTGGGTGATTTTACCGTCCGCCTCGTCATAATTTGTGTGCCAACAGTTGGTTTTATCTCCATCGATGATTTTTTCGATCTTACCCCAGGACTTTTCACTGGATGCTGTAGCTGTCCACTTAGCCTTGGGGGTGATTTCTGAAGGATCAAGGCTCTTATCAGAATAAACCTTTGATAAATCCTCTGTTACTTCGGGGATATTAAGTACTCTTTCGCCGGACTCGGTCGTGCCGGTTGCGGGAGCACTAGTTCCTGCCTGGGGAGTAGAAGGAGTTCCTGCATTTTCCGTGCCGCCTATTACACCGGGCGTTAAGAACTTAAGCTCGGCACTTGAGCCGTAGCCACCATCTGCTTCAAGCACTTCAAAACGGATTGCCTTGTATTCACCGCTCTTTGCAAGCATATAGTTTTTGGGAGTTTTATCTTCCATATTGGGGGTGTAGGTAAATGTGCCTTCACCGATTAAGGTAAA
>JAFXHP010000107.1 GCA_017536285.1 Clostridia bacterium
GCCACGCTGTTTTTTGAGCCCTCTACAAGAACGAGATTAAGCTTTGAAGCGGCAATGATGGAGCTTTGCGGAAATGTACTCGGCTTTTCCGAGGCACAGAGCTCATCGGCATCCAAGGGTGAAAGTGTTGCCGATACGGCAAAGGTTATAAGCTGTTATGCGGACATTATTGCAATGCGCCATCCTAAAGAGGGTGCACCGCTTGTTGCGGCAAACAACGCTTCAATTCCCGTCATAAATGCGGGAGACGGCGGTCACAACCATCCGACGCAGACTTTGGCCGACCTTCTTACAATAAGCAAGGAAAAAGGAAGACTCAATAATCTTACAGTTGGCTTCTGCGGAGACCTTAAATTCGGAAGAACGGTGCATTCTTTAATTAATGCGCTTTCAAGATACGAGGGAATAAAAATCGTCCTTATATCACCCGAGGAGCTTAAGCTTCCGAGCTATGTTAAAAAGGATGTGCTCCAGAAAAAGGGCATCGAATATGTTCAGACAACAAATCTGGAAGAGGTAATGCCCGACCTTGACATACTCTATATGACAAGAGTACAGAAGGAAAGATTCTTCAACGAGGAGGACTATTTGAGACTTAAGGACAGCTATATTTTAGTGCCCGAAAAGCTTAAAAATGCAAAGAAGGATTTATGCATACTTCATCCTCTTCCGAGAGTAAACGAAATTGCGGTTGCGATTGATAACGATCCGAGAGCGTGCTATTTCAAGCAGGTGCTTTATGCTAAGTATATAAGAATGGCACTTATCTTAATGCTTCTTGAGGAGGCGGAAAAATGAATATAGATTCAATTAATAACGGTCTTGTAATTGACCATATTACTTCGGGCAGGGGAATGAGACTTTTCGAGCTTCTGAAGCTTGATAACCTTGACTGCTCCGTAGCAATTATAAAAAATGTGGCAAGTAAAAAGCTCGGTAAAAAGGACATTATAAAGATTGATGCCGATATCGACGTTAATCTTGATGTTATAGGCTATGTTGATCCGGGCGTAACGGTTAACATAATAAAGGGCGGCGTTTTGGTTGAAAAGAAAACCATTGCTACTCCCGAAACCCTCAAAAATGTAATTAAATGCAAAAACCCAAGATGCATAACAAGCGTTGAGCAGGAGCTTGACCACATATTCAAACTTACAGACAAAGAAGAAAACATATATCGCTGTATCTACTGCGAAACTAAAGCACAGTAAAGGAGAATGAAAATGGCTACTTTTATAAACGAACCCTCACATACATTTAACGAATATCTTTTAATCCCCGGCTATTCGGGAAGCGACTGCATTCCCGCTAATGTAAGCCTTAAAACACCCCTTGTAAAATATAAGAAGGGGGAAGAGCCGGCAATCACAATGAATATCCCTATGGTTTCGGCAATAATGCAGTCCGTATCGGGAGACAGACTTGCTGTTGCGCTTGCAACAGAAGGCGGCGTATCCTTTATCTACGGTTCTCAGACAATTGAGGATGAGGCTGCAATGGTAAAGCGCGCTAAAAACCATAAGGCGGGTTTTGTAAAGAGCGATTCCAACATTTCTCCCGAAGGCACCCTTGCCGAGGTTGTGGCATTAAAGGAAAAGACGGGCCACTCCACTGTTGCCGTTACAGAGGACGGAACTCCCGAGGGTAAGCTTGTGGGTATCGTTACCGGAAGAGACTACCGCGTAAGCCGTATGGATCCTGCCACAAAGGTTAAGGATTTTATGACTCCCTTTGATAAGCTTATCGTTGCAAAGGAAGGCACAACCTTAAAGGAAGCAAACGACATTATATGGGACAACAAGCTTAATTCCCTTCCCATAATTGATGATGAAGGCAGACTTTGCTATTTCGTATTCCGCAAGGACTATGATACACATAAGCAGAACCCCAACGAGCTTCTTGACGCATCAAAACGCTATGTTGTTGGTGCAGGTATCAATACAAGAGACTATGCTGAAAGAGTTCCTGCATTGGTTGAAGCCGGTGCTGACGTTTTATGTATCGACTCATCCGAGGGCTTTTCCGAATGGCAGAAGCTTACAATCGAATGGATAAGAGCAAAATACGGCGACAGCGTAAAAGTTGGTGCAGGTAAC
>JAFXHP010000108.1 GCA_017536285.1 Clostridia bacterium
GCAATGGTATTTATGCTTCTTGAGCATTACTACGGCGTTTTAACGATTCCCGAAAATGACATTATGGGTGCGGTTACACAGATTTTAATGAAGTATTTATCGGGACAGACTGTTCCTTATCTTGAATACTACGAGTTCTTTGAAGAGAGTATGTTAATCGGCGTTCCGGACTTTGTTCCCAAGGCTGTGACAGACGGCGATGTAACAGTTCTTCCTGCGGCATTCGGTCTTCTTAATTCTTCTCTTCTTAACGTATCAAAGGTAAAAACGGGTTATGTTACCTGTGCAAGACTTTACTACTTAAACGGAAAGTACAAGATGCACGTTTATACCGCAGAGGCTAAAAATCCTCCTGCGTGGAACGAATACGGATGGGACGATCCTGCTCCTCAGCTTCCCAGCTTAGAGGTTTTCCCCGACAGCTGCACAGTTGAAGAATTTGCCGAAAATGTAGCAGGTCAGCACGTTTTGGTTGCATACGGAAACTTTACAGAGGAAATTAAGGACTTCTGCAAAATTATGGACATTGAACTTGTAATGTGACATTGGAGAGATAATTATGTACATAGGAATTGACCTCGGAAGCACAAACATCAAGGCGGCACTCTACGATGGGGAAATGAAGCTTATCTCAAGAAAAAGCTTTCCCGTAAGCTATATAAGAGAGCATGGCTTTGTGGAGTTTGATGCAAAAGAGTATGTAAATAATCTCATTAAGCTTTTAAGCGAAATATTAAAGGAAAACAAAATCAAATCCGTAAACGAAATGGCATTTACCGGGCAGGCGGAGTCATTGGTTGTGCTGGGAGATGACGGAAATCCTTTAATGAACGCCATTTCCTGGATGGATGAGCGCTCGGTTGAGGAATGTGATGAGCTTTCAAAGCTCTTTTCAAAGGAAGAATGTGAAAGTGTAACAGGTCAGCAGGCGGTGCTTCCCACCTGGCCGGCAACGAAAATTTTGTGGCTTAAGAAAAATAAAAGCGAAGTTTATGAAAATGCAAAAACCTATATGCTCCTTAAGGACTATGTGATTTTTGCATTGACCGGCAAAAAGGTTTCTGATATGTCAATTGCAACCTTTTCCTTCTATTTTGATATTTATAAAAAATGCTACTGGAAGAAAATGACAGAAGCCATCGGAATAAGCGAAAAACAGCTTCCGCCATTGGTTGAGCCCTGCTCCGTTGCAGGATGCCTTAAAGCGGATGTGGCAGAAAAACTGGGAATCACGGAAACCACAAAAATAAATGTGGGAACGCTTGACCACTTTGCCGGCATGATTGGAACAGGCAACATAAAAATGGGTAAAATCACCCTTTCCACGGGAACCGTTATGGCAATGGCAACCTTCTCAAAGGAGCCTTGCGATGATATAAAAGGAATAGCCATGCACTATGGCTTTCTTCCCGATACCCACATTATGCTTCCCGTTGCAGAAAGCGGCGGCGTAAGCCTTGAGTGGTTCAAAAACACCTGCATGAAGAATTTTTCTTTCCGGGAAATTGACGAAGAAATAAAAAAGAGGGAAAGAAATTCTTTACTGTTCCTGCCTTATCTTGTGGGCACAAATTCTCCTGAGTTTGACAGCCGTGCAACAGGTGTGTTCTGGGGCCTTCGTCAGGAGCACGATGCTTACGACATGGCATATGCCGTAATGGAGGGTGTAGGCTTCCTTCTTAAGAAAAATCTTCAGTACATCAGGGAAAACGGGACTAAGATAGATGCAATAATTGCAACGGGCGGTGGCTCGAAGAGTGACCTCTGGTGTCAGTTGCAGGCTGATATCACGGGCTATCCCATTATGGTGCCGAAGGAAAAGGAAGCGGCGTGCTTAGGTGCTGCCATAATTGCATCAATTTCCGACGGCAAAATCAAAAGCCTTGATGATGCAGCAGAATCAATTGAATTTGAAAAGGTATATACTCCAAAACACGATAGAGTGCTTGACGAAAAGTATGAAAAATTTAACGCCTTATATGATTTTTCGTGTGCGTTAAAGGACGGAGGAAATAAAAATGAGTAAGATAAAAATCGGTTGGAGCGAAAAAAGCATAATCCCCGAGGGTGCAAAAGTAAGCCTTGCCGGACAGTTTTATGAAAGAGTATCAGACGTGGTTGAGTCTCCCTTAACCGTAACAGCATTTGCCGTTGAAAGTGGCGCTGACGCCTTTGTTATGTGCTCCTGCGATCTTGTGTCAACAAGCTATCAGCTTCTTTGCTCGGTAAGGGAGAGAGTGGAAGGCAAAATTTCTCTTCCTCTTGATAAGATTATTATAGGTGCAATCCACACCCATAC
>JAFXHP010000109.1 GCA_017536285.1 Clostridia bacterium
CATTGATATGAAGAAAACCTTTACCGATGTTAAAATTTATGCGGCAACCTTTATAAGGCTTATAATTATTCCATTGGCATTTTTGGGACTTGCCAAATTCATTCCCTTTGATGAAACGGTGTTTATCTGTGCCGTTTGTGCGCTTTCAATGCCCCTTGGCTTAAATACCGTTGTAATTCCCAGTGCCTACGGAAAGGATACTTCAAAGGCGGCAGGCATGGCGGTGGTTTCGCACCTTTTGTCATGCCTTACCATTCCTCTTATATTTATGCTGGTTAATAAGTGGTTCGGAATGTAAAAAACAGCCAACGGCTGTTTACATATGGAAGGAGTAAAAATATGAAAAAAGTACTTGCTATTACCCTTTGCATTGTTATGGCGATGTCGACTGTCAATGCATTCGGTGCAACAACTCCTCTTACCATTGAAAAAATGGAAGGAGCAAAATTAACCTCAGGTATTCTCGAAATGCAAAAGGGGAACTATGTGTATTTCCCCTCTGTTGACTTTACAAATGTAAAGTCCGTAAGAATGACGGCGGAGGCAAACTGGACCTCGGGCTGGAGCGGTGACCTTTTTGAGGTGAGAATCGACAAGCCCACGGGCGAAATTATCGGTGAGATTGACCTTTATAAAGAAGGAAAAAATGAGTTTGGCTGTAACGTTTCTGTTACGGGAAAGCACGACTTATACATAATTTCAACCTACGGCCCTGCAGGCGCATCGGATATTTTTGAAATATCCTTGTCCGACGAAGCAATCAAGGAAAGAGAAGGCTACACACCCGTATCTGCTCCGGTAATTGACGACTTTTCCGACACCTGGGCAGGAACAAGTGAACTTTCCCGTGCTGTTGCCGACTATTCTGAAGTCGGCGGCGTAAAGGAAGGAAAGGAAGTGGGCCTGTTTTACTGGATATGGAACACAGGATATGAGGATAACGAAGCAGTTATAAACAACACAACCTTCCAGCTAGAGTTTCCCGATGCATACAAGGAAGACGGATATCTTCATCCTGCATGGCCAAAGGGTAAGGCAGAGTATTTCTGGGATGAGCCATTATACGGATTCTATGCAGGTAACGACTACTGGGTATACAGAAAGGATGCGGAGCTTTTATCCGAGGCAGGGGTAGACTTTTTGTTCTTTGACGATACCAACGGAATTGCGGTTTTCCGCCGCAATATGGAGGTATTTTGCCAGGCGTTCCGTGACGCTAAGCTAGATGGCGTGGATGTGCCAAAATTTACTCTGGCATGTAATATGGCATATCCCACGGAAAATGCAAAAACCATGCTTTTCTATATGTACCGCACCTTCTACAAGCCCGGCTACTACGAGGATTTGTGGTATTATCACGAGGGCAAGCCCCTTTTGATGGGACATCAGGAATCAATGGAGCGTTATCTTAACGAAAATGACCCCGAGGATGTTAAATTAACCGAAGAAATTCTTGATTTCTTCACCTTCCGAGGAATCGAGGGAGACTGGAACGATACTCTTACCGATAAAACCGATAAATGGTCTATCATTGAAAAGTATCCTATGAAGACCTATGGTGTGGACTCTTCTGGAAATGCCGAAACCGTAACCGTGGCAGGCGGCTGCAACAAGTCCATCGAAACTGAACAGCTTGTTCCCATGGGTTATAAAACAGCAAGAGGCAAAAACTACACCGAAACCTTCGGACACATCTGGGATTCCGATGCATATAAGTATAACTACTTTTTTGAAGAACAGGTATCAGGTGCCCTCGAAACTGATGCAAGAATTATGCTTATTTCAAGCTGGAACGAATGGACCGTAGGAAGGCAGGAAAACTACTCAGGTAAATTCAAAAATTCCTTTATTGACCACTTTGACCAGGTTAACACCCGTGACCTTGCCCTTGCAAAGGGCGGAAACCGTGACAGCGGATTTATGCTGATGGTTGACGCTATCCGTAAGTGGAAGGGTGTTCGCCCCGCACCAACTGCAAGCGAAAAAACCACAATTGACATGGCAAATCCCGCATCCTGGGATTTAGTTTCCCCCACATTTTACAATGTACGCGGAGTATACGACCGTGATGCGGTAGGCTATGGAAAAAATCACTATGTAAATAAGACGGCAAGAAACAATATAAAAACAAGCAAGGTTGCAAGAAACGATGAATTTATCTGGTTTACAGCTACTTGCGAAAGTGATATAACCACGCCTTCGGGAAATAACTGGATGGCACTTTATATCGATGCCGACCGTAACCGTGCGACAGGTTGGGAAGGCTATGATTACAAAATCGTAAATACCGATGTTTACAGCTTTAACGGAACATGGAATCTTGTGGGCAAAGCAGAACAGGTACTCAGTGGAAAACAGCTTCAGATAAAGGCGGCTAAAAGTTTAATCGGAATGGGGGACATCACAGACATCGAATTCAAGTGGGCGGATAACTCCGACGATTCCGACATTCTTAATTTCTATATTACAGGAATATGTGCTCCCGCAAGCAGATTCAACTATGTTTATTCTGAAATAGAGCAGAAGGCTGTAACAGATTCCGACAGAGAAGCTCTTAAAAACACAACCGTTGTAAAAGCGGGATCGAGCAAGGCTGTTGTAAGAGGCGGAATTATGGATGCTTTTGAAGCAAATACTGCCTACGGCGTAAGAGAAATTGACGGAACGGCTTACGTTCCCTACACAATGCTTAAGGATGTAGTGGGCTACGGCACAACAAGGACAATTTATGAGTCCTACAGAAACTTCTTTAAAATCGATTCAAAGGAAGGATTCTGCTATACAACCGTTGGCACACTTACAGGTGTGGTTGACGGTGTCGATATTACGCTGACAAAGCCTGTGCTTGACATTGACGGAATTGCATACGTTCCCGTAACATTCCTTTTCGATACCTTTGGTTATGATGTCAGAAACTTAGGAAACGGAATTTTTGCCTTCGGAACTGATATAGATACCGATGCGGCACTCCGTGCTGCAGAGCTTATATAAGGAGGGGTATGGAAATGAAAAAAATATTATCTTTGATATTTGCATTATCCTTGATTCTTTCATCTGTTTTCGCCCTTACATCCTTTGCAGCAGATGACGAACTTCCAAAGGAAGGCTGGCAGATAAAGGCAACAAGCCAGATTCAGAAAATTGAAAACGCCATCGACGGAGATATAAATACCATATGGCATTCTGGCTACACAGCAGAGGGCGGACAGGTTACGGCAAAGGATCCAATGCCATATACAATTACTCTTACTCTGCCTGAAGCCACGGAAATATCCGGATTACGTTATTATCCCCGTCTTGGCGGAAGCGTTGCGGGAACATTTTACGATATTGTAATCTACATTTCCGAAGACGGTGAAAATTACACCGAAATGGGAAAGGTAAAGTTTCAGTATAATCCCGCATATTCTGACCGTGAGGGTGGAAAGACAGTTGATTTTACGGCAAATGTAAAAATAAAATCTCTTAAATTTGATGTAGTTAAAGCTTACAGTGATTTCGGCACAATGGCGGAGCTTTCCCTTCTTTCTAAGAAGGATAGCCTTAAGACGGAAAATGTAAATGCAGTAAAGCTTACAAAAACCGTAATCCCCGCAACGGAAAACGGAGTTGAAACACAGAATATCGCAAAAGAAACAGGTTCTGCGGCGGTAGGCAGTGCAGGTGCCGACAGCGGCAAGGTAAAGGACGAAATTACCGATAAATCGGGCTGGATGGCGGAAGCTTCCAGCGTGGCACAAAAAGCCGAAAACGCCATCGACGGAAACATTGATACCATCTGGCATTCGGGATATACGGCAGAAGGCTCTACAATAACGGCGAAAGACCCCATGCCCTATACCTTTGAGCTTACGCTTCCGGATGTAACGGAAATTTCCGGTATCCGCTACTATCCCCGTCTCGGCGGAAGTACGGCAGGCGTTGTAAAGGCGATGGGCGTTGAAATTTCGGAAGACGGAAGCACCTATACAAAGCTTGGTGATGTAAAGCTTTCCTACAATCCTTCATTTTCCGACCGTGAAGTCGGAAGAACAATCAAATTTGATTCCAACGTAAAGGTGAAAGCCGTAAGGCTTACAATTACCGAAGGCGTCAGCGATTTCGGCACAATGGCAGAGCTTTCGCTCCTTAAGAGTGACGAAAAATTAAAGGCAGCCGAAGTATCGGCGGTTAAGCTTACCGCAACAGAAATTGATGCAAATACAGGGCAGGGAGGAGCATCAGCTTCAGATAAAAAGGAAGAAACCAAGGAAGAAACAAAGCCTGTTGAAACAGTAAAGGCAGAGTATGAAGAGGATGAAATGACACCGGGCACAGACTGGAAGGTAACAGCATCCAGCGCAATGACAAAGCCTGAGCTTGCCATGGATGGAGACCTTAAAACCTTCTGGCATTCTGCTTATGTGGTTGAGGACGGAAAAATCGTTTCCCACGATATGAATCCCTTTGACTATATCATAACCTTCCCGGAGGAAACAGAGGTTTCCGGCATCAGATATTACCCCAGAGACGAATCCCAGAGCAGTGCGGGTATATTTAAAATAGTAAGCCTTTATGTATCCGACGACGGTGAAAACTTCTATCCCGCAGTTGAGGACTTTGCCTTCTCCTATGGCGGAACCACAACAAAGGATCAGAGAAGAACGCCTTGCGAGCTTGTAATGAGCAGAAATGTTAAAGCGAAGGCCATAACGCTTGTTATCGTAGACTCTATGAGCAACTATGCCGTTGCATCGGAAATCCGTGTACTTAAGCCCACTCTTTACAGAGAGACCGTAACTGCGGCGGAAATGAGAGATAACTACGGCGACTATAAATTGCTTCCCATAGACAGAAGCGAGGTTAAGGTAGAGGCATCAAGCGAACAGCCCTATCCCTTTGAAAATGCCAACGATATGCACTCCACGGCAATAAAGACCATTGACCAGAATGAATATTCCGTATGGCACACCCAGTACAGAAACGAGGACGGCTCAACCGAAGGATTCAATAAAAAGGTAATGCCTGCTTATCTTGAGTATGACCTTGGAAAGGAATATACTCTTTCCGGCTTCGGCTTTATGCCCAGAGGTCAGGGATTCTTAAGCGGACACTGGGTTGAGTTTGAAATAAGCACATCAGCGGACGGTGAAAATTATGACTTTGTGGATAGCTACGTTCTTAATCCCACCCAGTATAAGTCCTTCAACTTTATGAGGATTCCCTTCTATGAGCCGATTACCACAAGATATTTCCGTATAGACATCTTAGTTACAATCAATGACGGCGGAGGAAAGGCAAGTGCTCATGCCACCTGTGCGGACATTCAGTTTTACGAAAGCGAAAACACTCAGCTTGCCCGTCTCACCGGAGAAAAAGAAAGATATACGCTTCAGATTGGTTCAAAGGACATAGTGGTATCAAAAGGCGAAGAGAGCAGAGTCAAGACGATTGATGTGGAGCCTTTCATTGTAAACGGAACTACTATGATTCCCCTCAGGGGGCTCTTTGAGGAAATGGGTGCTACCGTTACATGGCATGGAGAAAACAAAAAAATTACAGTATCGGCTGACGGAACGACAATTGAGTTCCAGATAGAAAACAACCGTGTTTGGGTAAACGGTGTGAGATACACCTCTCCCGTTGCTCCCAGAATCGAGAACTCAAGAACATTCATTCCTTTAAGATTTGTATCAGAACGTCTCGGATATACAGTTAATTGGGATGGAGAGACCAGAACAATTACCATAGAAAAATAACTGCAGATGACACTCGCATCATATATGCGAGTGTCATTTTTCACAAAAACAAGCGTTTTGGTTTGTGCAAAATGACGAAAAGCGGGAAAAGTGGAGGAAAAAGACAAAAAAAGATTGTGAAACGGTGGCTTGTTGTGCTATAATATACTATACCATAATGCATATAAGGAGGAAACATAAATGAAAAAGACTATAGCATTAATCTTAGCATTTGTTATGATAATGAGTGCATCCGTATTTGCTGCTGAAATCGGCACAGAAGATATGAAGGGTGCAAAGAAAATAACAGGTGCAACAATTACATATGAAGGCGGAGAAAAGGGAGCATATTCCGGAACTACCGCTAATCTTGTTGACGGCATAAGAAACGACTTCGGTGCAAAGCTTAAGGGTACAATCCAGATAGCTTTCTCCTCCGAACAGAAGTTCTCCGGTATCCGTTCCTGGATGAGTAAAAACTGCGTAGCAGGTGCGGAAGGTACAAATGCTGACCCCAACATGAACGGTAAAGAGCACAGAAGAGCAGAGGTTCTTCTTATAAAGATTTCTTCTGACGGTAAGAACTGGACAGAAGTTGCAAACACAAGAAGTGCAAATAGCCAGTACTGGTTTGACGATTATTATTTCGGAAAAGAAATCACAGCTAAGTATGTTTCTCTTTCTTCTCAGAAGAGTAATGATAACTGGGGCGAATGGGAAATCGGTGAGCTTGCTTTAATTACAGACGAAGCTGCAGCAAAGACAATTTCAAATAAGAAGGGTGCAGCTACTCCTGCTCAGACAACAACTCCTGCAGCTACTACACCTGCTCCTTCTGCAGCTGTTACAAAGACAACTGCGGTGCAGACAGTAGGCGAAAAGATTGACAAGTCAGGCGTTTCTGTAAAGGCTTCCAGTGACGGTCAGGGCGGATCTTCCATAAAGATGCTTGACGGTGATATAAAGACATACTGGCACAGTGCGTATACAGCAGAAGGTTCTACAATCACAGGCTATGACAAGGCTCCCTTTACACTTGACTTCACATTCACAAAGAAGACAGAAATTTCCGGTATCAGCTACACCCCCAGACAGGACAGCACAGGCGGTTACTGGTTAAAGGTGAGAGTTCTTTATTCCACAGACGGTAAAAAGTACGTTGAAGCTTGCACAGCTGTAAACACATATTCCGGAAACGACCCCAAAGAGAGAATTTTCGGTTTCGGTAAGAACGTAACTGTTAAGGCTGTAAGAGTTATTATTGAAGAAAGCACAAGATACTGCATGGCTGCAGAAGTTGATTTCTTCGGTCCTATTGAAAAGGTTGTTCAGACTCAGATTGTTAAGACAACAACAACTGCTGACACAGCACCCGGCTCAGGAAAGATTGTCCTTAAGCTCGGAAGCACAAGCGTAAATGCAAATGGTACAGCAGGAACTGCAACAGCACCCTATATTATAGGCGGTGCTACAATGCTTCCCTTCAAGTATACCGTTGAAGCTCTTGGCGGATCATATGCTGAATCCGGTGAAGATATTACAGTTACATATAACGGCGTTACATATAACTTTAAGAAGAACTCAAACTATCTTGCATCAGGCGGCGTAAGACTTCTTCTTGCAAAGCCCACTCATACAGCTGCTGACGGAACAGCAATGGTTCCCGTTATCTTCCTTACAAAGACACTTGGTCTTAACTGCGAATGGAATCAGGCTGAGCAGACAATAGTTATAAAGAAATAAGTTTTATCGGAAACTGCGGCAATGCCGCAGTTTCTTTTTATTTTTATATTGAAAAGAGCCTGTCTTTATGCTATTATAAAAAAGAATCTATAGAAAAGAGCTGATAATATGAAGCTTAGAGAAATATTTAAAGAGGAAAAACCTCGTTTATCATTTGAAGTTTTTCCGCCAAAAACCGATACGGCTTTTGAAAGCGTGAAAAAGGCGACGGAGGAAATAGCGTGCCTTCGTCCTTCCTTCATGAGTGTTACTTACGGAGCGGGCGGCGGTACCAGTAAGTACACCCTTGAAATTGCACAAAGCATAAAGGAAAAGCTCGGTGTATCAATGATTGCTCATCTTACCTGTGTTTCTTCTACCAAGGAAACTGTCAGGGAGCGAATCCTTGACATGAAAAATGCGGGAATAGAAAATGTTCTTGCCTTAAGAGGGGATTTGACGGAAGAGCTTAAAGCAAGCGACAGAAATACATGGCATTATAAAAATGCGGTGGATCTGGTTCGTGAGCTTAAAGATAGTGGTGCCGATTTCTGTATCGGCGGAGCCTGTTATCCCGAGGTACATCCGGAAAGTCTTAATCAGAAGGATGATATAAAATATTTAAAGGAAAAAGTTGATGCGGGGTGCGAATTTTTAACCACGCAGATGTTTTTTGACAACAACCTTTTGTATAATTTCCTTTATAAAATAAGAGAGGCAGGCATAACCGTTCCCGTAATTGCGGGAATTATGCCGATTACCAATGCAAATCAGGTTGAGCGTGCCGTAAAGCTTTCCGGCTCCTTTATGCCACGCCGATTTATCAGCATTGTGGACAAGTTCGGAAATAATCCGGATGCTATGTGTCAGGCGGGAATTGCCTATGCAACCGACCAGATTATAGACCTTTATGCTAACAATGTGATGAATGTGCATGTTTATTCCATGAATAAACCGTTTGTTGCGGCCAAAATCCGGGAAAATCTTTCTGCAATTTTAGGAATAGAGGAACATATATGAAAATTCTTGATTATATAAAAGATAACATCTTATATCTTGACGGCGGGATGGGAACCCTTTTGCAAAAGGAAGGGCTTATGCCTGGTGAACTTCCCGAAAGATGGAACATTACACACCCCGATGCCGTAAAGAAAATACATAAGGATTATTTTGAGGCGGGAAGCAACGTGGTAAATACCAACACCTTCGGTGCCAACAGCCTTAAATTTTCCGATACTGAATTAGAGGAACTGGTTTCCTCCGCAATCAGAATCGCAAGAGATGCGGCCCTTGAGTCAAAGGGTAACCATGAAAAGTATGTGGCTCTTGATATAGGGCCTCTTGGAAGACTGTTAAAGCCTTACGGAGATATTGAATTTTCCGAGGCTGTTTCAATTTTTTCAAAAACGGTAGCCTTAGGCGAAAAATACGGTGTTGACTTAATTATGATTGAAACCATGAATGACAGCTATGAAACAAAGGCAGCAATGCTTGCGGCAAAGGAGAATTCCCATCTTCCTGTTTTCTGCTCCAATGCCTATGGAGAAGACGGCCTTTTAATGACAGGTGCGAATCCCGAAGCCATGAGTGCATTGCTTGAAGGTATGGGAGCTGCGGCTTACGGCATGAACTGTTCCCTTGGCCCAAAAGCACTTTCTGAGATATACGAAAAAATGCTTAAAGTTTCCTCCGCTCCGATTATTCTGAAACCCAACGCAGGTCTTCCAAAAAGCGTAAACGGAAAAACAGTTTACGATGTAACACCATCTGAATTTGCCGAAGAAATGAAAAAGGCTGTCGAAAAAGGTGTAAGAATCGTAGGCGGATGCTGCGGCACAACTCCTGAATATATAAAGGCACTTAAAGAAGCGACGAAGGACATTACGCCTGTTTGCATTGAAGAAAAAAAATTGACCTGTGCATCCTCCTATACTCATGCAGTATATTTCGGAAACGAACCTGTTTTAATCGGGGAGAGAATCAATCCCACCGGTAAAAAGCGTCTTAAGCAGGCTTTACGCGAAAACGGTATGGATTACATCTTAAAGGAGGCACTTTCTCAGGAAGAGGCAGGAGCAAAAATTCTTGATGTAAATACGGGACTTCCGGAAATCGACGAAGAAGTAATGCTTACATCTGCGGTTTGTGCCATCCAGGCGGTGACAAATCTGCCGCTTCAGATTGATACATCGGACCCGGAGGCCATGGAAAAAGCTTTGAGAATATATAACGGAAAGGCCATGATAAATTCCGTCAATGGCAAGGAAGGAAGCATGGAAAAAATCTTTCCGCTGGTAAAAAAATACGGTGGTCTTTTAGTTGCCCTGACACTTGACGAAAACGGAATCCCCGAAACGGCGGAGGGAAGAGTGGCGATAGCTGAAAAAATTATAAAAAGGGCAAAGGAATACGGCATTGACAAAAAGGATATTGTTTTTGACACCCTTGCAATGACGGTGAGTGCGGATTCTTCTGCCGCAAAGGAAACTCTTAAAGCACTTAAAATAATAAGAGAAAAGCTTGGTTGTCATACATCTTTGGGTGTTTCCAACGTGTCTTTCGGACTTCCGGAGCGTGACGGAATAAATGCAACATTTTTTGCGATGGCTCTCTCAAACGGACTTTCTGCGGCTATAATGAATCCTTTTTCGATACCCATGATGAGAACCTATTATGCGTACAAGGCGCTTTCAGACATGGATGAAAACTGTACAGAATACATCGGCTTTTCGGAAAGTCATAAAATTGAGGAAACTGCAGGAAAAGCGGATGAAGCAAAGCTTTCCGGTGCTTCGGCACTTTCCGACGCCATAATAAAAGGCCTCACCGACAGTGCAGCGTCGCTTACGGCCGAACTTCTTACAACTAAGAAGCCTCTTTCGGTGGTGGAAAAGGAAATTATCCCTGCTCTTGATATAGTAGGTAAGGGTTTCGAGGAAAAGAAGGTTTACCTGCCCGGTCTTTTAATGAGTGCGGAGGCGGCGAAATGTGCATTTTCAAAGGTTAAGGAAAAGATGGAAGCTGAAAAAAGCGATATGAATAAAAAATGCCCCGTTGTGATAGCCACGGTTAAGGGAGACATCCACGACATCGGAAAGAATATCGTCAAGCTGCTTCTTGAAAACTACGGATTTGACGTAACTGACCTGGGTAAGGATGTAGAACCTTTAGAAATTGTCAGTACGGCAAAGGAGAAAAATGCTCCGCTTGTCGGATTAAGTGCCCTTATGACCACAACTGTTCCTTATATGGAGGAGACAATAAAACTCATTCGTAAGGAACTCCCTTCCTGCAAGATTATGGTGGGCGGAGCGGTTTTAACAGAAGACTATGCATCATCAATAGGTGCCGACAGATATGCAAAGGACGCAATGGAAGCTGTCCGCTATGCAGAAGAAATATATAAAGGCTAATAAAAAGCTGTGAACCGTCGGTTCACAGCTTTTTATTATTCATCAAACAGTGACATCTGGGGAGCCTTGTCCGAGGCTTTTAAGAAAAAGCCTGCGGCGGGAATATTTTTGGTGTAATACTTTTTGGGGTCGGCAACCTTTGATTCGGATGCAAGACAAATTGATTTAAGAGTTGCATTTTTCTTAAGGGTAAGAGCCTTTACGCCCTGTGTATCACGGGTGGTCTTCATATTAACCGATTCGGTGTTAAAGCAAAGAAGCTTTGCGTTGCTGGTCTCAGCAAGCACATCGGTTTCGGTGGGGGTATAGATAATTCCCACGATGGGGGAGGCATCGGAATATGCATTTATAAGCTTTTTACGGTTAGTCTTTGTTTCATAGCTCTTTAAGGGAACCTTTGCAACCTTACCGTTTTCAAAGGCAAAGAGCATAATGCCTTCGTAATTGTCCGTTGCCACAATCTTTATTATCTTCTCACCTTCGTCAAGCTCAATTAAGTTCGGGATATATTCGCCGAAGGAGCTTGCCTTGCAGTCGGGAAGGTCTGATATCTTCATCTTGTAAACAACAGCTTTATCCGAGAAGAGTAAAAGGTCGCTTCTGTTGGTGGATTCCTGCTCTGCTATAATTTCGTCTCCGTCCTTAAGCTTATGGTCAGCTGCACTTCGTAGGGAAACAAGCGTAACCTTCTTTAAGTAGTTGTCCCTGGTTAAGAACATTTTCAAGTTGTAGTCTTCAACCTCGCTTACTGCCTCAATCACGGGAACATCATCAGCCTGGATGATTTCGCTTTTTCTCTCCTCGCCGTATTTTGTGGCAACAGCTTTAAGTTCATTTGCAATAAGCTTCTTGATTTTTGCATCGCTCTTTACGGTTTCGGTAAGGTCGGCGATTTCCTTTTCAAGCTCTTCTACGTCGGCAATTTTCTTTAAGATATATTCCTTGTTCATATTGCGCAGCTTGATTTCCGCAACAAAGTTTGCCTGAGTTTCGTCAATGCCGAAGCCCTGCATAAGATTGGGAACAACGTCCGCATCATTTTCCGTGTCACGAACAATTTTAATTGCCTTGTCAAGGTCAAGTAAAATCTTTCTTAAGCCGTATAAGAGATGGAGCGTTGAATTTTTCTTGTCAATGTCAAATAAAATTCTTCTCTTTACACAATCCATTCTGAAGGCAAGCCATTCAAGCAAAATTGCACGGACGCCCAAAACCTTCGGATGGTTTTTTACGAGAATATTGAAGTTACATCCAAAGCTGTCCTCAAGCGGTGTTTTGGAGAATAAAAGTGCCATTAATTTATCCGGGTCTGTGCCGCGCTTTACATCAATGGTGATTTTAAGACCGCTTAAATCCGTTTCGTCACGAAGGTCGGATATTTCTTTTGCCTTTCCGTCCTTCACAAGCTTTGCAATTGCTTCTATTATAAGCTCTGCCTGGGTGGTATAGGGAATTTCATAAACCTCAATGCACTGATTTTTCTTATCATAACGCCATTTGGAACGAACCTTAAAGCTTCCTCTTCCTGTTTCGTAAATGGAACGGAAAAGCTCCTTGTCGTATAAAATCTGTCCGCCGCCGGGAAAATCAGGAGCAAGCAGAGTTTCCGTTATATCCGCATTTTTATCCTTCATAAGGGCGATGGTTGTATCGCAAAGCTCCTTTAAGTTAAAGGAGCAGATGTTACTTGCCATACCAACGGCAATACCTAAATTGGGGTTTGCCAGTATATTCGGGAAAGTAACGGGAAGGAGAACGGGCTCCTTCATTGTGGCATCAAAGTTATCCACAAAGTCAACGTTGTTTTTATCAATGTCAGAGAAAAGCTCCGCCGAAATGGGGGCGAGTTTAACTTCTGTATAACGTGCTGCGGCAGATGCCATATCACGGCTGTATTTTTTACCAAAGGATCCTTTGGAATCCACAAAAGGATATAAAAGTGAGGCATTACCTCTTGTAAGTCTTACCAATGTATCATATATTGCCATATCACCATGGGGATTCAATTTCATCGTCTGGCCCACAACGTTGGAGCTTTTTGTTCTTACGCCTGTAAGCAAGCCCATTTTATACATTGTATAGAGTAGCTTTCTGTGGGAGGGTTTGAGTCCGTCAATCTCCGGGATTGCACGTGACACAATAACGCTCATGGCGTAGGGCATATAGTTGGTTCTTAAGGTATCGGTGATGAGCTGATCCACCTGACGGGCCTTTAATTCTTCGCTCATAAGGACACTTCTCCTTTCAAAATTTCTTCCATTAATATATAATACCACAAATTTCCCAAAAAGAAAAGAAAAATTTTTTGTGGAATAAATGATAAATACATCGGAATTGATGATAAAGACAAAAAACGCAGGATAATGTATAATAATATTATAAAAAAATCAAAGGAAGGGATAATTTTGAAAAAGATATTTGCATTAATTCTGGCAATATGCATGAGCTTTTCGTTAATGACGGTTTTTGCTTCAGAAGGAGATAAAACCTACAAGGCAACAGAGGCAGAATTGCTTTCGGGGGCTACTAAAAATGAAGCTTGCCTTCGCTATACGAAAAAGGACAACTACTTCGGATTTAAGGGTGTTGAACTTGCGGAGGTAAAGTCGGTTTCGATAAATGCGAAAAACTATGTGTCAGGCTCAAGTAACGGAGACACATTTTTGGTAAAGGCCGACGATCCCTTGACGGGAGATGTTTTGGCCTATGTTGTTATGGGCGAAAACAGAACAGGACTTTTCAAGGCACCCCTTATAAAAGAGATAAGCGGTACTCATGACGTATACTTCGTATCCCTCTATGGTGACGGAAGAGGAGCGACCGAGCTTTATGAGGTTACCTTTTCCAAGGAGGAATATGTAAGGGATAATAAGTCTATGCAGATTCCTGACAGTGCTGTAGTTGACCTTTATGCCGATACCTGGGCGGCAACGGATTCATATGGTCGAAAGGTTGCGGACTTTCCCGAAACAGGTGCAGTTAAGACCGACACGAGACAGGTTGGTATTATGTACTGGGATTGGTTCACATCAAGTGCTGAAAACAGACGTGCACATGTAATTTCCGATGTCATTAAAAATGCTCCGGAATCAAGATACGATTACTTCCACAAAGCGTGGGACAAAGAGGGGATTTACTACTGGTCGGAGCCCGCACTGGGATTTTACACAAGCTATGACTACTTTGTATACCGCAAGCATGCTGAAATGCTTTCTCACGCAGGAGTAGATGTTATTTTCTTCGACTGCACAAATTCAGGTTATCTTTTCTTTGAACCTATGAAAGTTTTGGTAAAAGCCTTTCGCGATGCTAAGGCAACAGGTCTTGATATTCCGGAAATTTCTGTACTCGGTTCCATAGTAATGCCTAATCAGTACAGCTTTACACAGCCGGCAGCCATATATATGAATTGCTTTGTTGAAAACGATTATTCCGATATATGGTATTACCTTGACGGAAAGCCGTTGATTTTTGCCAATACCAGAAAAGAATATGGCACGGCACAGGCAAATTCAAAGGACAGTGCACAGCTTGCACTGGTTTCCGAAATTCACGACTTTTTTACCTTCCGTTACGGCGGAACGAGAGACAGTGAGGTTAAGCCCAATGAATGGTTCTGGCTTGAGCACTTTCCTCAGAAACTAAGGAATCCGGACGAGACCGGAAGACCTGAATTTGTAGCAGTGGGTTGCTCCATAAACACCCTTACCAATGCGGCAATGGGCCTTGGCGGTGCTGCATCCAATGACTACGCAAAGGGAAGAGGCTATTCCGAAGTATTCGGAGAGGACTATACCAAAGAGGGTGCAAGAAAGGCATACTTCTTCCGTGAGCAGGCGGCGTTGGCACTTAGTGCAGAGCCGGAGTTTATCTACATAGACGGATGGAACGAGCAGACAGCCATACGCTTTGAAGATTGGTACGGAAATCCCAATGCTTTTGTTGATACATTTGACGATGAAAACAGCCGTGATTTTGAGCCCAGCCGTGGAGCACTTAAGGATGACTATTACAACCTGATGGTTGACTTTATAAGAAAATATAAAGGTGTGCGTCCTGCTCCTGTTGCAGGCGGAATGAAGACCATCGACCTTGCGGGAGATGTTTCCCAGTGGGATGGCGTTACTCCTGAGTTCCTTAATGCAAATCAGAACTATGAGCGAGATTCGGAAGGCTTAGCTAAAGCAGGTACAAACTTCGAGCCTTATGTTTACAAAACAACCGTAAACAATTCCGTAAAGAGTGCAAAGGTTACTTTCGATGCGGAAAACCTCTACTTCCTTGTTACCTGCGAGAAAGATATAAAAGAGCATGATAAAGGTTTCCTTAACCTTTATATCAATACCGACAGAATGTATAATACCGGTTGGGAAGGCTATGACTTCTTGATAGAAAAAGGCGTAGTTTACAAAAATGCGGGAAATGCCTGGGCGATGGAAAAAATCGGCGATGCAGAATACAAAATTTCAGGAGCCTGCATGACCGTTAAAATTCCGAGAAGCTTAATCGGAGAAACCGGCGTGGTTGACTTTGAATTTAAGTGGACAGACTCCGTATCCGGCAAGGATGACTTCATGAACTTCTATTCGGATGGGTCTGTAGCACCCTACGGACGCTTTAATTATCTCTTTACAGAAACAGAACAGACTGCCGTAACTTCTTCCCAGCGTGCAAGTCTTTCCGATACTGCTATTCTTAAAGCGGGTGCGGAAAACATGATTGTTGCAGGCGGAAAGATGCCTGTATACGAAAAGAACAGAAATGTGCGTGCCATGGAAATGAATGGCACACTCTATGTCCCTGAAGATACATTTAACGAAATAATAGGATACGGCAGAACAAAGACGGATTACAACTCCTTCTACAATGTACTTCGTACCTATCACTTTGAGATGAACGATGAGCTTACCGAGGTAGTAAACTATAAGTGGACATACAGCACATTGGGCACTTTGGAGGCAAAGGTTGACGGTGCACCCGTTAAGCTTTCGGCACCCATCACTGCGGTTGACGGAATTATTTACATTCCTCTTTCATTCATATCCGAATGCTATGGCTATGAGGTAAAAGGACTGGGAGACGGAGTATATACTCTCTGTACAAAGGGAACAACCCCTGTTGACACAGTAAATGCTGTGCTTTCGCACATAAATTAAAGGAGGCGGAAAAATGAAAAAAATATTTGCAGCAACTCTCGTTTTCTTAATGGCTATATCTCTTTTCGTTCCCGCCTCTGCGGCGGAAACGGAAATCCCCTATGATGCGTCGTGGCTTGTGGAAACTTCCTCCGACCTTGGCGGAACAATAAATAAAATTTTCGACGGTAATGCGGCAACCTTCTGGCATACCCGCTACTCGGTGGTTGACGGAAAGCTTTCGGACGTTGAAAAATGGCCTCATTATATAACCGTAAACTTTATAAGCCCCATTACGGTGTCGGGACTTATCTATACACCCCGAAGCGACTCTGACTCCGGAACCGTTAAGGCGATGAATGTATATTCATCAACCGACGGGGAAATTTTTACAAAGATTGCGGAATATAAGCTTGGAAGTGATGCCCAACGTTTCGATTCCAAGACTGTTTCCTGGGGCGATAAGGAAATGACAGCCATAAAAATAGAAGTAACCAATTCCTACGGAACAGGCTATGCCACCTGCGGTGAACTTAAGTTTTTATCGGGTGGAGAGGCAAAGGCTGAAAACGCCGTTATAACTCCCGGTACAATTACCGCTGACGGAAAAAAGGAAGAGGCAGCTCCTGCCTATGAAAAAATCCCCTATGATGCGTCGTGGCTTGTGGAAACTTCCTCCGACCTTGGCGGAACAATAAAGAAGATATTTGATGGAAATCCTTCTACCTTCTGGCATACCCACTATACCGTGGTTGACGGAAAGCTTTCGGACGTTGAAAAATGGCCCCACTATATCACAGTAAACTTTGTAAGCTTCATCACCGTGTCGGGGCTTATCTATACACCCCGAAGCGACTCTGAATCCGGAACCATTAGGGCGATGACCGTTTACGGAACAACCGACGGAGAAGAATATAAGGAAATATTTAAATACAAGCTTTCGTCCGATGCTATGCGCCATGCATCACAGACGCTTTCCTGGGGGGATATGGAGCTTCTAGGCGTAAAAATTGAAATAACCGATTCCTACGGAACAGGCTATGCCACCTGCGGTGAGCTTGAATTTATTAAAGGAAGCGAAAAAGGCGAATCGGCAAAGGAAGAACCTAAGGAAGAAAAGCCTGCAACACCGACGGCTGATTTCACCGTAGAAAATGAAGTGCCGAAATCCGGATGGACGGTTGAAGCCACATCGGAATTTAAGGGTGCTCCTGCGAAGAACTTAATTGACGGTAAACAAAAGACAATATGGCACTCTTATTATGAGGTAGAAAACGGAACGGCTAAAAACCTTCAGAAGCCTCCTTATACCATCGATTTTACTTTGCCTGAGCTGACATCCATTTCTGAGTTTGTAATTCTTCCCAGGGTGGATTCCCATTCCGGCGACATTAAGCTTTTTGACCTCCAAGCTTCAGATACGGACGACGGAGCGTTTTACACCATACTTGAAAACGAATCAATCGCTTTTTCGCAGACGGCAGCATTCGGTGCAATAAGAAACTTCCGTCTTGTGGGAAACATTGAAGCTAAAAGAATACGCCTTATAATAAAGGAAGGAAACGGCAACATAGGAAGCTTTGCGGAGTTTTCCATGGTAAAGGGAAGAGACGATCTTGAAACCGTGGCACTTTCCGCTTATAAGGACTATGAGGTACTTCATAGGCTCTATCAGATTCCCAATGAGGAGACTACGGGCTACTGCGTAGAGCCCGTGTGGAACAATAATACTATAAACAGAGCTTTTGACGGAAAGGCGGATACCATCTGGCAGACAGAAACCACAGGCACACGTCCCGTAACTATTGAGGTTGAATTCAGAGAGATATATAAGATTAAGGAATTTCACTATCTTCCCAGAAGAAGTGAAGATAAACACGGCTTGTGGTATAAAGCAATCCTCCGCTGGTCAACCGACGGACTTGAGTTTGAGGAAAAGACAGTAACTTTTGCAGATGATGTGTCTGAAAAGGTTGTCGTGTTCGACGAGGAAATAGAAGTAAAATATTTCGACATTGAAATACTCGAGTACAATGCAGGCAGAGTTTCTGCAACGGATATTTCCTTCTATGAATCGGGGACGGCAAGAAAGGAAAGAACGGAAGCGGCAGGAGAAACTTATGTTCTCAAAATAGGAGATAAAACAATCAAGGCTGTTAAGGGCAAGGAGAAAACCGAGAGCGAAAAGGTGCTTGATGTTGCACCATACATTGTAAACGGCTCCACGCTTATCCCTTTAAGAGGTCTTGTTGAGGAAATGGGAGCAGAAATTATCTGGGATGGTACAAAGGAAAAGATAACCCTTAAGACAGAAGTTCTGACGATTGAACTTCAAATATGGAACAATGTGGTCTGGGTGTCGGATACACGTTATCCCAAGGGTAAAATGATGTATACTCTTTTGAATCCGCCGGTAATATCGGAAAACCGTACCTTTATACCTGTAAGATTCGTATCGGAAATTCTCGGATATAACGTGGAATGGAACGGCGAGACGCAGACTGTTACAATATCGAAATGATAAAAGGAGGGAGCAATCCCTCCCTTTTTGTTATGCACCTCCGTGTCATCCTGAGGGCTCCGCCCGGTGCTTGATGAGAGATTCTTCCGTAGGCGTTTTTTTGCAAAACGCCGTCGTCAGAATGACAGTGAAGCGTGAGATTCTTCGCTGCACTGAAGCTTCACTCAGAATGACAATGCCCCCCTGTGTCATCCTGAGGGCACTGCCCGAAGGATCTCCTGCCCGGTGCTTGATGAGAGATTCTTCCGTAGGCGTTTTTTTGCAAAACGCCGTCGTCAGAATGACAGTGAAGCGTGAGATTCTTCGCTGCACTGAAGCTCCGCTCAGAATGACAATGCTACGGTGTTATGCACCTCCGTGTCATCCTGAGGGTGCTGCCCGAAGGATCTCCTGCACGGTGCTTGATGAGAGATTCTTCCGTAGGCGTTTTTTTTTTGCAAAACGCCGTCGTCAGAATGACAACCCCTCCTATGTCATCCTGAGGGCACTGCCCGAAGGATCTCCTGCACGGTGCTTGGAGTGAGATTCTTCCGTAGGCGTTTTTTTGCAAAACGCCGTCGTCAGAATGACAGTGAAGCGTGAGATTCTTCGCTACGCTGACGCTTCACTCAGAATGACAATGCTACGG
>JAFXHP010000110.1 GCA_017536285.1 Clostridia bacterium
AGGGCATTGCACCTAAAAGCTGCTGCATTGCAGTCCAGCACTCTGCGGAAATTGCATCAAGCTTATATTCTTCAAAAAGCTCCTTGTAAATTAATACAAATGCCCACATTTTTTCAAGGTTAGGCTCTGTATCAGCATCAATTTCATACATTTCACGTATCTTTGCAGCACCCGCTTTAAGCTCATCGGCACGCTCTTCCATAATCTTGTCAAACTTAGCCTTGAATGTAGCAAGGTTAATGGGAATAACGCGTGTATCGAACTTTTCCATAAGCTCGCCTTCGTTGTAGATAACGGAGCAGAAAGGCTTCGGGCGAAGACCAACCTGACCGATTCTCATACTCTTGAAGCACTTAACGGCACAGGTAACCTGTGCAAATTCTCTTAAACCGGTTGCAAAAATCTCTGATTCAACGGGGCAGTTTTCAACATATGTAAACTTAACATTTCTTCTGGAAAGCTGTCTGCTTATACCAAAAAGACCGCACTGAGAGTCCGTATGTCTTCCGCCGTCGGCATAGAAGGTGTTATCCTGGGGACCCCAGAGCATAACAGGAAGTCCCATCGCCTTCGCAAGGGCACCTGCCGCCTCTTCATTACCGAAGTTTGCGGCAATTATCATGATGGAGTCAACCTTTTCCTTCTTAAAGTGTTCTGCCACCTTTTCAACATCGTTTTCAGACCAGAGTGTTTCAACGTCGATAACACCCTTAAGGTCAACAAAGCTTATATGCTCTGTCGCATAATGCTCCTTGATGTAGGCAACAGTCTGTCTTCCTCTTTCTTCTGCAACCTCCCAGTTAAAGATACCGGGACGGGGTGTACAGTCACGTCTTAAGGGAACAAGTCCTATTTTTACATTGTAATCAAGCATATTTTTCCTCCTGATAGTGAATTTATTTTAACACATAAAACTTCTAATATATTTTACACCGTAAACGCATTTTTTTCAATGTATAAAACGCCAGAAAAATTGTATATTTCGATTTGTTTTAAGCATTTTCATTATACTATTTCCCCGACAAAAAGTCAATTAAAAATCAAAGCTTTACGTAAAATGCTTATACGTAGTTTTTTCTTATAAAACATTCCGAGAAATAAATACGCAAAAAAGAAAAATAAAGCACCGAAACCCTTGATTTTTCTACATTTCTGTGATAAAATTAAGATAGTATGCAATTTTTTGCATATTAATGAAGAAAAAATCTGCCGGGGCAGATTTTGAGATACAGGAAAGAAGATGTAAAAATGGCAACAACTTATGAAAGAAAAAGAAGGAAGCACAGCAACATATTATACACAATTATTACCGCTGTATTAATATGCGCGGTCGTTTTCGCCATGGTTGGAAACTTCTACCTTCTGGCAGAGAACGATGCTTACGAGATGCTACATCTGCAGACAAAGCAAATCAAGGACGACCTTACCCTGCAGCTTAAGTCGGACAGGGAAAACCTTGTCACTATGGCAAACTTTGCATCCAAGCTTTATTCTGACGGCGAGGACTACAGCATTATGTTTGAATCCTTCAAGCCCATCGGTCTGCTTTCAAACATCGGAATACTTAATCCCGACAATACCTTTGTTACCAAAATGGGAGAAATAGACCTTTCAGGCAAAATCAGCTTTTCCGAAGAAGCACTCCGCGGAGAATATGTGACGGGAAGAGTAGCCGACCTCACAAGAGACGGCGAGGAAATTATAAGAACCGCCGTTCCGATCAAGGCAAACGGAAAAACCGTGGGGATTTTATACGGTGTAATCCGCCTTGATGTAATAGGAGAAAAATATGTAAATATGGCAAGGGAGCTTGATGCACAGCTTTTTGTGTACGATAAAGAAACCGGAAAATTTGTGATAGACACAATAAGCAAGATTCCCGGTGAGCTCAAAAGCTTTAAGGACAGGGAGTTTAACGGAAATTATACATACGAGGATTTTGAAAACAAAGACAAGGGATTTTCATCCTTCAAATCCAAATTTACGGGAGAAGATTTATATATCCATTACTCCACGCTGGAGGATTTTGACTGGGGAATTATGCTCGCCCGCTATGAATCCCAGGTTTTTTCGGAAACCCACATAATATCAAGAAACTTACTTTTCGCCTTTGCCGCAATCATCGTTATCTTAACAGGATATCTTAACATAATTATGCAGAAGGAGAGAAACAGAAGAAGGCTTAACGAAGAATCTTCCGCAATAAGAAAGCTTCTTCTCGAAATAAATCAACAGCACGAAAGCATAACTTCCGCCCTTAAGAGAATAAAGGAATTTTCCTCATCCCGCTCCGCATTTTTTGCAGACACCGACGGAGAGGACCATCACTATATAAAGCCGTCTCTTGCGGATATGCTTCTTACAGGTAATGACAGAACATATTTTATAGGCGAGCTTTTCAGATATGCCGCAAACATAAATGCAGAAAAGCTTTCCATCGGATTTATGCAGATTCTTCCCAACAACCATCTTTTAAAAACAAATCCCGAGCTTTATCAGTTTTTAACTGTTCACGGAATAGACGATGTATCCTTTGCAATATTGTCAGATAAGAATAATCATGTCAGCATCCTCGGCACAATAAACCCGAAAAAAAGCTCTATGGTAAGAAGACTTATTGCAGATATTGCAGTATGTTTCTCCATTGCGATATTCAACAAAAAGCACCTTAACAAAACGGTTCTTGCCGCAACAACGGATGCTCTTACAGGTGCACTCAACCGAGTTGCATACAAGAAGGACATTCTGACTTTTGACGAAGAAAAGCCTGAAAATTTCTCCTGCATTTATATAGATGTCAACGAGCTTCATATAAGAAACAACAAATACGGCCATGCCGCAGGCGATGAGATGCTCATTTATATAGCCAATTCCCTGAAAGAAGTGTTCTTCGGCCATCACATCTACCGTATGGGCGGAGACGAATTTTTAGTATTTGCAGAAAACACATCACACGAAAATATCAAAAATGATATAGAAACATTTATAAGCCATCTTAACCCCAGAGGCTATCATGTTGCCATCGGAACTTCCTTCAGAAGTCGTAATACCAACTGCGAGGAAATGGTGCACGAGGCGGAAATAAGAATGTATGAGGCAAAAGCCGAATATTATCAGAAAAAAGGAAACACAAGCATAGCAAAGGATGCGGACAATTACAGCCAGATAAAAACCGGCATCAGCGAAATCGATACCATGATTTCTGTTCTCACGGAGCATTACAACGGCATATACAAGGTTTCCCTTGCAACCGACAAAGCAAACAGAATTCTTATGCCGGCTTATCTCGGATACAATGAAAACGAGGACCATTTCTCAAACCTCCTGAAAACATACATAAATGAGCTTGTGCATCCGGACTCACACAGAGCGGTTACAAACTTCCTTAACTATGATGCAATAAGAAGAATCCTGGCAGAAGGCAAAACACCGTCAATCACCTACAAAAAGGTGAACGGCGATTCCGTAACCTTAAGTGTTTACAGCCTTACGAAAGACACAGATAATGTAAACGATACCCTTTGGGTATTTGCCAGAGACTGACGGTGAGTGGGATGCTGCAGCTATTAAAATTCGGTATCGTAGGAGTCATTGCCGCAATTACGGATGTGGGCGTTTTAGTCCTCCTTAAGGAAATTTTCCTTATTGATGTCTTACTTTCCTCTGCCATCTCCTTTTGCGTGTCTGTTATCGTAAACTATATTTTAAGCATGGCATTTGTTTTCAGAAGTAAAAATGAAAACAAAATAAAAGAATTTTTCATATTTTTTATCTTAAGTGCGGGAGGTCTTTTATTAAACCAGCTTATTTTATGGCTCGGTGTGACTTTCACAAACATATATTATCTGGCGGTAAAAATTTTTGCCATGATTATCGTTCCCGTTTATAACTTTATAACAAGAAAAATATTTCTTGAATCAAAAGAAAAATGAGTGTGAAAAAATGAACTCTGTTTTTAAGAAAGACCTTTACAGGTATTACGGAGAAGACGGCGAGCCCTTCTTAAAAAGGCTCTTCCGTCCTCTTGAAATAAAGTACATTTCCCTATTTAGAAAAGCAAACCTTTGTAAATTTTTACCCTTGAAACTGTTTTATATGTTAAGGCTTTTTGCTCTTTCCAAAAAAACTCACATTCAAATTCCGGCAAGAACTTCTATCGGAGAAGGATTTTATATAGGTCATCTCGGCCGTGTTATTATCCATCCCGACGCCGTTTTGGGCAAAAACATAAACATCGGCACTGGCGTTACCATAGGAGCAGAAAATCGGGGAAAGAGAAAGGGTGCTCCAAAAATTTCCGATAACTGCTGGATTGGAACAAACGCAGTTATCGTCGGAAACGTGAATATCGGAAGCGATGTTTTAATCGCTCCGTTAACCTATGTTAATTTCGACGTTCCCGATCACAGCATCGTAGTAGGAAATCCCGGAAAAATAATTCCCAGAGAAAACGCTACAAAAGATTATATCTGTAATCGTGTGTAAAACATATAAACCTTTGGAGGTGGCACCTTGGCAGGCAAAGACACAAGAATAAAGCACAACGTAATTTCTTCTCTGATTTATCAGGTGGTATTAATATCTTTAAGTTTCCTTCTTCCGAGATTGTATCTTGAAAATTTCGGTTCAGAAGTAAACGGTGTTCTTTCCACCATAAAGCAGATATTTACATATATGTGCTTACTCGAAGCAGGCGTTGGCCTTGCCACAACACAGGCACTTTACAAAAGAATCGGCGAAAAAAATTACAAAAGTGCAAGTGCGGTTCTTTCCGCAACCCACAGCTATTATATTAAAACCGGCATAATTTATTCTGTCATCGTGCTTTTTATAGCCCTCTTTTACGCATACGCCGTTCCCACATCAATTGACAGTAACATTTTGTTTTTAATTGTTTTATTAAACGCCGTTCCTTCAATTTTCAGCTATTTTGTTCAGGCAAAATACAGAATACTTATGGAGGTTGACGGAAGAAAGTATATAATAAACAATTCGGAAACCGTACTGCAGCTTGCATCAAATATCGGCAAAATACTTGTTCTCCTTTTAACAGACAGCCTTATTTTAATCCAGCTTGTCTATTGCATAATTGCACTTATGCAACTTATATTTCTTTACTTTTATGCAAAAAACAGATATACCTGGCTTAATTTAAAGGAAAAACCGGACTTTGAAGCAATCTCGCAGAAGAACTCCGTTTTGGTTCATCAGCTTTCCGGCATGGTATTTAACAATACCGATGTTTTGCTTATCTCTTTCCTTTGCGACTTTAAAGCCGTAAGCATCTACGCCATTTACAACATCTTCTTTTCTCAGGTGCAAAATTTCATAACAAGCATTGTTTCATCATTCACTTTTGCACTGGGGCAGATGTTTAATACCGACAGAGAAAAATTCGACAGAATGTATAATGTATATGAAACTTTTTACATAATGATAACCTTCCTCATATACACTCTTATGGCAGTATTCCTTCTTCCCCTCATACAGATTTACACCGGAGGAATAAACGATGCCGAATATACAAACACGCTCCTTTTACTGCTTTTTGTTATAATGAGTCTTTTGGCAAACAGCAAGCTTCCCGCAAACGGTATTATAGAGTATTCGGGGGATTTTGCAAAAACACGTTCATTTGCAATTTGGGAAATGATTATAAATCTCAGCTTTTCCGTTGTTGCAATTATATATTTCGGAATATGCGGTGCCCTGGTAGGAACGGTTGCTGCCCTTTTGTACCGAGGTATAGTGACAATTTACTATTCCAATAAAATGGTTTTAAAAAGAAAATTAATTTGCACATATAAAATCATATTTACCAACAGTGCGGTTTTCGCCCTGGTTATGGCAATATTTTACGTGGATACCTTTTCCGGCCTTCCCTTTTTACAATTGTTGGTTAAAGGCATTATCCACTCCATATGGATTGCAGCTCTTTACCTGATTGCAAACTTCATATTTAACAAAGCTGCTTTTAAAACGTTTTTTGAAATATACAGGGAGAAAAGAAACAAATGAGCATTCCTAAAGTAATTCACTATTGCTGGTTCGGGAAAGGCAAAATGCCGCCTCTTTCCGAAAAATGTATAAAAAGCTGGAAAAAATACTGTCCGGATTATGAAATTGTCTGCCACAGCGAAGACAATTTCGATATATCAGAAAACAGGTATGCAAGAGAAGCCTATGATGCAAAAAAATGGGCATTTGTCAGCGACTATGTAAGGCTTAAGGTCATATATGACGAAGGCGGAATTTATCTTGATACGGATGTTGAGCTTATAAAACCTCTTGATACTTTGATTGCCGAAACAGGCTTCATGGGGTTCGACGATAACGGCGTTATTTCAACAGGCCTTGGCTTTGCCGCAGAAAAGGGCAATGAGCTTGTCGGGCATCTGCTTTCAGACTATGACGACATATCCTTTATCCTTCCCGACGGAAGCTATGATATGACGCCCTGCCCCGACAGAAACACAAAAACCATGATTAAGCTTGGCTTCAATCCCGATATTAAGGATCAGGTATTTATGGGTATACACATGCTTCCCGAGGATTACCTTTGCCCCGTAAAGTATTATACGGGAAAGAAGGTAATAACAAAAAACACCTGTTCAATCCATCATTTTTCTGCGTCGTGGACATCTGCCACGGCAAAACGTACACTTTTTATAAAACGTCTCGTAGGCGTAAAAATGTATGATAAATTATATGGAAAGTTCCTTCATAAATTCAAATGGCTGGAGTGGTAATTTTGCCGGAAAAAACACTTAAGAAACTCTATTCTTACATATTGCCCCAATGGAAGGTATGCTTTTTCGCATCCGTTATCGCAGGGCTTTTAGCTCATCTTTATAAAATAACTTCCTGGCTTCCCAACTGGGATTCTCTGGTTTTCAGATATGACTCCCAGAATATGATAGGCCTGGGTAGGTGGTTTTTACCCGTTGTCTGCTCAGTAAGTTCTTTTTACGACTTGCCATTTCTCAACGGTCTTTTTGCGATTTTATTCCACGCCCTCGGTGCAGTGATGATATGCAGAATACTTAATATAAGAAAAAAAGTCAGTGCGGCGTTAATCGGTGCAATCATCGTTTCTTTCCCGACGGTTACCTCTGTCCTTATGTATAACTACGTTGCCGACGGTTACGGCTTTTCCTTTTTCCTTTCGGTTCTTGCGGCATATTTTATGACAAAGCAAAAGCCTGGATACATTTTATCTTCTCTCCTTATCGCTTTATCGGTTGGAATTTACCAGGCATATATAACCGTTACAATAATGCTGGTTTTACTCAAATTAATCGACGAACTGGTCTATAACGCCAACAGCTGCTCCTGCGTTATAAAAAAGGCTTTGCATGCACTTTTTTCAGGAGCCATCGGAATAATTCTTTACGCTTTGATACTAAAGCTTTCTCTCAGTATTTTTTCAGCAGAACTTCTTGACTATCAAGGCATAAACGAAGCATCTTCATTATCGGGAATTGATTTTGCAGCTTCCCTTTACAGAATCAAAGAAACCTTTATAAATTGCTTCTTTGATTTTTCAGAAGGTTTAAATATATTTGTTTTCTTAAATATTTTCGTCCTAATATTCACGTTAGTTTATTACATTAAACACATAATTAAAAGTGTGCTTTATAAAAAGCCGTTAAATATCCTTTTGCTTTTAATTCTTGGTGTTATGCTTATATTCGGTGCAGGAGCATTGGCTTTTATAAATGCCGGAGTAGACTATCACAATCTCATGCTTATGGGCTACTGTGTCTTTTACCTCTTCTTCCTTATCATTTATGAGCGAGGCGAAGAAAGAAGCGAAAAGCACTCTTCTTTAAAGTGCTGGATTGTACTTATAACAGCACTGGCCATAATTTTAAATCAGGTAGTTATAGCGAATGTAAGTTACCACAAGGCTCAGATAGCCTATGAAAAATCCTATGGGATGCTCATCCGCATTGCAAACCGCATAGAAGAAACTCCCGATTCTGAAAACTGCGAAAAAATCCTTGTAATAGGAGCTCTTTCCGGAAGCGAGGCCTACAGCGTAAACCTTACTCCCGATATCACCGGAATAACCGACGGATACATTTTAAGGGCAGACGACGAAACAGTTGGACAAAGCGTACTTACCAGTGCACTTAACGATTACTGCGGTAAAAGCTACAGCTTTATAAGCGGCACGGAAAAAGACGAGTTTATGAAAAAAGAAGAAATAAAAGCCATGCCGTTATGGCCGCTTAAAGGTTCAGTTGCCGTGTTGGATGATACAGTTATTATCAAGCTTTCGGCGGAAGGTGAAAATTAAATGATATATTTTTGTGCCGACGACTACGGCCTTTGCGAAAGTGCCTCAGCTCACATCAGGCAATGTGTTGATGAAGGTATTCTCAATAAAGTCAGCGTATTTCCCAATTTCGAAAAGGTCGATTTGATAAAATTAACAGAAAATAAAGATATCAGGCTGTCACTTCACTTAAATCTTGTTGAGGGAAGATGCATGGCCGACGCAGACAAAATAGGTCTTATTGCCGATAAAGACGGAAACTTTCTTCACACCTTTGGCGGTCTTTTTAGCCTTTGGCTCTTTCACGGGAAAAAATTCCGCAAAGAAGTTTACGAAGAAATTAAGGCTCAAATTTCATACTGGATGAGCATTTTACCAAAAGGCGTCCCCCTCTCCATTGACAGTCATCAGCATACTCACATGATTCCATCTGTGTTCGATGCCTTAATCAAGGTTCTTAATGACGAAGGAATAAATCCCGAATATATAAGAATTCCTGCAGAACCGCTGCTTCCATACATAAAAACGCCCTCGCTTTATTTCACTTACAGTCCCGTAAACATAATAAAGCAATGGCTTTTGAAATTTCTGTGGCTGATTAATAAAACACGCACAAAGGAAAAAAACGTTCCGACATCCTTCTTTTTCGGAATACTTTTTTCAGGAAAAATGGATGAAAAACGCGTAAACAAAATTCTTCCGGAATATAAAAAATTGGCCGATAAGAAGAAATGGGATATAGAGGTTTTGTTCCATCCCGGCTATCTTGACGGAACAATGCCGGATTTTAAGGAAAAAAACATAGTTTTTGAAGATTTTTATTTATCAGAAAACCGTAAAACAGAATTTGACTCTGCAATGAATATATCAGAAAGAAGTGTTAAGTAATGGCTTATATCGATCAGGATAAAGTTGATGAAAAAACAAGGAAAAAGCTGGAAGAAATCATCGAAAAATCATATACCACATTTTGGAGGAGAAAAAGACTTTTTGACATCTTCTTTGCCTCATTGATTTTGCTTTTCTTCCTGCCTTTAATGATTGTGATTGCAATTGTAATTGTAATCGACGATCCTTCCGCAGGCCCCTTCTACAAGCAGATAAGGGTGGGCCGTCACGGCGAGGAATTCTATATGTACAAGTTCAGAACAATGAAAGCAAATGCCGATAAGATGATTGACGAGCTTGCAAAGCAGAACGAAATGGACGGGCCTGTGTTCAAGATAAAGGACGATCCCCGCATAACGAGAGTCGGAAAATATTTAAGGAAGCTTTCTCTTGATGAGCTTATGCAGTTTTTCAATGTTCTGAAAGGCGATATGACATTGGTCGGCCCCAGACCTCCGCTGCCCAGGGAAGTTGAACACTATACCGATTATCAGAGACTCAGACTCCTTGTTACTCCAGGTCTCACCTGCACCTGGCAGATTTCCAAAAACAGAAACGACATCCCCTTTGAACAATGGGTTGAAATGGATATTGAATACATACAGACAAGAACCTATCTCAATGACATTAAGATAATGCTTAAAACTCCGATAGTAATGCTTACGGCTACCGGAAGATAACAAATTTTGGAGTGAATAAAATGAAAGTTGCCATGATTGGCCATAAAGTTGTACCATCAAGACGAGGCGGAATAGAAAATGTCCTTACCACGCTTTGTCCTATACTTTGCGAAATGGGCCTTGACGTTACCTGCTATAACCGTTCGTCTGACAAAGTTGAAAATGAATATGTCGGAACCGTGCATGACAAAATGTATAAAGGCGTAAAGCTTAAAACCGCATGGACGATAAATTTCCGTGGGTTTGCTGCAATGATAGCATCCTTCACGGCGGCAATTGCGGCATCCTTCGGGAAATACGATGTTATTCACTTCCACGCGGAGGGTCCCTGTGCGGCATTATGGATTCCGAAGCTTTTCGGAAAGAAATGCATAGCAACCGTCCACGGTCTTGACTGGCAGAGAGAAAAATGGGGCAAGGGTTTTGCTTCAAAATATATCAAATTCGGAGAAAAGGTTTTAGCCAAATATGCAGATGAGGTTATCGTTTTAAGCGATGCTGCCCACGATTATTTCAAAGAAACATACAACCGTGAAACCACTGTTATTCATAACGGAATAAGCCGTCCCGAAAGAAAAGATGCCAATATTATAACCGAAAAATACGGTCTTTCGAAAGACGGATATATATCCCTTGTTTCAAGGCTTACTGCAGAAAAAGGCGTTCACTATCTTATTGACGCCTACAAGATGATTGAGACAGATAAAAAGCTTGTAATCGCAGGAGATACCAGCGATACGGATGAATATGTGAAAATGCTTAAAGAAAAGGCCGAAGGAAACCCGAATATTATTTTCACGGGCTTTATTTCAGGAGATACATTAAAGGAAATCTATTCCAACGCTTATATAAATGTACTTCCCTCCGACCTTGAGGGGATGTCTTTATGTCTCCTTGAGTCTCTTGCCTACAGAAATGCGCTTTTATGTTCAGACATTCCCGAAAACACTTCCGTTGCCGAGGACAAAGCACTTTATTTCAAAAAAGGCAATATAGAAGATTTGGCAGAAAAGCTTAAATTGCTGTGCAATGACGCTTCCCTGGTCTCCTCCCTCCGTGACGGTGCGGATGACTTCATTTTAAGTAAATACAACTGGTCAGATGTTGCAAAAGCAACTTACGAGCTTTATCAAAAATAAATGTAAAGGTTTGTTTAATATGGATATTATGAAAAACACCGACAATCATCACAACAGAGTATGCGAAATATTTAAGGATCTCGCCTCTAAAAAGCTTTATGACACATGGATTGACAGTTTTGATGTCAATGTTGTTGACGATAAACACGTTTCTGTAATTTATCACGGCTCCGAAGACATAAAAAAGTTCAAAAAAGAGTGCAAAAAAGTCCTGACTTTCTGCATTTATTCTGCAATTGACGTGGACATAAATATCAAATTTACGAAAAACACCACAAACGAAGTTTTACCTTCCAAAACCAGGAAGAACTTAACGGCTCTCAAGTTCTTTATTCTGGGAATGTTATTTGTTTGTCTTGCAACTGCCGTTATTGTTATTATGTGCAGTTATATAGGAAACCGTAATTTCAGGGAAACCTTTTACAGCACCAGCAGCATAAAGGTTGACAGTCCTGTTCGTATTATCCAGCTTTCAGATATGCACGGTGCGAAATACGGCAAGGACAACGAAAAGTTGATTTCCCGTATCAGAGTGCTTAACCCTGACATTATTATCTGCACCGGAGATATTGTGGATTCCGTAAATGAAGATAAGGACTATGCAATCGCTCTCGGAAAAGAGCTTTCGGAAATTGCTCCTTCCTATTATATATACGGAAACAACGAAGTTGAAGGTATTTACGATGTACCGCTTAACGAAAAAGAACTTGATGAAAAGTTCGGCTTTGATAAAAATAACCGTGACGAAACAGCACTTACCAATCTCAGTGATAATTTTGAAGACGAGCTTGAGAAAACCGGCATGAAGGTTTTGAAAAACGAAAAGGACACCATAAAAGTAAAAACAATGACAATTGATGTATACGGAGTTTTAAATTCAAACCCCTCATCCTTTTGGTCTTACTCCGAAAAAGCTTTTTTAAGCTATATAGAAGAAAATCCCGGAAATTTGAAAATCACAGCTGTTCACGAGCCGTTTATTTTTGAGGAATTTAATCCCGAATTCTGGGGGGATTTAATGCTTGCAGGCCACACTCACGGCGGCGTAATGCGTATTCCCATGCTCGGCCCTCTTTATACAACCGAAGGCGGGTTATTCCCTGAACGAGGCGGCGACTTTGTTTACGGAAGATATGATGCGGCAGGAAAGCCTTTGATTATAAGCTCAGGTCTTGAAAACAATAGTATTTTACGAATAAACAATCAGCCGGAACTTGTTGTCATTGACATTAATAAATTTTAATTAAAGGAGGAATAAACGATGCTTACCGGTATAATTCAGAAATTGATTCTTTTGGCTGTCGGTATTTTGTTTTTGTCATCAGGTGCAATAATATTTCTCCGCTTAAAAAACGTCAATCGTACAGAACGTACACAAATTTTCAAAACGGCAGAATATTTCAACGCATGGATAATCCTTATTTGCTTTGTAACCACAATTGTTTACGGACTTTTCAATCATTTTGAAATGAAAAAATCCGTTCATGCAATACTTTCCCTTAACTATTCCGAGGCGTCTCAGGCACTTAATTCCAACGGAACAAGATACAACATGGCGGAAATTATAAGCGATGAAGTTGTGGAAAGAGCCATAAAAAAAGGTGCTCTTCCCGATGTCACGGCAAAACAGCTTAAAAACTGCCTTGTGGTTTACCCCTGCGTACAGGGCGGTGTGGGAGATGAAACACAGTACCACATTTCCACAGAATTTGCAGTTGAATACCACGCATCCAAAGATACCGATCACCTTGATTCAGAAAATGTCATCAAGCTTATAACAGGTGCCTATAAAGAATATTACATTGAAAAATATACCGACAATTTTAAGCTTGACAGCGAAAAGCCGGATTTTACAGAAATGGAATATATGGATGTAGTTTCATATTTCGACAAAGAAGCACAGGCCATCCTTAATTATCTTTACGGAATGGCCGGAAAAAATCCCAGCTTTGTCACCGAAAACGGAAGCACATTCAACTCCATTGCGGGTAAAGTTTATCAATTCAAAGAAACCCAGATAAATCAGAACTTAAAATCCCTTATACTGCAAAACGGAATTGTAAGAGATGAAGACGAATATGTTGACAGGCTTTCATATCACAATAAAAACGTGGATTTTGACCGTCAGAAAAATCAGGTTTCTTATAATCTCTGCAACAGTGCCATTGCCATGTACAGCGAGGAAATGACCAGAATCGTACTTGTCCCCACCTGGGATCAATCAGGCAAGTACTACATGGGAAGAACAAAGGTTGGCGTTGACGAGCTTTCCGTAATGGCCACAAACTTCAGTGACTATGTGGCATCCAACGAAAAGGAAATCATGGATAACAAGCTTATTATGGAAAAAATTTCATCGGGAAGTGATGATTCTTCACTTTATTCTTCAGCAGACTCTCTTATAGAATCAATTTATACAAGCATCAAGGACTTTGAAAAAGAAGCAATTACCGCAGGAAGAGAGTATTCCCGCCATAAAATGAACCAGTGTATTGCAGTAAGTATTTACGGAATTTCAATTATGAGCGAGCTTAAAACGCTTATACTCTTTGCAGCCTTTACATATATATCGCTCATGCTTTATCACATTTCAAAGAAGTTCCCCAAAAAAGCTTAAAGGAGGATAGCAATGAAAAATTTCGAAATTTTAAGATACTTAAAAAGATTACTTCCCATCATCATTGTTATCTGTCTTCTGGCAACTTATGCTATCCATTTTAAGCTTTCACGTTCCAATACATATATAGCATCAGAGGTTATCCACTATAATGATGAGCAGGCGGAAAAAGGCCTTGCTCCCACCGGAGAAAAGCTGGATGTAAATGAAATTAAATCCTCTGCAGTAATGTCAAGAGTGGTTGACAAAATGGGCCTTACCGGAATTTATTCCGTTGACAGCCTTATTTCGAGAATTGAAATAACCCCCATCGAGGACAAAGATAAGGTTGCACAGAAGGATGCAAAACTTGAAGAGGGCGAAGAATACATATATAAGCCCAGCACCTTCATTATTTCCTTTGCCGCAACAAGTGGCGAAGGCCCCGACTTTGCGAGAACTGTTCTTGACGAGATTCTGGATGTTTACTTTGAGCAGTTCAGCCAGAAATATGTAAACGTAGCTCCCGCAAACAATACCATTGAAAACTTAAATAAAAACGATTATGACTTCATCGAAATAATGGAGCTTATCGACACAAGCATTGACAACACTCTTTCCACGTTATATCAAAGAATCGACCAGAATAACTATTACAGAGCTACAGAAACCGGGGTATCATTTTCCGAGCTGGCAGATGATTTCAATTATTTAAGACAGGTTAACGTTTCATCACTTTTCTCTAAAATTTATGAGTATCAGATTACAAAAAACCGGGCTGTTTTAGTATCCGACTATACAACAAGAATAGACAATAACGGCATTTCCAACGAGAAAGACGAAAGCATAATAGAAGACGTTGTTACGGTAATTGATGCCTATGTAACAAAAATGCGTGAATCGGGAAACACTAACATAACCTACGAATACATTCTCGATAATCTTCACGAGCGTAATCCCCAGGATTATTTAAGCGACCAGACCGTTACCTATGACGAGCTTATTTACAGTTGGAGAGACCATAACGAAAGCAAGGAGCATGCAATTATCGACTCTGCGTATTGTCGTTACATAATTGATACCTTCACCTCCTGCACCGGCAACTGCGGCGGAAAATGTGAATCATCATCGCTTACCTGTGCAGAGCTGAGCAACTCAGAATATGCTGCTGTCAGAGCCGAGGTTGAGGAAGAAATTGATTCCCTTCTTAAAGAGCTTTCCACTCTTTACGATATCACAACAAAAACCAATGAAGAATATAACAAATACCTTGGTGCAAGCTATATTTCCGTATTATCCTCTGCTTCTGTGAGAGAAAGTGTAAATGTAACACTTTATACCGCAATTGCCTTCTTCTTCCTTGTGGTTCTCTGCTCCGGCGGTGCCATTATTCTCGGAAGAGCCGGTGATATAATAAATTACATTTTCTATACCGACCATCTTACAGAATTCGGCAACAGGGCATATCTTGATAAGTACTTGAAATCCAAGGATAAAAAACTTCTCGATGACGGCGTTGTTTACTGTATGGTGGATATATCAAATCTTTCACACATTAACGGAGAACACTCCAGAGCTGCAGGCGATGACATAATAAAGATGTTTGCATATTACCTTAAAGAGTCCTTCGGAAAATCGAACACCGAATACATCTATAACGGCAACGGCAGCTTTGTCATGTTGACAGAGGATTCCGATTATATTACCGTTGAGGATATTATGAGACTATTCAGACTGCGACTTGATGAAAGAGAAGAACTAAGAGACATTGTAATCGAATACAAAATCGGTATTGCAGAAACCTTTAAGGAAAATAAAACCGCAAGAAAATTGCTTTCAGAAGCTATAGGAAACAAAAAGAACTACACTTCGGACGTAAGATAATATTAAAGTTTTCCTTAAATCAGGCACTTTATGAGAAAGGAGGGCAACTTTGTGGAAGAAAAAATTCTCGGAAAAGCAAAAACATTTTATTTCATGCTTGTTGCTGTGATGATGTATTACTTTCTCAACGAATATATTGATATAGGTCTGCACATCACATTCCGCCACGCCTTTGCCCTCGTTCTCTTTGCAAGTGCAACAGTTTTGTTTTTATATAAACCAAATATCGCAAGGGGTTTTACCGCCTTCACTGATGCCTGTGTTTACAGCCTTCCCCTCCTTGTAACCACATCGGTTTCTCTTTTTGTATGGTTCATGGAAACGGTGGATGTAGGCGTAATTTCCAGAGGTCTTTCAAGCTCCTTCATATATTCCAATATGCTCTCCTTTGCTTTGGGAGCAGGTGCACTGCTTTACATATTCGGAAATAACGGTATATGGTATAACCTTGCAGCTATTTTAATTGCAAATATTTTAATGCTGATAAGGGTTATTGCCGAAAACGGAATAGGCGGCTTTTTTTCGGAATTTGTAACGCTGGTTGTAACCTTTGCAGGCGTCACCGGTGACATTATTGTTCAGGCGGAAATCCACGAGCTTGCATTTTGTCTCGGAGCATATCTTATATACATGCTCTATAAACCCAAGAAAAGTATAATATATTTTATTTTCCTTTTCCTGAGCCTTTTCTGCTTTCTTGCGGCATTCAAGAGAATTGCCATAATAGCCATTGCAATTGCCCTTTTCTTTGGGTACCTGTTAAAATTCATCGCTAAATATAACAAAAAAACTGCGGAAATACTCGTTATAATACTGTCGGTCGCAGTAATAGTTCTTCTTATAGGCTATATAGCACTTATAAAAATGGATGCCTTTGAACTTCTTGAAGAAGCAGGAATTAACACCAGCGGCCGTGTGGAAATTTACAATGCTGTCGATGAATTTTATGAGTTCAATCCGGGATTTCTCGGAAACGGAATAGGCTTTCTCACCTACCAGCTTAATACCTTCATGAATGTGGGAGTTGCCTCAGTTCACAACGACTTTCTTCAGCATTTCATCGACCTTGGATTCTGGGGATACATCATCTGGCTAATCACAATGACTCTCACAAGAACATGCTATTTCGGAAGACGCGGCAATGTGGAAAATGCCATAATTTCATTTATACTTACCCTTTATCTTATTATTGTATCCACCACCGACAACACCATGAACTATCCGCTTTTAACAGGGGTTCTTGCAATTTTGATGATGGGAGAAAGCTTTGGAGAAAATGTACGATACAGAGAAAACAAAATGTTCGGTTATATTTCCGAAGCTAACCGAGGAGAGAAAGGAGATTCTGTTTTATGAAAATTTTAATGGTAAATAAATTTCTCTATCCCCGTGGCGGAAGCGAAAGCTATATGCTCTACCTTGCCGAATATCTTAAGAAAATCGGTCACGAAGTTCAGTTTTTTGGTATGTACGATGAAAACAACACCGTAGCAAATAACGCAGGTTTGTATACTACAAATATGGATTTTCACTCCGAAGGACTAAAAAGATTTCTTTATCCTTTCAAAATCATCTATTCCTTTGAAGCAAAAAGGAAAATCATGCAGGTTATAGACGATTTTAAGCCTGACATAGTTCACATGAATAATATAAATTTTCAGCTTACGCCTTCCATAATTTACGGCGTAAAGAAAAAAGGTATTCCTTTGGTGCAAACGGTGCACGATTATCAGATGATTTGCCCTAATCACCTTCTATATAATTTTGACAAAAACATCCCTTGCGAAAAATGCGTCGGGGGCTCACTATCAAATTGCATAAAAAACAAGTGCATTCACTCATCAACCGTGAAAAGCATTATTGGCGTTATCGAAGCCAAGCTTTTCTCACTGCTTAAAACCTACAAAAAGGTTGACCTTTTTATTTGCCCCAGTAACTTTCTTGAAAAAAAGCTGTTATCGGCAAAAGCATATTATAAAGGAAAAACCAAAACTATTCATAACTTCATAAACAAAGAACAGTTTAAATCCAGCGAATTAACCGGTGAAGACTATATCGTTTTTGTAGGAAGGCTTTCCAAAGAAAAGGGAATTGAAAATATAGCCGGAGCCTCGAAGCTTCTTCCCGAATATAAATTTGTTATTGCAGGAAGCGGCCCGGATGAGGACATGCTTAAGGACATTCCCAATGTGAAATTAGCAGGATTCCTCACAGGTGATGAGCTTACATCTCTTATGGGAAAGGCGAAAGTGCTTCTTCTCCCCTCTGTGTGCTATGAAAATTGTCCGCTTTCCATACTGGAGGCACATTCCATGGGCGTTCCTGTTGTCACCATGAACTCAGGCGGAATGGCAGAGCTTGTAAAAGACGGTGTAACAGGCACTCTCGTCACCGAGCCTACCCCGGAAGGAATTGCATCAAGCATAAAGAAAACCCTAGAAAATAATGATTATTATAATCAGCTTAAAGAAAACTGCAAAAAGGAAAAAGGGAATATTTTAAGCGTGGAAAGCTACGCAGAAATCCTTATAAAAGAATATGAAAAACTGATTGCGAGGTGAAAAAAGTGTCAAATACCAAGGTTAGCATTATCGTTCCTGTTTACAATGCGGAAAAGTATCTTAAAAGATGCATAAGTTCTTTGCAAAATCAAACTCTTAAGGATATTGAAATAGTACTTGTGGACGATTCTTCCACCGACTCTTCCCTTGAAATATGCAAAAAATGGCCGCGGAAGATTCCCGCATAAAGGTAATCCATAAGGAAAATGAGGGTGCCGGCCTTGCAAGAAATGCGGCACTTGAAATTGCAACCGGTGAATATATCGGCTTTCTGGACTCAGATGATTATGTTGAAAATGAAATGTTTGAAACGCTTTATAATAAAGCCATAGAACATTCTTCCGATCTTGTTATGTCCGGAGTATTATTTGTAGACGGAAATATTTTCAGCGAAAAAGGTGAACGTGTAAAGAAAACCTATTTTGATTGCGACACTCACTTTGAAGGCGAATATGCTCTTAAAAAGCTTCGCATGGGAATAGTCGGAGCTTCCCCGGAAGATGCTGATGACAGTAAATACGGAATGAGCATCTGGAAAAATCTTTTTAAGAAAAAAATAATCGATGAAAATAACATTACATTTAACTCCGAGCGGGAAATGCTTTCGGAGGATGCTCTTTTCATGGTTGACTATATATCCTGCATCAGGAAAGCAACCGGAATTAACGAAGCATTTTACAATTATGTAAGAAATGACTCTTCCATATCAAAATCCTATAAAAAGGACAGATTTGAGAAAAGCCTTGTTTTCGTAAACGAGGTTGAAAAAAGATTTTGTAAGGACATAAATAAAGAAGAATATCAGATTTACATCGACAGATTCTGGCAGGCAATGTGCAGAGTTTTATGCACTCAGGAAATATTTAATGCAAAAGATAATAATATAAGCTACGGCAAATTGAAAAAACGGCTTAAGGCAATCTGCACTCACGAGCTTTCCAGGAGGGTTTTAAAGACATACCCATTGGGAAAACTTCCCCTTAAGCAAAGAATTTTTGCGTACTGCATGAAGTCAAGGCAGTATTTCCTCATGAAAATACTGGTAGGATTAAGAAGTAAATAAGGTGAAAGATATGTTTTTTTCTGTAATAGTTCCTGTATATAAAGTCGAAGAATACCTTCCTGGTTGCATAGAAAGCGTTTTGGGACAAACCTTTTCCGACTTCGAGCTCATATTGGTGGATGACGGATCTCCCGACAACTGTCCTTCAATCTGCGACAGCTACGCCGAAAAGGATGCCCGTATAAAAGTAGTTCATAAAGAGAATGGCGGCCTTGCCTCTGCAAGAAGAGCAGGGATAAGGGTTGCAACAGGAGATTATGTCTTTAACTTAGATTCCGATGACCTTATCGAAAAGGACACTTTGGAATGTGCATATGAAATAATAAAAGAATCTTCCCCTGAAATTGTTTCCTTTGCATACAAATGGGTTAAAAACTCTACCACCGTATGCATCACGGATGATACCCTTAAAGAAGGACTTTATTCGGAAAGTGATATTAAAAGCCACCTTTTCCCGAAGCTTTTAATGGATAAAAACATGAATCATGTTTCATATTATCTTTCCGGAAAGGCCGTTAAACGGGACTTTATTACTCCCCTGCAGCTTAACGTAAGTGAAAAAATTTCTTTAGGCGAGGATTTATGCTGCGTTTTTCCCGCATATCTTCATGCTAAAAGCGTTTACATAAGCAAAAAAGCGGCTTATTTATATAATGTAAGGGAAGGCTCCCTTTCAAAGGCCTTTAACACAAAACAGATTTTCCTGGTTGAAGATGTTATTAATGAATTAAGCAAAAATGATACAGGAAAAATAATTGATTTTGAAGCACAGCTATGTCGCTATTCCTGCTTTATGTGCTTTACTATCCTTGCCTCCGCAGCGGAGGGCAATTACAAAGAAAGCTTAAAGGCAATTAAAGAAAACATTAAAAATTCAATGCACGAAGAAAAAATCAGACAGGCAAGCTTTGGGAAAATATCTCCAAAAAGCAAAATATCCGTATTTCTTATGAAAAATGATTTATATAAAACAGCATTTTATTTTCTTAATTTCTGCAAACGATTAAAGACTATTTTGAAGAAAGGTTGAAAACCTATGAAGCCTGATATCTCTGTAATAATGAGTGTATATAACGGCGAGGCATACCTTGCCGAAGCAATAGAAAGTATCATAAATCAGACATATAAAAACTGGGAACTTATTGTGATAAACGACTGCTCTAATGATTCCACTTATGATATTCTTTCTGATTTTGCAAAAAGAGACGAACGAATTAAAGTTCATAGCAACGAAGTTAACTTAAAGCTCCCCGCATCCTTAAATAAAGCAATTTCTCTTTCTTCAGGCAAATATATTGCCAGAATGGATGCAGACGACATCTCCCTTCCGGAAAGATTTGAAAAGCAATATAAATTCATGGAGGAAAACAGCGATATTTCACTGTCCTCCTGCAGGTTTATGACCATGAAGAACGGAGTTTTTGCATCAGGCGGTGCCGGAGGAAGATGCGACAATGATGCCATAAGAGCAATGCTCCTTGTTTCAAACCCAATTCTTCATCCCGGAGTTTTTGCAAAAGCTGAGGTTATGAAGAAATTTAATTATGACACTTCTCTGACCTGCACAGAGGATCTGGAACTCTGGACCAGAATGGCAATGGCAGGCGAAAAAATGGAAATTCTCCCCGAGTGCCTTTTATTATACCGACTCCACGATAAGCAGATTACAAGCACAACGCTGGAAAGACAGCATACAGAAGTTCTTAAAATCCAGCAAAAATACTACGGTGTTCTGGCTGAGGAAATGGATCCCGACACAAAGGAATTTTATATAAGCGGCATATATTTCAAAGAAAAAACCGACACAGATAGGTATTTAGCTTATGCTTCATGGCTTAAGAATGTCACCGGCAAAAGCTTTGACAAAAGAACTATAAGCTATGCACTTTTGGAAATTCTTGCAGAATACAAAAGATGCGGCAAACCCAAATCTGAAATTATCAGGGCAATGCTTAAGGAAAATCCCTTCCTTCTTATTAAGGAAATTATAAGAAGAAAAAAAGCCGCAAAATGCGACATTGAAAAGTGCATGAAAGCAGCTCATGACCTTGGACTTTCCCGGACAGCTGGAACAAAGGAGTTTCCTATCTTTGAAAAATAGATGGCAGGAGTAAGACAAAATGAATTTTTTTGAATATCCTTATGTTATTATAACGATTCTTGCAATGTTTTTCCTTGCTCTCGGACTGTTTGGTCTGTACTTTACCATGAAGTCGGTGATGACGTCACGAGGCTCGGCAAAAAAAAGCTTTTGCAGTATCGGAAAAATAGAAAATGATTTTGAAAAAGCAACTTCCCTGGGAAAAAGTTGCACACTCATTTACATTTCCACATCCCTTGATAGTGCTGAAAGGCTTTATTCGGAATCAAAGGCAAGAAGAATACACGAACAAATTAAAAATATTCTTTTCAGCCACCTGTGCCTTACCGTAAACGGTGAGCTTTCCCTTTACGGAAGCGAAAGCTTCATCGCCTTTAACAGCTTAAGTCCCCAGGAATTAAACGTACGCATCGAAGAATGTTTTGAAGAAATCAATAAAGCTTTTGCAAAGCACGGTGCTGTTAATATTGTCAGCATACATTTCGGATATATAGTAACCAGCTCAGCAGAAGTATCTTTCAAAACGGCTCTGGGAAGAGCAAAGCAATCCTGCAGCATAGCAGAAGACAAAGATGTTCTTTATCACCGGTGGGACAGTGCAAACGGAAAAGAATTTGAAAGAAAAATCAAAATTGAAAACAACATACAAAATGAAATTGACAACAACAGATTTTTCCTTGAATATCAGCCCATATTGGATGCCGGAACAGAAAAAATTATCGGGGCGGAAGTTTTATCTCGTCTTAATTCCGAAACAGAAGGTGTTCTCACCCCCTACTTTTTCCTTTCTGCGGTAAATAATGTGGGACTGAACGAGAAATTTGACTACTATATTTTTGAAAAAAACTGTAAATGGATTGCAAGCGACAAGGAAAAGCGTTCAAAATATGTTTATACAATAAACTTTTCCCGAAACACTCTTTGTGATGAAAACCTTTCAGAAAATATAATAAACATAGTTGACAAATACGGCATAGACTATTCCTGCATCGCCGTTGAAATACTGGAGGACAAAGACCTTTCCGACAACGAAAAAACCGTAATGGTGAATAATTTAACCCAACTTAAGAAAAAGGGGGTTTTAATCCTTCTTGATGATTTCGGCAAAGGCTATACAGGGTTCGGCGACCTTAACGATTTTGATATAAGCATTGTAAAAATTGATAAAGACATAACTCAAAACGCAATAACCGAAACCGGATTTGTAATCCTAAAAAACATTATCAGAACCGCTCATGATCTTGGTTTTAAGACACTGTGCGAAGGAATAGAAACTAAAGAGCAAAAAAACATTGTAATAAAGGCCGGATGCGATATGTTCCAGGGCTATTACTTCTATCGCCCGATGCCGGTTACTCAATTGGAAACATTGTTCTTGGAAAAGTAAGGTGATTTTATGTTATCCGTAATCATTCCCGCCTACAACGAAGAAAAGTGCATAAAGCTTGTACACTCTGCAATACACTCTCTTCTTACGGCAAATAACATTGAAAGTGAATTTATCTTTATAGATGACGGCTCCGGTGATGAAACCTATAAAATGATAGCTGAGCTTTCAGAAGAGAAAGAGAATGTGACAGGTCTGCACTTTTCCCGAAATTTCGGAAAAGAAGCCGCAATATCCGCAGGCCTTTCTGCCGCATGCGGAGACTGTGCCGTCGTAATTGATGCCGATCTCCAGCATCCGCCGGAGAAAATCGTTGAAATGTATCGCCTGTGGGAGCAAGGTGCAGAAATAGTAGAAGGAATAAAAAACGAACGAGGCCGGGAAAGCAAACTTAAAAGCTTCGGTGCCGGAATTTTCTACTCCGTGATAAGCCGTATGGCAGGCTTCGATATGGCCAATTCTTCGGACTTTAAGCTTCTGGACAGAAAAGTTATCGATGTGCTTAACAAAATGCCTGAGAGAGGCTTTTTCAGGGCAATATCCTACTGGGTAGGCTATAATAAGGGAACAGTTTATTATGATGTGGCAGAGCGTGTTGACGGGGAATCCAAATGGTCAACAAAAGGGCTTTTTAAATACGCCCTTTCAAACATCACCTCCTATTCCACCGCCCCTATGCAGATAGTAACGTTTCTTGGCTTTGTAATGCTTGCCATCTCGGTAATCTTCGGTGTCTGGGCACTTATCGATAAAATTATCGGCAGAGCACTGGAAGGCATGACAACGGTAATAATAATTACCATCTTTATAGGTAGCATCATAATGATAAGCCTCGGAATAATAGGCTACTACATCGCCCGCATCTACGAAGAGATAAAAGGAAGGCCGAAGTACATAATTTCTTCCACGGTAAAGAGCGTGGAAAAATCAGATAAACTTTAAGGGAAATAAAAATATACAAGGAGGAGTACAGAAAATGGAAAAGATAATAATGATTATAGCCATATCTGCATTTTTTGTTCAATCAATATTTCTGGCAACACTGTTTTTCCGCATAAAGAAAATCGAAAAAAACAGGGCAACGGCTGCTTTGGAGACAGAAAAGAAGAATGTTGCCCGCGATGTCGAAACGGCAAAGGCTACCGAAAGCATCTTAGAGGGCATTAAAAATAACGAGTTTAAGATGTATCTTCAGTTTGTGGTTGATAACAAGACCAAAAGGCTTGTTTCGGCAGAAGCTCTTTCAAGATGGGATAAGCCGGAAGAAGGAGTAAAAGGCCCCGGTTTTTATATCGCTCATATGGAAAAGACCGGCCTTATCAGCAAGCATGACTTTTATATGTTTGAGCTTGCCTGCCGTCAGCTGGAAAAGTGGAAAGGCACCGAATATGAGGATATTTCCATTTCCTGCAACTTCACAAGAATAACCCTTTCTGAAGAAGATTGCATTGATAAGCTAAAAAAGATTATGGACTCATATGATTTCGATAAATCCAAGCTGGCAATCGAAATAACGGAGGATGCTATAGAAAAAGATATGGAAACCGCAAAGAAGAACGTAAGGCTCTGCAAAGAGCTTGGCTTCAAGATTTATCTTGACGACCTTGGAAGCGGCTATACTTCCCTTTCCAATCTTTGCGACTATCCCATTGACATAGTTAAAATCGACCGTGATATTCTCCTTAAAACCGATACCAAACGTGGCAAAGATTTACTTTCCGGTATAATTGCACTGGCACATAATCTTGATATGCCTGTAATCTGCGAGGGCGTGGAAACGGAGGAGCAGAACACTCTTGTGTCAGACTCACACTGTGACTACATCCAGGGCTGGTACTATACAAAGGCTCCTCCCTTGGAGGAATGCGAGGAATTTTTCAAGGTTCATCATTCAAAATACTGTTAAAAGTATTTTCCAATACAAAAAAAGCACTCCCACTTCATTTCAATAGGGAGTGTTCTTTTTGTATAAAATCCATCCAATTGACGGGGGCCCGCACAGCTGAAGACGCTCAATTGACGGGGCCCGCACAGCCGAACTGTGTTCAAAAACCTGCACCCATCATAGGTAACAAGTTATTTCCTCGGACTAATCCTATATATTTCTCTCAACCCGACTTATGCAGTTTATCTCAAATTCGTAATCAGGATTTTTAATATCATCCTCGGTAAAGGACGTAAACAGAATTTTGCCGTTAGGTAATCTCTCTTTGTCGTATATAAGGTAGATTCTTCCGTTATAAAAATCCACATCGGGATAGGATGTGTTCGGAGAAGAATCTAACAGACGCTTATACTTCCAGGTCTTTCCGTCATCCTCAGAAAGGTACACAGTCATATTTGTTCTCTGTATTTTGTGGTCATTGTTAATGAGGAGCACACTTCCCGAAGGTAGCGTTGCCACAAAAAATCTTGTGTTGGGGCTGGCAATTCCTGAAGAAATCGAAGGCGTCCATGTCTCTCCGTCATCAAAGGATGTGCTTTCTGCAAGCTCTCCCGTGTATGTGCGGGCGAACATTCTTATACTGCCGTCCTTAAGCTGATATGCCATACTCTCGTCAAAAGGAGTAGGTATTTTTTTTGCCCCCTTAAGTCTTGTAAAGGTTTCTCCTTTATCGTCAGAGACAGAGTATTCATAATTATTTGAGTCCTGGGAATAGTTAAAGAGTATCCATCTTCCGCTTTTGGTGCAAAGTGGCTTGCAGCGTAAAAAGCCCTTATCTATGCATCTCGGCTCAGAAAATGCAGGATTTACGCTGTCGGGATTATCGCATACCATCATCCACTGTGCGTGGGTTTTATCAAGAAACATATATCCGTCGGAGTAAAAACCAACCTTGCCAATCCCTGCCTCCTCTAAATTATTCTGTACCCAAAAAACAAATAATCTGCCGTCGGGTGCACACCAGAGCTGTATGTCAAGGGCCTGCACTAAATGCTCGTGACTTCCCGGTATTACGAATATCGGCTCGGACCAGGTCTTTCCGTAATCATCACTGTATTTGAGCAGATTGTAATTATCTATATGAGGCTCTCTGCTTCCTCCGGTATACCATCCTGCATATATTCTTCCGCCTTTGGTTATAGCAATAGTGGGACAGCCCTGCCACTTGCGTATGCTTTTATCAAAGCTCTCCTCAAAAGGCGGATAAAGAACCTTTGTAAATTCACTTGCATTACTCATATGTTTTCTCCCCGTATTCAAATATTTTTATTATTCCGTAAGTTGTCGCATTAGCTGAATCTTCTTCACTTACCGCAAAAACTTCTTTTCCGGAGTTTTCTTTTATAAGATACTCCATACTCTGCCGAAGCTGTTTCCTGCCACCGATTACAACTTTTTTTGCATCGGACTTTATAATATTTTTTATCTCGCTGCACATTGCCGCACCTATAAAAAAGGAGGTGCATTCAAGAAGCGAATATCCGAAAAGGGTTTTGAGCGTCCTCACCTTGAAAAATGCCGCATTTACGCCGTTTTCACAGCAATACTCAAAGCCTTCCTGAAGTGAGGCAAAATCCAAATCGGCATAGTCAAGCATAATTATATCCTTTAAGATGGTGTTTTTTGCCACCGCCTCAATAAGCTCTCCCGTAAATTCCGTATGAAAATCGCATATTCTGCCGGCATCATCCGTCATTATATGCTTTGAGTGGGAGCCGGGAAGAACATAAAGAGTGTTCGCTGAAAGACTCTCCGAAAGCCCCATAAGCTCCGTTTCCTCGCCGCGCATCATATCGGAAGTTGCAATCGACGTGCAGCCCGCTTTTATACCCCTCACAAATACAAAGGGTATGGGCGATATATCTTCTATTTTTGTGCGCTGCATCGTGTCGTGAAGCTTTTTTATACCGCAGGGTAAATCCGTGTGCGGAAGCTCTGACAAGCCATATTCCGATGTTATCATCCCGGAGCAAAGTATGCTGCATATATCACCTTCGGCAATGCCGTTATTGTCAAGTAATGTTTTTATAGCAACTTTAATTTGCCTTTTGTATTCTGCATTGCCACTCACATTGTGCTTTGCTCCGATGCTCATTTTCACGGTGCCTACAACCTTTCCTCCCAGTACCAGATTAATTCTGGTATTGGTAGTGCCCCCATCTATTGTTATGTAGTTTGCCAAAAGCATTACCCCCTCACCGCATTTACATATTTTTCAGCAAGGGCTGTGATTGCACCATAGTCAGATGATGCAAGGAGCTTTTTATCTATGATATTTGAGCCTATGCCAAAGCCGCATATACCGCATTTAAGATATGCCTTAATATTATCTAAGTCTATTCCTCCCACCGCCAGCATCTTTATGTTGCTTAAGGGGGCTTTAACGGCCTTTACGTATTCAGGTCCCATGCTTGTTACAGGGAACAGCTTGACAAAATCCGCCCCGCAGTTCAGAGCCTTCTGTATCTCCGTGGGAGTAAGTGCACCGGGGATAGATACTACACCATGCTCTACAGCGGCTTTAATTACAGCTTCATTTGTATCGGGAGATATAATAAACTCACCGCCGGCCTTATAGGTAAGCTCCACCTTTTTTGTGTCCGTCACCGTTCCGGCACCGATGTGCATAGTATCGCCAAAGTGTTCTTTAAGCATAGATATGTTTTTCGCTGTACGGCTATCTTCAACCTTTCCGCTGTTATCATAGGTAAGTTCTGCAAGCCGCACTCCTCCATCGTACATAGCCTTTACAAGAGGCAAAAGCTTATTTTCCTCTACGCCTCGGATTATTACAATCAGTTTGTTTTCAGGTATACTTTTAATAACATCATTTTTCATATTTTTCGCCTCAACGTTGATGATATCACATAAAAAAAGAAATGTAAATTGCGGTTTCGGTAAAAAATATTGCCAAACCTGCAAATATGTGCTAAGATATATTTATGGATAAAAGTTTTGAATATATAGAAAAACACAACCGAATAAAATTTCGTTATGCCAGTGGCAAATCC
>JAFXHP010000111.1 GCA_017536285.1 Clostridia bacterium
CGGGGCATACGTTTCTGCAGGCGTTACAGCGGATGCACTTTGAAAGCTCCGCCTTGAAGAAGCGGAATCTTTCTTCGGGTGTCATAGCTTCGATTTTTTCAACCTCGGCAAATCTTTCCTCGTCGGCTGTATCTACGCTGTCCCCTATTATCTCGTCATAAATCTTATGCTCCTTGCCCTTGCACATATGGCATCTGCCAAGAAGAGCTTCCTTATAGGAAACTTCCTCTTCACCGTAAAGGGTTTTAACCTTAAGTGTTTCGTTTTCCGAAAACTCTTCCGCTCCCTCAATTTCAAGGATTCCCTTTATGCCCTTTGCCTTGATTTTTTCAATATCAAGCTTTCCTTTGCAACCAACGCCTATTATATAGGCAGCTTCTCTTTTTACTCTGTTTTCCTTTAAGAGCTGGTTAAAGCTGTAGGTGTCGCAGGGCTTTAAGAATACAAGTGTTTTTCCTTCCAGCTTGGAAGCTTCAATCATAAATTTGCTTAAATTTGCGCCTGAAAATCCGTCATAGATAAAGTCTTGAAGCTCTTCTGCACTGTTAAAGAAATAAGGCTCGTGGTTATATCCCATATCCCCTTTTTTCCAGCCGAGGACTCTTTTAACTTCGCCGCCATTAAGAAGCTCTTTTGCTCTTTCAATCAGTCTTTGCATCTTAAGTCCTCCAATCTTACGTTTTTACCAAGGGATTTTATCTTGTCAACAAATTCTGTCATTGTCTGTGAAAATTTAACGCCCTCTGCCGCAGATACCCATTCAACTCTTGTTCTGCCACGCTCAACACCGATAAAGTCAAGCATTGAGAATAACAGCGTCATACGGCGTCTTGCGTAGTAGTTACCCGTTGAATAGTGGCAGTCGCCCGGGTGACATCCGCAGATTATAACTCCGTCCGCTCCCTTTTCAAAGGCACGCAGAATAAACATGGGATTTACACGGCAGGAGCAGGGCACTCTTATAATTTTAACGTCGGCACTGTAGGAAAGACGGCTGCTTCCCGCAAGGTCGGCACCGGCATAGGAGCACCAGTTGCAGCAAAACGCCACAATCTTGGGCTTAAATTCTTCGTTTGTTAACGGCATATCGCATCCACCTCCGCTATAATCTGTCTGTTGGAAAAGCCCTGAAGATCCATTGAACCTGAGGGGCAGGTTACTGTGCAGGCACCGCATCCCTGACAAAGAGCGTTGTTTACAACCGCAACGCGTCTTTCTTCCTTAATTCCGTGGTCATTTACAAGCTTTACTTCATAGGAAATTGCACCGTAGGGGCAAACCTTTGCACAATTTCCGCATCCGTTACACATAAGCTCATCAGCTTTTGCGGTGCAGGGATTCGTCATAAGCTTATCCTTTGCAAGCAAGCCTATCGCCTTTACTGCCGCCGCACCTGCCTGAGCAACTGTTTCGGGAATGTCCTTTGGTCCCTGACACACACCAGATAAGAACACACCTACTGTGGGCGATTCCACAGGACGAAGCTTGGGATGAGCCTCCGTCAGGAAGTTATTTGTATCAATACTTGCGGTAAGCATTGTTGCAATGCTTCTTACGGAAGGATCGGGCTCAATTGCCGCAGCTAAAACAACCATATCCGCTTTCTTTTTAATCTGCTCGTTTGAAAGCAGATCGACGCCGTTAACAAGCAATGTTCCGTCGCTCTCGACACATACCTTACCAACCTGACCTTTTATATAGTTAACACCGTATTCCTCCACCGCACGGCGGTAAAACTCGTCAAAGTTTTTACCGGGAGTTCTGACATCAATGTAGAACACGGTTACGTTTACATCCGGGTATTTATCACGAATGAGCATAGCGTGCTTTGCAGTGTACATACAGCAAATTTTGGAGCAATAGCTCTTTCCTCGCTCGTCATTACATCTGCTTCCCACACACTGAATGAATACGATTTCCTTGGGAGCTTTACCGTCTGAAAGGCGTTCCAAGTGTCCCTTCGTGGGGCCTGCCGCATTCATAATACGTTCAAGCTCCAAGCTTGTAACAACATCCTTGCTCTCACCGTAGGCATATTCGCCGTACTTATCAAGCTTTATCATATCAAAGCCCGTTGCAACAACTATTGCACCATACTTTTCAGTTATAATTTCGTCCTTCTGATTATAATCTATCGCCTTTGCCTGACAAACCTTTTCACAGATGCCGCACTTTCCTGTTTTGAACTTTGTGCAATGCTCTGTATCAATTACGGGAACATTGGGAATTGCCTGAGCAAAGGGAGTGTAAATGGCGCTTCTTAAATTAAGTCCCTGATTAAATTCGCTCTTTGCCTTTTTGGAGGGGCATTTATCCTGACAGACACCGCAGCCTGTGCACTTTGTCATATCAACATATCTTGCTTTTTTGCGGATATCAACGGTAAAGTCGCCCACAAAGCCCGACACCTTTTCAATCTCGCTGTATGTATAGATATTGATTTTCTCGTGGGCTGCTGCCTCCACCATTTTTGGGGTTAAAATACAAGCAGAGCAGTCAAGTGTGGGGAAAGTTTTATCAAGCTGTGCCATCTTTCCGCCGATGGAGGGTGTTTTTTCAACAATATCAACCTCATAGCCTGCATCTGCAATGTCAAGTGCCGACTGAATTCCCGCAATACCGCCGCCTATTACCAAAGCTCTTTTGGTAACACGGCTTTCACCGGGCATCAGGGGTGTATTAAGGTTTACCTTTGCAACTGCGGCACGGGCCAAAATGATTGCCTTTTCAGTTGCCTCGGTTATATCCTTATGAATCCATGAGCAATGCTCACGGATATTGGCAATTTCAACCATATAAGGATTAAGGCCTGCACGCTCCGCCGCCTTTCTGAAGGTTCCTTCGTGCATACGGGGTGAGCAGGAGCATACAACGATTCCCGAAAGCTCCTTTTCCTTTATGGCAGCGGCAATTAACGCCTGACCTGCCTCGGAACACATATACGCATAGTCCTCAGCGTGAACAACACCTGGCTCTTCTTTTATTATTTCAACAACTTTTTTAACGTCAACCGTTGCAGCGATATTGCTTCCGCAATGGCAGACAAAAACTCCGATTCTCTGCATTTTGTCACCTCTTAAATCTTCTGAAAGCACTCATCAAAAGCTGCTGGGGAGTGTCTTCATCAATAAGGTTTGGTATTTCCTCTGCTTTAAGCAAATCCTTGCCCTTTTCTCTTATTACAACCTGTCTTGCAGCATCAATAAGTCTTCCGGGCTCAACACCTCTCGGGCAACGCTCGATGCAGGCAAAGCAGGATAAGCAACGCTCCAGGGTTTTGCTTTCAGCCAGTGCTTCAATATTTCCCTTTTCAACGTAGGACACAAACATATGAGGCTTTATATCCATTTCGTCAAAGGCGGGGCATGTTGCGGAGCATTTTCCGCACTTCATGCATTTTGAAGGATTGGCACCGCTTATTTCCTTTATCTTTTCCTTTGCATATGTCTTATCCATCATTCACCCTCCTTTACGCCGAGAGCTTCGGCAAGAAGCTCGGTAAAGTAAACTACGGGGATTTCCGATCCGTTTTTCTTTAAGTTATACATACATAAGGGGCAGGCCGTAATTAACATATCGGCTGAAAAGTCTTTTGCACTGTCTGATATTTTTTTGCACATCTTTTCACTTGTTTCGTTATCCTTAAGGCTTATGTAGCCGCCGCAGCACTCGTTACGGTAGGGATAAACTACCGCTTCTGCTCCGAGAGCTTTTATGAAATCCTCCATAATGGTGGGGTTTTCGGGGTCGTCAAAAGCCATAACCTTGCCGGGACGAAGAAGCAGACATCCGTAGTAAGCGCCGATTTTCTTTCCCGTAAGAGGATTTTTAACAGATTCTCTTAATTTATCAAAGCCGACCTTATCACGGAGAACTTCAAGATAGTGAAGCACGTTGGTTTCACCTGCGTAAGCTTCGGCAAGTCCCATATAGTTATTTGCCTTCTCTCTTATGGAAGAATCTGTTTTTATATCATTATTTACTCTTTTTATAACATGATGACAGGCAGAGCAGACGGTAACCAAATCCTCTCCCTTTTCCTTTGCGGCATTAAGTGCACGGACGGAGGATAGCTTTGTTGCAATTTCGTCCTTGCTTAAGGGATATACTCCCCCACAGCACTGCCAGTCTTCAATTTCCGTAAGGCTGAAGTCCAAAACCTCGGCACACTTTTTAGCATATACATCAAGCTCTTTAGCCTTGGTTTTTAACGTACAACCGGGATAGTAACTAAAGTTCATCTTGTTGCCTCCTCAGATTTTTATATGTCTCATTGTTTCACGAAGCTTATCCGCACTTGCGTGAAGCTTTGTAAGTTCTTCATTTGTAAGTCTCACAGGCATTTTACCCTGTACGCCGTTTGGTCCGATAATAGTAAGGGTGCTAAGGCAGATATCTTCAAGTCCGTATTCGCCGTGCATCATTGATGACACCGTATTTATGGAATCATAAGCAGAAAGTAACATTCTGCAAAGACGGCATACGGAAACTGATACCGCATAGTAGGTTGCACCCTTGTACTTTATAATTTCACCGCCCGAAGTGTGCACATATTCTTCCATGGAATCACAGTCAAGATAGCTTGAATATTTACCTGCCTCTGTCATTACCTCGATGTACTCATCAAGCATAGCACCTGATATCTGTGTACAGCTCCAGGGTACGAAGGACGAATCGCCGTGCTCGCCGAAAACATAGGCATGGATGTTTTTCTGTGCTATGTTAAAGTGTTCGGAAAGGGCAAAACGAAGTCTTGCCGTATCAAGAAGCGTTCCCGAGCCTATTATCTGATTTTCGGGAAGTCCGGAAATTTTTGTAAATACATAAGTTATTATATCAACGGGATTACTTACGATGACATATAAGGCATTGGGTGCAACGCTTACGATGGAAGGCGTGATTGACTTTATAATGTCAACGTTGGTCTGCGTAAGCTCAAGGCGCGTCTGTCCCGGCTTTCTCGCAATACCCGATGTGATAATAACGATGTCAGAATCTCTGGCATCCTCATAGTCACCCGAAATCACGGAAATAGGATCACGGAAGCAGGTTCCCTGGATAATATCCATAACCTCGCCCTCCGCCTTGTCCTTATTTACGTCAATTAAAACAATTTCACTTGCAAGATCCTCCATTGAAAGAGTGTAGGCAATTGTTGATCCTACGCTTCCTGCACCTATAATAGTAATTTTTCTGCTCATTTCATCCGGTCCTTTCCTGAATGTTCTGATGGTAAAGATTCCCGCAAATATGCGGTTTTTCACCAATTATCATTTTAGCACATTGAAGATTTTTTGTCAAACTTTTTGCTTCTATTTTAAGTCCTTTTTTCTATATTTCCCAAAGTTGCACAAAAAGATATAAAAAACATTTGTTAAATTTATAACAATTAGTTTTCTGCACACAAAAAAACGAAGGCTTTCGCCTTCGTTTAAGTTTGTAAC
>JAFXHP010000112.1 GCA_017536285.1 Clostridia bacterium
CCGGATGCAACAGAGAAGTACTTCTTGCCAAGCTCGATGCACTCCTTCTTGTATGTACCTGCAACGGGATGCTGGAATCTTGTGGGGTTGGTGGAGTTACCTGTGATGGAAACGTCAACACCTTCCTTGTGCATGATTGCAACACCTTCACGAACATCGTCCGCACCGTAGCAACGAACCTTTGCTCTTTCACCGTCAGAATAAGCCTTTTCTGAAACAATCTTAAGTTCGCCTGTATAGTAGTCGAACTCTGTTTCAACGAAAGTAAAGCCGTTGATTCTGGAGATGATCTGAGCAGCATCCTTACCGAGACCGTTAAGGATAACTCTTAAGGGTTCCTTACGAACCTTATTTGCACTTCTTGCAATACCGATTGCACCTTCAGCTGCTGCGAAAGACTCGTGACCTGCTAAGAAAGCAAAGCACTTTGTGTCTTCTGTAAGAAGCATAGCAGCAAGGTTACCGTGACCGAGACCAACCTTTCTGTCGTCAGCAACGGATCCGGGAATACAGAAGGACTGAAGACCTTCGCCGATTGCAGTAGCTGCATCAGCTGCAGTTTTAACACCCTTCTTGATTGCGATTGCAGCACCTACGATGTAAGCCCAGCAAGCGTTTTCAAAGCAGATGGGCTGAATGCCCTTAACGATACCTGCAACGTCAATACCCTTTTCGTCACAGATTTTCTTTGCATCTTCAATAGAAGCTATAGAATACTTAGAAAGAGCTTCGTTGATCTGCTTAATTCTTCTATCATAACTTTCAAATAAAGCCATTTTCAGTATCCTCCTTATTATTCTTCTCTGGGGTCGATAACCTTTGCAGCGTCGTCAAAACGTCCGTACTGACCGGATGCCTTAGCGAGAGCTTCATCAGCGCTCATACCCTTTTTAATCATATCCATCATCTTTCCGAGATGAACAAACTTATAACCGATTACGCAATCGTCCTTATCAAGAGCGATGTTTGTTATGTAACCTTCTGCAAGCTCTAAGTATCTAACGCCCTTAGCCTTTGTAGAGAAGATTGTACCGATCTGGCTTCTAAGTCCCTTACCAAGGTCTTCAAGACCTGCACCGATGGGAAGACCGCCCTCGGAGAAAGCTGTCTGGCTTCTTCCGTATACGATCTGTAAGAAGAGCTCTCTCATAGCTGTGTTTATCGCATCGCAAACAAGGTCAGAGTTTAATGCCTCTAAAATTGTCTTTCCGGGAAGAATTTCGCCTGCCATAGCAGCAGAGTGAGTCATACCGGAGCATCCGCAGGTTTCAACCAATGCTTCTTCAATTACGCCCTCCTTAACATTTAAGGTAAGCTTACACATACCCTGCTGAGGTGCGCACCAGCCAATACCGTGTGTAAGGCCGCTGATGTCCTTGATTTCGGTAGCCTTTGTCCACTTTCCTTCCTGAGGAATGGGCGCAGGCTTGTGACATGCATCTTTCTTCACGATGCACATGTTTTCTACTTCGTGTGAATAATTCATGTTTATATCTCCTTTCAAAAAAATCCTATAATATTATAACACTATGTGAAGAAATTATCAAGAGTATTTTTCATTTTTTGACATTATTTTTTATTTTTTTTACATCACTTTTGTTATTCCGTTGTAAACAATACCACGGTATCCGTCAATTGTAGCCACAGTTCCGGACTTTAAAATGGCCGTGGCATTGGTAACTCCTGTAACAACCGGAATGTCCAGTGTCATTCCCACTATTGCCGCATGACTTGCACTTCCGTCAGCCTCGGTTATTATTCCGCTGCATTTTTTAAGAATATCAAGCATTTCGTTGGTGGTTTCACGGATTACAAGAATATTGCCTTCTTTGAAATTAGCTCTTGCTTCGGATTCATCCTCCGCAACACATAAATTTCCGCTGGCAGCACAGTGATTTACTCCGTTTCCCTGACAAAGTACATGCCCAACAATTTCCACCTTAACGATATTTGTTGTTCCGCTGACTCCGATGGGAACACCGCCTGTTATTACCACAACGTCCCCGCTGTCAACTATTCCGGTATCTCTTGCAAGGTCAATGGCGTGATCAAAAAGCTCATCACTCGTTGCCTTAGCCTCTGCCTTTACCGGAACAACTCCCCAGCTCATTGCAAGCTGGCGGGCAACACGTTCTTCCACAGCTGCAGCAATAATAGGACTTTCCGGACGATATTTCGATATCATACGGGCGGTATGACCGCTTTTAGTAACCGTCACAATAGCTGACGCTTCCATATCCTGTGCCATAGTGCACGCCGCATGACTTACAGCACCGGTTACATTCCTTGACATCTGGGCATCTTTAAGCATGGTTTTATAATCAATAGCACTTTCAGTTTTGAGAACTATTCTGGCCATAGCCTTTACTGCCTCTACAGGATAAGCCCCTATTGCACTTTCGCCTGATAACATAGTTGCACTTGTTCCGTCATATACGGCGTTTGCAACGTCAGATATTTCTGCTCTTGTGGGGCGAGGTTTTGTTATCATAGACTCCAGCATCTGGGTTGCAGTTATTGCAATTTTACCCATTAAGAAGCATTTTCTTATGAGCATCTTCTGTATTCCCGGCAGTTCCTCCATGGGTATTTCCACACCCATATCCCCACGTGCCACCATAATGCCGTCAGAAGCCTTAAGTATCTCGTCGATATTTTTTACTCCGTCACGGTTCTCTATTTTAGCAATTATTTTTATATGCTTTCCGCCGTTTTGTTCCAATATCTTACGGATTTCGTAAATATCGGATGCACTCCTTACAAAAGATGCTGCAACAAAATCTATATCTTCTTTTATTCCGAAAAGCAAATCGTTTCTGTCTTTTTCACTGACATAAGGCATATCAACCGTTATATTCGGAAGATTTATCCCTTTCTTATTTCCTAAAACTGCATCGTTATCTGAAATGCATATTACTTCATTTTCTGTAAGTTCAACTACTTCAAGTTTTAAAAGTCCGTCATCTATTAAAACAATATCTCCCTTTCTCAGTTCACCGGGAAGATTTTTATATGTAACAGAAACCCTTTCATTGTCCCCTTCAATATTCTCTGTTGTCAGAACAAATTTCTGTCCCGCCTTAATTTTTGCCATGCCGTCTTTAAGGGAACCTGTGCGTATTTCAGGGCCCTTTGTATCCAGCATTATCGGGACAAAGCGTTTAAGCTCCTCCCTCACCTTTTTCACCTCGTCCATACGCATTTTATGGTCCTCGTAAGATCCGTGTGAAAAATTCAGGCGGGCCACATCCATTCCGCTTTTTATCATACTTTTAAGAACTTCGGGATTATCCGTTGCCGGCCCGATAGTGCAGATAATTTTTGTTTTTCTGATTTTCATGTCAATCACCCTCTACTAATGTTCCTGTTAAAAAACTATCAAAAAATAAGCAGGGATTTTCCCTGCTTATTTTTAATATCCGCTTCCTATAATAATTTTATGAGCTTCCTCTTTTTCCGTTTCGGGAATCAGAATTTCATATGCATTGGCCTCGCCTTCGGCAGCTTTTGTGACAGGTTTTATTTTGACCAGTATATTCGCATCTTCAAGAAGCATTCGTAAATTATTAGCATCTTCAATACTTTGAACCATATAAATAACTGTCCACATTGGCTACACCTCCAAACATAGGTTTTATTTCAATATAAAGGTATTATATAATATAATGATAAAAAAATCAAGTAAATTTTATTTTTCAGCCTTTTTTATGCTGCAACCGGCATTTTCAAGGTATTTCACAAGTCCATCTGTTCGGTTTACAAGATAAACAGACTGTATAACTTTGCCCTCATAGCTTATGAACAGAGGCACATCACCTTTGTTTTTACGCACAGCTTCGTTTATCCTGTCAAGAACCAGGGGGTCTTCAATTTCAATAATCAAAGGCTCAGAATTAAGCTCTTTGACGGGCGACAGGCTTTCCGCCATCATTTCACAGCTTCCGTCATCACGGTAGTTTATTCTTCCCCTTATCATAACTACAGAATCTTCCGTGGTATGCTCTTCGCACTCCTTAAGGGTTTTCGGGAAAAGTACAACTCTTAAGTTGCCTGTCATATCCTCGATATTTAAAAATGCCATAATCTGCCCCGACTTCGTAACCTTTTCCTTTTTATCGGAAACGATTCCGCAAATATTAATCATTTCTCCATCCTTAACGGAAAGGCTGGTATAATCTCCGTCTGCAAACATAGCGGCACATTCTTTTAATAAATTAAGAGGCACTGCTCCGGAGTTTTTTATTTGAAGAACATATTCTTCCAAAGGATGTCCGGTAAGATAAATTCCTGCCGCTTCCTTTTCCATTGCAAGACGTACCTTGGGATTGCAATCGGGAATATTCGGAAAATCATCCTTATCAGATTCTTTTTCTTCATCATCGTCGTCAAAGAAAAGATTCATCTGTCCGTCTAAATTATTTTTCGCATCCTTGGAAATTCCGGAAAGAATACCTTCATACGCCGCGAGCATCTGCATTCTGTTTGCTCCGATAAAATCAAATGCACCGCATTTTATAAGACCTTCGACCGCACGTTTATTAACATCGGCACTTTTCATTCTGCGACAATAATCTGTTATCGAAGTAAACTCCCCGTTTTCTTCTCTCTCCTTTACAGAGCTGATTATTATGCTTCTTCCGACATTTTTTATTGCTGCCATTGAAAAACGTATCCCTCCGTCTTCAACCAAAAATACATCGCTGCTCTTATTTACATCCGGAGGAAGGATTTTTATGCCTGTCTCTGCACAATAACGGATATAATTTGCAACCTTATCGCTATCTCCCTGTTCGCTTGTAAGCATTGCCGCCATAAACTCAACAGGATAATAATATTTGAGATATGCCGTCTGATATGCCACAACTGCATAAACTGTTGCATGAGACTTATTGAAAGCGTATTTTGCAAAGTCAATCATTTCATCAAACACTTCGCCTGCCGCTTCTTCCGAAACGCCTTTTGAAAGAGCACCGGGAACATTTTCTTCAGCCGAGCCGTAAATAAAGTTTTTACGTTCTTTCTCCATGACATCCATCTTCTTTTTACTCATGGCACGGCGAACAAGGTCGGCTCTTCCCAAGCTGTATCCGCCAAGTTCACGAACTATCTGCATTACCTGTTCCTGGTATACGATACATCCGTAGGTCATGGATAAAATCGGTTCAAGCAAAGGAGTCTTATAAACAATACTGTCCTCGTTTTTCTTATTTTTAATATAACGAGGAATAAAGTCCATGGGTCCCGGACGATAGAGTGCAATTCCTGCTATTATATCTTCCATTGACGCAGGAGCAAGCTCCTTCATAAATGATGTCATGCCACGACTTTCAAGCTGGAATACTCCCGCGGTGTCTCCGTCGGCAATCATTTTGTAAACCTCAGGAATATTGAAATCTATATGATCTATATCAATCTCTATTCCCCTGGTCTTTTTCACGTTAGCAACCGCATCACGGATAACCGTAAGCGTGCGAAGGCCAAGAAAGTCCATTTTAAGAACGCCAAGTTTTTCAAGGTTTCCCATTGCAAACTGTGTTGTTATGACGTCATCATTAAGCTGAAGCGGTACGCTTTCTCTTACGGGATCATCCGTAATGACAACTCCTGCCGCATGAGTTGAAGTATTTCTTGGTATTCCTTCAAGTGCCATTGCGGTATCAAGAAGATTTTTAACCTCTTCTGTGGAATCGTAAGCCTCCTTAAGCTTAGGACTTACCTCTATTGACTTTTCTATGGTCATTTTAAGCTCTTTTGGGATTAATTTTGCAATAACATCCACATCCGCATAGCTCATACCCAAAACTCGTCCTACGTCACGAACGGCACCTCGTGCCGCCATGGTACCGAAGGCGATAATCTGACACACATGGTCAGAGCCGTATTTCCGGTTAACGTAGTCAATTACCTCTCCTCGACGCTCATAGCAGAAATCTATATCTATATCGGGCATACTGATACGTTCAGAGTTAAGAAATCTCTCAAAAAGCAGATTGTACTTTATAGGGTCAACATTTGTTATATGAAGAGTGTATGCCACCATACTTCCCGCACCGCTTCCACGACCGGGACCAACCATAATTTTCTCACTTCTGGCAAAGCGGATAAAATCCCACACTATCAGAAAGTAGTCGGTATAGCCCATGGATGTTATAACGTCGAGTTCATAATCAAGCCTTTCTTTATAGATATTGTCTGAATTTTCGCCGTAACGCTCGATAAGTCCCGCTTCGCAAAGTTCCCTTAAATACTGTTCCGAAGTTTTGCCGTCCGGCACGTCAAATTTAGGAAGATGGGATTTTGAAAAGTCAAACTCCACATTGCACTGTTCCGCTACTTTTTCGGTATTTAAAATAGCTTCGGGAATGTAGGAAAATATCTCTCTCATTTCGTCTTCTGACTTTAAATAAAACTCCTCCGTACTCATTTTCATACGGTTTTCTTCATCCAAGGTGTGCCCTGTCTGGATGCAGAGAAGTACATCCTGATATTTAGCATCCTCTTTCCTTATGTAATGCACGTCATTTGTGGCAACAATTTTTGTATCTGTTTCCCTGGCAAGAGAAATAAGCATGGGATTTACCTCACGCTGTTCCGCAATTCCGTGGTCCTGTATTTCAATATATACGTTATCGTTTCCGAAAATATCCTTATATTCAAGCAAGCGTTCCTTAGCTTTTTCCTTATCTCCTTCAAGAAGAAGATAAGGCACATCGCCCTTCAAGCAGGCTGTCAAGCAGATAAGACCTTCAGAATGTTCTCTCAAAATTTCCATGTCAATTCTCGGTTTATAGTAAAAACCTTCTGTAAAGCCCACGGAAGATAAATACATAAGATTTTTATAGCCTGTCTGATTTTTTGCAAGAAGCACTAAATGGCCATACTTATTATCTATTCCGCTTTCTTTGTCAAAGCGGCTTCGCCTTGCTGTATAAACCTCACACCCTATAACAGGATGGATTCCTCTGGCTTTTGCCGCCTGATAAAAGTCAATTACACCATACATGGCACCGTGATCTGTTATGGCAAGGTGCTTCATTCCAAGTTCGACTGCTCTGTCAAGGAGCTTTTCAATACGGCATGCACCGTCGAGCAAACTGTATTCGGTATGTAAATGTAAGTGTGTATAACTCATTCAAGCTCCCTCGCAATCTCTGTTATTTTTTTAAGCCTGTGATTAACTCCCGATCTGGAAAGGCCGGAAAGTTCGGCAAGCTTAGCAAGGCTTTCTTCCGGATTCGCAAGTCTCAGAAGGGCAATTTCCTGTAAGCTGTCAGGGAGCGAATCAAGCCCCACCGTATACATTATAGTTTCAATATCCTCAATAATTTGCTTTGCCGCCCATGTGGTTTTCCCTAAATTTGCAACTTCAAAATTATTAAGTCTGTTAAGCTCGTTTTTCTGCTCTTTCTCAATTTTTATATTGGCAAGTTCCATCATGCATTTATGTGCATTTATTATATTTAGCATGTTTTCTATGCTGTCATAGTTTTTAAGATACATAACAAGATATTTATCTCTTTTCACTCTTTTAGGTATTTCTCCAAAGGAATCAAGCATAATTGATAGCTCATCTAATGCACGCTCTTTTTTCGCCACGAACTCAATATGGTACGTCTTTTCCGGATCTATCATAAATCCTCCGCCAAGATATGCTCCCATAATGAAAAAACGACGCTCTTCAGAATTAATAAATGCGGAAATGTCGTTTTCAATATAGCCATCAGAAATGCTGTTATTGAAAGATAGCCCTTTAAGGATAGCCTCGGCCTCATCGCCCTCATAAACAAGAGCAAAAGTTCTTCCGACACTCCCTGTGCCGCTTTTCACGATTTTTCCATCTTTTATAGAAAAAAGTTTTTTACACAAGAAGGATATTCTCTTTCCCATTTCCTCGCTGTCCACGGAAAATTTAACTATTTCATCTTCAACGCTTAAAGCAAATGCCGAAATTCCCGCAACAAAAGCAAGACTGCAACCCATGTTTTTGCAGTCTGTTTTTAATATTTCGTCTTTAATTTTAGAGGAAAAAGACATATCCTTACATCCTTTACAATTTATAATTATCTGTCAATATCCCTGTGAGTCACTACTACATTATTTCCATTTTCTTTAAGATATGAAGCAAGATGCTCTGCCACGGCGACGCTTCTGTGTTTACCGCCCGTACAGCCGATTGCCACAACAAGATTGTTCTTTCCTTCTTCCATGTATTTTGGAATCAAAAAGTCCATCATATCGGAAAGTTTTTCGCAAAACTCCCATGTAACTTTTTCGCCGAATACATAGTCACAAACCTCTTTATCCGTTCCGGTTTTCTTTTTGAGTTCTTCAACATAATAGGGATTCGGCAAAAATCTCACATCGAACACCAGATCCGCATCAAGAGCCATTCCGAATTTAAATCCGAAGGATTCCACTTCCACATGGAAGTTATCCTTATTTTCCCCGCAGGAAAACAGCTCTTCCATTTTCTTTTTAAGGTTTCCGAGAGTCATATTTGATGTATCTATAATGTAGTCAGAAACAGCTTTTATCTGACTTAAAATTTCCCTTTCTCTGCGTATTCCTTCCAGTATAGATCCCTCGGATGCCAGCGGATGCTTTCTTCTTGTTTCCTTGTATCTTTTAATCAACGTCTCTTCGTTTGAATCGAGAAAAAGAATTTCGTATTCATAGCCGTTTAATTTTAAATTCTCAAGTTCATCGGTAAGCTGCTCAAAAAGATAACCACCTCGAAGGTCCATTACAAGGGCAACTTTTTCAAGTTTCCCCTGAGAATGACCGCATATATCTGCAAATTTATCTATCAAAACCGGAGGAAGATTATCAATACAGTAATATCCCATATCTTCCATGCAATGCGAAGCCTGGGTTCTTCCTGCACCGCTCATACCTGTAACTATTATAAAACGCATAGCAAAATTCCTTTCCCGGAGACTTTTCTATCCTATTTTTTTAACCTCTGTTTCAAGCTTTACTCCGTTTTTTTCATAAACTGTTTTCTGAATATGAGAAATTAAATCAAGTACATCCTTGCATGTTGCATTTCCTGCATTAACTATAAATCCTGCATGTAAAGCAGAAACTTCCGCACCGCCGATACGATACCCTTTTAAACCTGCCTCTTCAATTAATGCACCTGCAAAATACCCCTCAGGTCTTTTAAACACACTTCCTGCGCTGGGCATCTGAATTGGCTGTTTTTCACGGCGCTTTTTAGCAAGGTTTGCCATGCTTTCGCCAATCTGTGCCGCGTCTCCTTCTTTAAGACGAATTTTTGCACCGGTTATGACAAAATCTTTGCCCGTGTAAAAGCTTTTTCTGTAGGAAAATTCATGATCTGTGCATTCTCTCTCACACAAATCTTCGTCAATATAGAAGCTTTTTATAATCACATCCTTCATTTCTCCGCCATAGGCTCCTGCGTTCATGTAAACCGCACCGCCGATGCTTCCCGGAATGCCTGATGCAAACTCAAATCCTGTAAGCGAGTTTTTTAGTGCCGCCTGAGCTATGGCAGAAAGCGATGCACCGGCAGAGGCATATATTTCATTACCTACGACCTTTATATCAGAAAAATTTTCTCCGATAGATATTACAAGTGTATCAAGGCCTTCATCCGCCACAAGCACATTTGAACCACGGCCCAAAACAATGGGCTTGATTCCGCTTTCTTTAGCAGTCTTTAATAGAGCAATAAGTTCTTCCGAGGATCCGGGTTCTGCGAAAAAGCGGGCGGGTCCTCCGATTCTGAAAGTTGTGTGTTTTTTCATCGGTTCGTTTTCCGTTACTTTTGTAATTTTTGCAATTTTCTCGAAAAAACGCTCCATAATTACCTCCGATTAATGTTTGCCGAGGAACGCCGCACCTATTAAGCCTGCATCGTTACCGTACTTGGCAATCTGAATTTTAGTCTGCTCAACATCTCTTGAATAACGGTTTTCTTCAACATATTTTATGATAGGCTTTAAGATTCTGTCGCCTTCACGACTGATTGCTCCACCGATGGATAAAACTTCAGGCTGGAAAATATTTACCATGTTTGTAATGCCTTCAGCAACATATTCTATCCACTGATTAACAATCTTCGTTCCAAGTTCATCGCCGTTTTCCATTGCTGTGAATGCGGTTTTTCCGCCAACCTTTTCAATATCTCCGTCACAGAGGGATGCAAGATAAGAATTGGGATTTTCTTTAACCGCTTCCTTGGTCATATCGATAACCGCAGTTGTTGCAGCATAACGCTCCCAGCATCCCTTCTTACCGCAGGTACATTCCTTTCCTCCCATAAAGAGTGTGGTGTGTCCAAGCTCTGTTCCTGCACCGTTAAAGCCTGTGAAAAGCTTACCGTTTATGATAACACCGCCGCCAACGCCTGTGCCCAATGTTACGAATACGAAGCAATCCATATCCTGTTTAAGCATTACATATTCGCCAAGTGCCGCACAGTTTGCATCGTTACCCATATATATGGGCTTATTGATATATTTCTGCATTTCAGCCCTTAAAGGTGTGTTTCTGAAGTTTATGTTGTTTGCATAAACAATTATTCCCTTTTTATTATCAATTGTTCCGGGGCTTCCGATGCCGACAGATTCAATTTCATCAAGAGAAACGCCTGCAGTTTCCGCCGCTTCCAATGCACAAAGACTTATGTCCTTTGCAATTTCTTCATAACCTCTTTCAGCTCCCGTAGGACGCTGTGCACGGTTTAAGATGTTACCATTTTCATCCACAAGACCTGCCTTTATATTTGTACCGCCTAAATCTACTGCTAAATAATACATAGTTACAACTCCTTATTCTTCGTCTTCGTCTTCATCTTCTGCTTCTTCAAGCATAGTTAATTCCATTTGTTTTGTTATTCTGTCGCTTAATTCCTCAGCCGCATTGAAACCCATCTTCTTCTGACGGTTGTTCATCGCCGCAACCTCAACAATTACGGCAAGGTTTCTGCCCGGACGGATGGGAACGGTTACAGAAGGAATTTTAATTCCCAATATGTCCGTTGTTTCGTTTTCCATACCAAGTCTGTCATAGGACTTTTCTTTATCCCACTGTTCCAAATTTATAATAAGGTCGATTTTCTCGGAGTTTTTAACAGCACCCATACCGAAAATTTTTCTTACGTCAACGATTCCGATACCACGGATTTCTATAAAGTGACGGATGATTTCAGGTGCACTTCCGACAACTGAAATGGCAGACACTCTTTTAATTTCAACGGCATCGTCGGCAACGAGTCTGTGACCTCTCTTAAGAAGCTCAACCGCCGCCTCACTTTTACCAACTCCGCTTTCTCCCAAAATAAGCACACCTTCACCGTATACTTCAACCAAAACGCCGTGACGGGTAATTCTGGGTGCAAGCTCTAAATTAAGCCAGGCAATCAACGCACTCATGAAAGCCGAGCTTCCGCTCCCCGTTCTGTACAAAGGAATATCATATTCCTCTGCTGCCTCAACAAATTCAGGAAAAACCTCAAGTCCTCTTGTTATAACAACTGCAGGGACATTGTGAGAAAAGAGATTTTTCAAAACAGAAAGTCTTTTCTCGCTTGTCAGACTCGCAAGATATGCAATTTCCACCTTTCCGAAAAGCTGAAGTCTGGTATTATCAAAATGCTCAAAAAAATCCACCGCCAGCTGAATACCGGGTCTGAAAATATCTGAATTTTTAATTTTTATCTTTTCGATATTTTCAGGCTCGTGAATTGCTTCAAGCTTAAAATGGTCTACCATTTTTTTAAGATGAACTTTAAAAACCTTTTCCGCCATAGCATTCCCTCCAAAGCATTATTTATCAATTTAGTATACCATATTTTTCACGTTCTGTCAAACAATATATGGCTGAAAAGCAAAAAGAAAGACTTGTTTTTACAAGTCTTTCTTTTTAATTATTTTGTAATCGTGATCTCTTGACTTTCTCCGTCCCAGGCCACCTTATATCCCAGCTGTTCGGATACGAATCTTACGGGGATAAATGTGCGGTTATCTGTAATTACGGGGAAATTGAGAAGTGTGTACTTAATATTTCCGTATTTAGGATCCTTAACATATACAAGCTTGTTGCATATCTGAAGAGTCATTTCATAAATGCCGTTATCAAGACCTATCGTCTGAGTTTCGCCATCCCATGTAATTTCGGCACCCATCAGTTCGACAAGACCTCTTAACGGAATTAATGTTGAGCCATTTACAATATAAGGTGCAACGTCAATTGTCTTTGTTCCTTCACCGTCGGCGTTCTTATAGGTTATATCCTTGGAGCCAATCTTAAGAACATATTCCTCTCCCTCGGCTGAATTAAGCTTATCCTTTGCGTCTCTCGACTGGAAGAACTTGATTTCTGCCGCGGAAACTCTTGATGCGAAATAGTCATATATTTCAAATTCAAAATATCTGTAATAAACCTCTTCATCAAGTGTTATGGTCTTTGTTGTAATGTCCTTTTCATATGTAAGGCCTTCCTTAACGGGCTCCCAGGTCTCGCCGTCCTTACTTCCCCAGATGTTTACGCCCATCCAGCAGCCGTGACAATCCTCTGTCTGTCTCGGAATATAAACTATTTCCTTTACTCCGATTACTCTCTGCATATCAACCATAAGGTTTACCGATGTGCCCTGATCAACGGCATCTGTCTGCCAGAAGGTTGTTTCCGCACCGTCAAACGCCATAGGAGGCTCGTGACCTGCCCAGTTTGTACCTTCATATTCAACATTGAACAGATTTCTGTCTATTTCGTAAAGTGCATAAAGTCTGTCCATAGCATCGTATTCTTCAAAGCTTACGGTTTTATTATCTTCATTTTTGGCAACAAGGTCAAATTCAGCAAGACAGCCGTAGCCACCCTGAGTTGCTGTAGCTTCAAACTTCACTCTCTTAACCTTAAGGTTCGCAACAAAGAGCATTTCTCTGTCCGCAAGGCTGTTTGAGAAAGCAAGGTCAGGCTTTAAGAGGAAGTATTCCCCGTCATCGGAGTCGGACACATAAAGATTTCCGTTGTAGAAAAGACCGTTTTTACCGTCCTGTCTGGGAACAAGTACCACGCCTCCGATTTCCGTTACCTCGGGAAGTGTAAGTTCAAGGTAATAAGGAGGATTGTCGTGACCGGTTATTGTGGGGCCTTCGTGGGTGTAGTGCGAATGCCAGTAGGTGTTCACATCACCGTCAAGTGCTCTTCCGATGGAGTTTCCAAGGTCGGAATTTACGGTAAGCTTCCAGCCGGATTTGGGAAGAAGCTTAAGTCCCGTTGAGCTTACTCTTTCACCGGCGCTGCCGCTTCCGGAAGAGCCGGAAGGTGTTGCAGGCTTATCTGCAGGCTTTGATGCTTCAACCTTTTCGCCGCCTGTGAAGAACTTGATTTCGCAGGCAGTTGCATACTTGTCGCCTCTTGTTTTTGTTGCAAGAATCTTTATTGCCTTAACTTCGGTATCGCCCCAGGATGCACCGGAGGGCTTGAAGTTTGTAGCGGCGGGCTCAAGATAGTCAAAGCTTCCCGAATAAATATCCTTGAAGGTAATTCCGTCGGTTGATCCCTGGATTGTGTAATCCAAAAATACGCCTGTTGCATTGTCTGTTCTGGGATAGTATAACCAGCCCGAAACCTTCGTCATTTCGGGGAAGGTTACGGTAATTGTAAAGGGATACTGGTCTGTGCTTACGGC
>JAFXHP010000113.1 GCA_017536285.1 Clostridia bacterium
AAAGGACCATTATTTTCGTCGATAACAAGATTCCAGTCGCAGAAATAATGCGTTCCGTTATTAAAGCATCCTGATATATCGTGGGCATAGTATTCGGCAAATTCCAGATTGTATTCTTCTTTTATTCCGCTTCCCGGGATAGCACGGCAGCCTTCGCTTTCGATGCTTATTTTATCGGGATATTTTGCATTGAATGCTTTAAGCTCTCCAAAGTGGTCGCCCGAGTACCAGTGATATGCAATTCCGTCACAGTATTTTCCGTTGTCGCTTTCTAAAATCGCCTTTGCTCTTTCGTAAACTCTTTCTCTGCAATGATCATAGCAAAGAATTTTCACGCCGCTTCCTTCAAGCTCTTTACCGAGATAGCCTAAAAAAGCCACTTCTTCCTCGGGTGTATAGAGGCAGGACTCCCATATCTGATGATGCCTCGGCTCATTTTGCATTGTTACGCCCCAGATGTTAATCCCGTTTTCTTTGCATGATTCAATATACTTTCTGAAATACTTAGCCCAAAGAGGATAACATTCCTTTTTAAGGTGTCCGCCGATTCTTGAATTATTGGTTTTCATATAGGAAGGGGGAGACCAGGGTGATGAAAACAAAGTGAGTTCTGTATATTTTTCTGCCGCCTTGATAAAAGGGAAAACCGCTTTTTTATCGTGGGAAATATCGAAAGTGTCAAGAGTTTCGTCACCTTCTTTAACATAAGTATAGTCCTCTGTAGAAAAGTCACAGCTTCCTATGCTAAGTCTTCCGAGGGTGTAGCCGATACCCTCCTTTTTGTCAAAGTATGCCTTTTCGAGTTCTGATTTTTTATCTTCGGGCATAGCCGACCATACGGCTGCAGCGGTATCACTGAATGCGCCGCCCATACCGCCATAGGTCTGAAGCTCAACATCGCTGTGAATGTTAATAAGACGAGATTCAACATCTCCAGGATGGCCCTGTTCTTCGACTATATCGGTATTTTTATACTGCATATTATCTTCAATGGTTTTCGTAAGTCTCTTACCGTTCTGATCGGTAACATAAAAAGCAACTTTCATTTGATCAACTCCATTGTGTTTTATTTCATCTTGAATTCCAGTTTTCCGCCTTGCATAAGTTCTTTTGCAGAAAGGGTATAGTTTTCGATTGTTTTTCCGTTAAAGGCAGTGGATTCAACCTGATAATTTTCAGGTGATAAATTATCTGCAGTGATGAAAAGAGCTTTTCCGCTTGAAAGCTTTATTTCGGTTTTTTTAATATGAGGAGAGCCCAACAGGAATTCTCCGGTACCCGGAACAGGGAAGAGACCGAGAGCATTCCATACAAAGCAGGCAGAAAGTCCGCCGGAATCATTATTTCCGGGAAGTCCGCCTTTGCCGGTTTTATAAGAGTCAGTAACGCACGCGTGGATTATTTCACATAATCTGTCGTGTCTTCCTGCATATATGTATGCATATGGTGCTTCTAAATCACATTCGTTATTAAAGCCCTGGAAACGGTGGTAAGCAGTTTCTGATATTTCCCTGTCAGCACCCTGATGTGTTATCTGTTTAAGACTTTCTTTTCCGAATCCGAAAAAGTCATCAAGGAGTCCGGAAAAGCTTTCCTTTCCGCCTGCAAGCTTTACACGCTCCTCCATATATTTATGAAGTCTGAAAGAGTAGGTGTAACGGTCACCTTCGTAATATATCGAATTTTCGGTTAAAAGTCCGTCTTTTTTATCATATGCATTAATCCAGTTTGATGCAAGGTGCAAAAGTTCGGTTTTAAGTGATTCATCATCTGTAATATCAAAAGTACATATGCAGGCATCTGCCATATCAAGTATATGAGTCGCCCTTTCAAAAGTACCGTTTTTAATAAAGTCTTTATTTGAGTCAAGCGAAAGCTCACGTCTTATACAATCTGTAACAGTTTTTTTGTCAATTCCTTTTACCCCATAGTGGCAGGCATTAAGAAGAGTTATGATTCCCAGCATCTTTGCCTGCTCTTCGCAAGGGAATTTGTCGGCAAGAACTATGGAGCAGGGGATTCTTCCTAAGGTTTCGCTTGTATTAATCAGTGCTTTTGCAATCTTTTCCGCCATATCGGGATAAAATGCCATGATAAGCGGAAGGGATGTTTTATACTGATCCCACAGCGTAGCAAAATCCGTTACGAGCTCATTTTTTATTCCAAGTAGCTCTTCTCCCGACATATCTACAGGTTTAATAAGACTGTGATAAAGGTTTGAATAAAACTTCTCTTTTAACTCTTCATCGTCTGTTTCTATGGCTATCCTTGAAAGATATCCGTTCCATATTTTATAG
>JAFXHP010000114.1 GCA_017536285.1 Clostridia bacterium
CCAATTCCAATTTGTTGGACTAACTATCTGTATAGGAGCAAGGCGTATTTCAACCTTGCTCCTTTTTTAATTTCATAGTGCATTCATAAAAAATGAATATAAAAGTTTTTATGCATACCAATACTTATCTCATACAGAGACAATATTATTTTCGTATATGATTTTATAGTTATCTGTGTAAGCATCATGAGCGTATGATAAAACCAAAGATGCAATTAATGAAAATATCAAAATTGCAGGCAATATTATCTTTTTCATTTCTCATCACCTTTTCAAAATAATCAAAAAACAAAAAGATTATATCATAGATTAAAATGAATTTCAAGGAAAAAAGTATTTTTTTGGAAAAGAGCTATATATTTTGCAATAGGGAATTGAAAAAAACTTGGTTTAATGTTATAATTAGAGCATATAACTTACTGAAAGGATGATTGATGTGAAAGTTATATTTCTGGATATAGACGGAGTGTTGAATTCAGCCAGGTTTGACAGAGAAAAAGAAGATCCTGAGCAGAATATAGACGTATCACGCCTGGTATTTTTGAAAGAGCTTATTGATAAAACAGGAGCTTTGGTGGTTCTTTCAAGTACCTGGCGTAAAAACTGGGATAAAAAAGAGGGAGGAATCGGAGAAAAGGGAAAGAAAATGGTCGATACCTTCAAGAGCGAAGGAATAGAAATTTATGACAAAACCGGTTCGCTAAGTTACGTTGAGAGAAGCGAGGAAATTAAAATATGGCTATCCGAGCATCCGGATGTTGAAAAGTTTGTTATTTTCGATGATGAGTTTTTCCGCTGGGGAGATTTAAGTGATAATTTGGTTCATATAAAAAATGGCATCGGTAGAGGTCTTGACAGAGAGCATATTGAAAAGGCAATGGAGATTTTAAAATAAAAGAGCACCCTGATGAAAATCAGGGTGTTTTTTCTCTATGAAGCTTGGTTTGCCAAGAAGAAAATTTATTTTTTGGAGCTCTGGTTAAGAGCTGCTTTTATGTAGCCTTCTTTTTTATTGCATTCATCTTCCCACAGTCCTGCCATTTTTTCGTAAACGGATTTATCAATTTCGGGAGTTCCTTTGGCGAAGGTGGGCAGAAGCATATCACCTGCTACCTTAGGGTCAGTGCAGGCTGTGTCATTTCTCCACTTATCACGCTCGGATTTATCCCTTAAATTGGGGATTTCCATGGGAATTCCTCCGTTTAATATTGAACGGTAAGCAAACATACCGGGAAGAAACATATCAAGTGCCTCGTATACATCAATGATATCAGCCTTTTCATCTCCGAGAATTCTGTTTATAAAGTGGTACATGGAGTAAAAATCAGAGCCACCATGACCGAAGCCTGAAACATCGGCTTCTATTTCATTTTTGGGTTCATAGGAGTCAAGCTTTGCAGTATGGTAGGCTCCTGATTCATCGTCTTTGTTTATATAGAGCTTATAGATGTGACCTGTTTCCGGTATTTCACGGCCGCATTCCATTCTGCCCTTCCCGCCATATACAGAATACCATATTGAATTTTTATAAAGACCGCCGTGAATACTTTTGACAAGTCCGCCGTTTTCCAAGGTTACCATTTCAATTCCGAACTGACCTGCCTTGGAACCGCCTCTTAAATTACGTTCATTTTTTGTTCCTTCAAAGCCTGTTACTGAAACGGGGCGAAGTCCTGTCATATGGATGATTGGACCGAGAGAATGGGTGCAGTAGTAGGTTGAGTACATATTGTTTCTCCAGTGGTTCTCTTCACCGTAGGTAATGCTGTGCCATATGGATTCGCAGTTATGTATATATTCACATTCGCCGTATTCAAATTCACCTATTTCGCCTTTTCTGTAAAGCTTTTTCATTTCGGTTGTGGCAGGCATATAGCAATAGTTTTCGCCGTAAGCATATACTACTTTGGTTTCCTCGCAAGTTTCAATGAGTTCAACGGCCTCTTTCATAGTCTGGCAGGGGAGCACCTCTGAAAAAACGTGAAGACCTTTTTTCATTGCTGTAATTGCAAAAGGAGCGTGCTCGTTTGCATAGTTTGCCAGTATAACGGCGTCCATATCATGATTGATGAAATCTTCAAAACGCTCATAAAAGGTGATATTAAGTCCTTTTGCAGCACTTTTTTGTGCCTCCAGTATCTCTCTTGATTTATCGCAGATTGCAACTACTTCTGCATGGTTCGAACGCTTGCAATAGTTAATCATACTTGTTCCACGGTATCCGCCGAGAACGCCAACTCTTACTTTTTTCATAATATCTCCTCCTTTTTTAGTATTATATCATTTGTGAAATAATAAAGCCATAGAATATATCTATGGCTTTATTGAAAATAGTTTGATTTGCCTGATGAGTTACATTTTAATTATTGCTGATTAAAAGCTTATAAAGTGTGGGGGAGAAGTTAAACTCCTTAATAAGGTTATTAACCTCTGAAAGCATCTTTTCCTTATGCTCTTTTGTGGTTGAACTTCGCTTTACAGCCCGGATAAGTATGTTTTTTGGAGTGTGTGAAAAGTCGGTAAATTCTAAAAGATTTGTTTTATAGCCCGAATATTCAAGTAAATTTGCCCTTATGGCATCGGTCGCAAGGGCGGAAAAACGCTCCTTTATAATTCCGTAGCGGGTAAGGATGGAAAAATCATCCGTTTCAATCTGGGAATTAAGCTCGTGTTGACAACAGGGAACAGAGAAAATCATTTTAGCATTCCAGGAAATTGCATTGAAAAGTGCAAAGTCCGTCGCTGTGTCGCAGGCGTGGAGCGTCATTACGATATCCACGGAAAAGGGAGCTTTGTAGCCGTTGATGTCACCAAGCTCAAAGCGGAGATTTTCATAGTTGTAACGCTTTGCCGCTTCGTTGCATTTTTCTATGACATCCTTTTTAAGGTCGAGGCCGATGATATTTGCTTTTATTCCTTTTATGTAGGTAAGGTAGTAGTACACAATGAAGGTTAAATAGCTTTTTCCGCAACCGAAATCAATTATATTGACAGATTCGCTCTTTAAGTCCTTTATGGCATCATCAATTATTTCAAGATAGCGGTTAATCTGCTTGTACTTGTCGTACATTGAAGAAACCACTTTGCCTTCTTTTGTGAAAACGCCCATATCAACAAGGGGAAGAATGTCGGGCTTTGCCTCTAAGATATAGTTTTTACTGCGGTTATGGTTTTCGGAAACCGTGGGGGCTGCCTCGCTTAAAGCTTTTCTTTTGTAAGAAGCGTCGCCCTTTTTGGAAATCATAACCATATGCTCAAGATTTGAGTCCCAGGCATTTATCTGGCGGAAAGAGCAGTCGGTAAGGGCGAAAACCCTTTCAGCCAAAGCTTCCTTTTCTGCATTTTCGTGGAAAACCTGAGTTTTTGTGTATTTACTTATCTGATAGTTTTTGCTTTTTTTCTCTATGACAATTTTTATAAATTCGTTGCTCTTTGCCGAGGGCTTGCTTATTACAAGCTTTAATATGTCGCCTTCGGTAATTTTTATGATACAGTCTTTAAGTTCCATTAAGACCTACACCGCTTTTCTTAAAATTCAATAATTCTCTTTTTGCCTTCTAAATATGCCATCATATTAAGAGATAAGAAGTTCCAGTTCTGGAAGCCGGGGTTGTTTACACCTTCGCCTGTTTCGGGGTGATAGTATTCGTGAAGCTCTCCGCATTTTTCAATGTCTTCGCCAAAGAGCATGATTGTCTTTTCCGCAAGAAGAGTTGCTTCTTTGTCAAAACCGTATTTTACAAGGCCTGAGAATACAAGGTAATTTGAAATTCCCCAGATGGGTCCAAGCCAGCAGGAGGGGTTGCCGGATTTTACAATCTGATACATCTTTTCCTGCTTGCCGAGAGTTCTTACGCCGTAGGGGGCGTTGAAGGTTTTTTCGTTTGCAAAGTGGTTTTTAACCATTTCTTCCGCCTGCTCCTTTGTGGCAAGACCTGCCCAAAGGGGAAGGAAGTTTGACCATACGTCAATTCTCTGAATTAAGCAAGGCCAGTTTCTCGGTGCACCCTTATGTAAGCTTGATTCGGGGTTGACGGGAAGAAGGTTTAAGTCCACGCTGTAAAAGCTTCCGTCACGCTCATCCCAGGCGTATTCTTTAATTGCGGCGGCAAGCTTTTCTGCTTCAGCCTTATAAAAGTCTGCTCTGTCCATCTTGCCCATTTTTTCTGCAACATAGCTCATTGCAAGAAGCTCCTTATACATAAGGCAGTTAAAGTAAATGGAGCCGGAGCTCTTTTCGGGGCGGTAGAAGGTGGCAGGGTCGTTGTCAACGCCTATGGCAAGGTCGTCAAGCCAGAAGAAAAGGCCTGACTCTTCGTGATAGTAGTTTTTAAGAAATACGCCGATGAATTTTTCAAGCTTGTCGTACTTATCTGCAAACCAGCTTGTATCGTCATTGTTGCACTTCATTACGAATGCGAGATGCTGTAAGAGGCAGGGCTTATGCATATTGGTTTTGTAAATTGCGTGGTGTGCGGGAACAATGTTTGTGGGAAGGACAACTATCGGGATTCCGCCGTCCTTATCGGCGTGGTCTAAAAAGTTTAAGATGCAACCCTTTTCATATTCGATAAATTCTTCGCCTTCGCCGGTGTCTTCAATAATCTGACGGATAGCGATATCAGTAAGCCAGCTGTCCCAGTCCCAGAGGCAGCTCTGATAGCTCTGGCTTCCGGGAACGATGAAGGGATATTTTATGATTCCGGAAGGCTGACGTGTCATATCCTTATAGTTTTTATAACAATAGTCGCGGATTAATTTTTTAGCGGTTTCTAAATTCATTTTAATTCTCCTTCGTCATACAGTTTATAATATAGCCGGCATTTAAGTAAAAGGCTTTTTCCGGCTGAATCTTCTTGGTCTCTTCTGTGTAGAAGTGTTCTTTTAAGATGGCGATAAGCTCGTCCTGAGTTTTACCGTCTGCCTTTGCTTTTTTTAGCATGGACTTGGTTTCTTCATGAGTTTTAAGGCTGTTTTCAAAAAATGCATCACATTCTTTTTTGCCTTTAAGAAGCTCTCCGTGAGAAAAAAGTATTGCCTCAGCACCGAGTGAAGCTGTCTTTTTTATGGATTCGACTGTTGCATCATAGCTTACAAGGCAGCAGGGGGTTATTATGTCTCCGGCTAAAACGCCTATGGTTTCTGCGGCAATCAAAAGCTTTTCTTCCGGGGAATAATAGGAAAGGGAACATTTTGTGTGGCCGGGAGTTTCGACTGCACAAAGAGTAAAGTCGCCCATATCGATTGTATCGCCCTCTTTGACGGTTCTGTCTGCCCTTATTTCGCTCGTTAAATCCTCATATTCTGTAATATTGAATCTTTCGGCGGCGGAATCGCTCATTTCCTTTATAAGCTTAATTGCACCGGGGCGGGTGAAAACGTATGCGGCATATTCTCCGGCAATAACTGAGCATTCAGGGAATGCACGCTTGAAATATGGGCTTCCTCCTGCATGGTCATAATGGGAATGGGTTAACAATATATAGTCGAGATTTCGGCCGTTAAGCTTGTCCTTTATATCTTTTATAAAGCTTTCTGCACTGCAGGGAAAGCCTGAGTCAATCAATGCTGCATGGGTGGATGTGCTAAGAAGGAAAAATTCTCCTCCGCCCGAGCCTATTTTGTCAATTTTATACATGTCATTCTCCCAATTCTTTAAGCTTTGCTTCAATCTCCTCTTTGGAAACTGCAGCAATGTGTGAAAATTTGTAAGTGAGTGCTTCTTTAAGCTGTTCCTTTGCCTTTTCTCTGTCACCTGAAGCAATTAAAGTCAATGCGTGGTTATAATATACCACAGGGAAACGGGTTCCCTTTTCCATAATTTTATCGTACAAGGAAAGAGCCTCATCGGTTTCTCCCTTGTGATAGTGGGAAAGAGCCATATTATCCATAATGGATATGTCGTCCTCGTTATATTCCATGGCCTCTTTGTTAAACTCATATGCTTCATCGTATTTCTTATTTTCCAGGAGTATAAAACCCACATGGCTGTAGGTTTGCGAATCTGCCCCGGAATTGTGAGCTTCCAAAAAGGCTTTTTCAGCTTCTTCGCCATTGCCTGTTTTCCACAGATAAAGCCCTTTGGTTGTGAGAAAATTTTTCTTCTGATAGGAGGTAAGTGCCTTTATTTCCCGGACTTTATTTAAGGCATTCAGACATTTTTCTTCATATCCGTAACGGAGAAAAACATAAGGTGCGTAAATTAAGTAGTCAATATTTAAGCCTTTTTTATTTATCGCCTTTTCGTAGAGGGTGATGCCTTCTTTAATATTTCCGTTTTTTATGGCCTTTGAGCCTTTCATCATTAAAAGGTCCGCCCGCTTTATTACAGAAAGATAAATGAGGGCCAGGATAAGACCTAAAATGCTCCCTAAAAGCTGCTGACCGTATTTACCTCCTGCGGTGCCACCTATCAAGACCAAAAGAATAGGAATACCGAAATTTACAATAAGCTGCATAATAGTTTTCTCCTTGAAAGTGTATTTTAATATCAGAGTATTAAAACTATTATACATTATTTTTTAAAAGATTACAATAGCATTTTGAGCCTTGCTATTGAAAAAACAACCTTTTTATGGTAAAATGCTTATTGGATAAAAGTTTTTTCAAAAAAAGGCTTATCGGAAATGAAAAGGAACCCCAGCATGAGAAGGAGTTCTTTGTCCTCACAACCTTCACCGAGAAGAATCAAAACTATGCCGAGGATTATTAAATCGTCCTTTTTAAGGCCTGATAAAATATCGTTAAGATTCTTGCCAATGGAGGAAGCGGGCTGAGAAGTCCCCTCGCTGAAGTACCTTTTCGTCAATTAAAACAGCTCCTTTAATAAAGGCGTATCCTTTACCTTCAAAAATACCTTGTAGATTTTAAGCATTTTCATCATGGAATCAAGGTTTTTATTTCTTGTTTCGGAAAGGTATGGCTTTAAGGATGAAAGAAGAACAATGTTGGGATCGTTTTCCTTCAAGGCGGAATCGTAAAGCTCTTTGATTTTTAAGATGCTGCCTATATCGGGAAATGCTTCTGTCTCACCTTCGGGTTTTACGTCTTCACTTTTTCCGCCGGAAGAAAGAGACGCCATAAGTGAGCTTAGTTTATTCCCTGTTTCAGGGTCACTGAGGAGGGAATTCAAGGCTTCATTTAAATCAAAGTCTGCCAATTAAAGCATCCCCTTGATTTTTGATAAAAGCGAGGGGTCCTTTAATGCCTTATCGATAACGGCACTTTTGTCGCTTTCACTCATTTCGCTTATTTTCTTTAAGAGCTTTGCACCTTCGTCGGTTTTGGTAAAGCTTTTTATCTTATTTAAGGCGGAGGAATCAAGGGATCCCAATAATTTTTCAAGCTCGGTCATAAAAGACATCCTTTCTTGTTTTAATTTATGCAGATATCCCTTCTTATATTATGCTTTTTATATAATTTTTGTTACGGAGGTCTGGCGGTGGAAAGAATACTTGTGATATCCGACACTCACGGAAGAATTGACAATGCGGTGCGATTGATGGAAAATGTGCCGTTTGACAAAATCATTCATCTTGGAGATAATGTTAAAGATGCTTTGAGCCTCGGGCGGGCCTTTCCCGAAGCCGAACTTATATATGTAAGGGGAAATAATGATCCTTTCGGAACGGAAAACGAAAAAATTATAGAAATCGGAAATGTTAAAATATTGGCATGTCACGGACATACCTATTCTGTATCAACAGATCTTTTAAGGATAAGTCTTGCGGCTGTGGAAAAAGGAGCGAAAGTGGCACTTTTCGGGCACACTCACAGAAAAGAGGATACTGATTACAACGGAGTACGCCTTTTTAATCCCGGAAGTGCATCGCTTCCCAGAGACCGGAAGGCCTCCTGCGGTATAATAGAAGCGGATGTCACCTATTTCGGAATGGCACATTATGAATTTTAGATAAATTAAAGGAGTGGACATGATGAATAAAAAAATTTCATTTCTTATTATTCTAGCACTTATAATATTATACTCTGCCGTAAGCTATACTTCCCTTCCGTTTAAGGGTATAATAAGTCTTCTGATAATATTGGGAATTGCTGTAGTGGTGGCAAAAACTCTTAAGAAGGATAAAAACAAGGAGGAATAAAAATGTTTGGAATATTATCTAAAATCATTTCGGCGATTTTTGTCCTGCTTATTTATTATTTTATCTTCATTATCGTCAAAATGATTTATTCCGACATCAATGTAATGAAGCGAAAAAAGGCGGGACTTCCTGAATATGAGGCATATCTTAAGCCGATAAACCAGCCCAACGGAGTACATTTCGACTTGGCGGAGCGATATCCTTTATACGGAAATGAAACGATAGGCCGAAGCAAGGAATGTGAAATTTTCATAGAGGATAACTTTATGTCGCATCAGCACAGCAGAATATTCAAGGAGGACGGCGGATTCTTTTTAGAGGATCTCGGAAGTACAAACGGAACATTCTTAAACGGAAACGAAGTTACTGATGAAGCAATGGAGCTTCTCGACGGAGATAAACTCTGCATAGGTCAGGTTGAATTCATGTTCTTAAGACCGGAGGCTAAATCATGAAGGGTAAGGTGTACAGACAAACGACACCTTTGATTCTTTTGTGCTTCATGAATGTTTTGGGTTTTCTCATGCTGGCATTTATGAGGGACAATTTTTTCGAAGGAATAAAAACTCTTACCACAGGAGTTATTTTTGTGGCACTTATGGTTGTTTGCTATTGCCTTATAAAGCTTCTTAAAATGGGGGACCCTTATCTTCTGCTTCCGGTAACGGCGCTTTTATCTGTGGGACTTTTAATGCTCACTAGAATAAATGAGTCTGTGGGAAAAAGGCAGATGATGTGGTTTTTTATTTCAGTTGCTGTTTATTTTATATCATTTTTCCTTTATAAGGGTATAAAAAACAGGGACAGGCTTTTTATGCTTTATGCAATAGTATCAATAGGACTTTTTGTTGCAACCATTGTTTTCGGAAGAACGGTAAACGGAGCTAAAAACTGGATTTATATAGGCTCTCAGGGCGTACAGCCATCCGAATTTATAAGAATACTTTTTGTTTTTGCCGTGTCATCCCTGCTATCGAAAAAGCCGGGCGGTAAAATTATGGCGACCGAATGGAAAAAAAGCTTGTTTATTATGTTTTATGTTTATATAAACCTTGGCTTTTTGGTGCTTCAGAGGGAATGGGGAATTGCCGTTTTGTTTTTCCTTATTTATTTTTCACTTTATTTTGTATTCGGAAAGCACAAAATTTTGCTTGTTGCAAATTCTATAGTTGTGGCACTGGGTTGCTTTGCAGGCTATAAGCTTCTTTATCATATAGAAACCCGTGTTGCAATGTGGCTTAATCCTTTTTCCGACCCTTCGGGAAGAGGGTACCAGATAGTACAGTCTTTAATTGCCATAGCCTCCGGAGGATTTACCGGGCAAGGCCTGGGAAACGGAAGCCCCTATTATGTCCCGCTGGTTGAGTCGGACTTCATCTTTTCGGGAATATGCGAAGAATTCGGAATCCTTGGGGGAATCGGGGTTATCCTTTTGTATTTCATAATGGTTTACAGGGCCTTTAAGATATCCCTTTCTGTGCCCGATGGGTTTGATAAAAAGGTGGCCCTCGGCCTGTCTGCCATGTTTTCATTTCAGATTTTCATAATCTTAGGTGGCGTAATAAAGCTTATTCCGCTTACGGGTATTACTCTTCCCTTTATAAGCTACGGCGGTTCATCATTGGTTACAAGCTTTATGGCATTGGGGATTTTGCAGGCGATAAGCGTAAAGGAGGGGGACAGCATTGAATAAAAGAATAATTATGCTAATGACTTTTGTGGGCGTGCTTTTCATGTTTATGGCGGTCTACCTCTCCCTTTTTGGTGCATTTAAATCGGAAGAGCTTAAGAAAAGTGTATACAATCAGCGACTTTATGACAGAGAAAGTAAAATAGAAAGAGGAACCATATACGACAGAAACGGTGTTGTTCTGGCACATACCGACCTTTCTGAAGGCAGCGAGAGAATATATCCTTACGGCGATTTGTATACTCACGTTATAGGATACAACTCCAAGATGTACGGAAAAAGCAAGATAGAGCTTTCCTTTAATGAGTATTTGTCGGGAGAAGGTGCCATGGGAACGGCAATGAATATTGCATCCGAAGCCTTTGGAGAAGAAAAAAAGGGAATGGACCTGACCCTGACAATAGACCATAAGCTTCAGAAATATTCTTCGGATGTTCTGGGTAATAAGAAAGGCTGCATAATTGTTATGGACGCCGCTTCCGGCAAAATCCGTGCCATGGTTTCAAAACCAACTTTTAATCCGTCAGAGCCGCTTTTATCCGAGGAATGGGGCACTCTGACAGAAAGCGAAGATTCTCCTTTTCTTGCCCGTGCAACAGGCGGACTTTACGCTCCGGGTTCCACATGGAAAATATTAAGCTCTGTATCTGTAATAAGAAGCGGTCTTGAAGAGGAAATCGTTAATGACGAAGGTAAAATAATAGTTGGCGGAAGAGAATATACAAATTCTAAAGAAAAGGCCTATGGAGAAATTACGCTTACGGAGGCATTTTATAATTCCAGCAACGTGTATTTTGCTAAAATGGGCAGCGAAATTGGGAAAAGAGGACTTTCGGTTTATGATGATTTCCTTCTTGGAAAAGATATAAACACCGATATGGTGATTGCAGGCAGTACCCTTTCCGATAAAATATCCAAAATGAGTGATGCAGATATTGCATCCACTTCCATCGGGCAGGGAAAACTTCAGGTAACTCCTCTATACATGACAATGGTTGCATCAAGCGTGGCAAACGGCGGGAAAATGGTAAAGCCGTATATTGTGGAAAAAGCGGGAAGAGGAAACTTTACGGCATATGAGGCTAAAGATGAAGTATTGACAAAGCCGTTAACGGAAGCCGAGGCGGAAAAAATTAAGGAAATGATGGCACTTTGCGTTAATAAAGGAACGGGAAGAAGTGCGGCAATTTCAGGACTTGATGTTTACGGAAAGACAGGAACGGCTCAAAATGAAACAGATAAGAGCCATGACTGGTTTGTTGGCTTTGCGGAAAATGATGAGGGGGAAAAATCAGTCATCTGCGTAATGCTTGAATATAACGGCGTGGGAAGCTCGGAGGCGGCGGCCATGGCAGGAAGAATTTTTTCCTACTGGCTTGGATAAAATTAAAAGTTGCGATTGGTTTTTGCCAATCGCAACTTTTTTACTCTGTTATTACGTTTTTACATTCTCTGAGGATTATGCCTGTTTCCCCCAGCTGTCTTAAAGTGGTATCTTCGGTTTTAACAAATTTGTTGTTTCTGAAAATTACATTTTCGCAGGATAAAAGGGACATATAACGCTTATCGTTTTCGCTGAAGGTGTTTCCTTCAATTACAATATTTTTGTGGTATGGAGCATCGTGCTTTTTAATCTGCGGGTCCGCTATGATAACAGGCCCGCCGCAGTATGCGGCCTTTGAAAAGTCGTTGTTTCTTATTGTTACATCCGATACGGGACCGCTTTCATACCAGCTGTTGGCGTCACCCGCCATATCAATGGCACTGCCCATGTTGTAGAAGGTGCAGTTTTCGATTAACGCTTCCCTGCTTGTGGCTATTAAAAAGCCTCTCGGTCTGTTAAAGCCGCAGCGGCAGTTTTCAATATGCACCTTTGGCATACGGCTGTGATTTTCAAACACATTGCCTTCTTTCATATCAGGGGAAAGGGACTCATTTGTTTCAAGAATAAAATATTTTTCCGAAATTGTTCTGGAGGATTTAACTGTGTATTCGGCATAGGGCAGTAAACTTTCATTGTCACAAAGGCGGATATTGTCACCTTTTTTAAATACGTTAATTCCGGCCTGCTGGAAGTGCCCGAAGGCGAGGAGTACGGAATTTTCAGAAAGCTTCTTGACTACGGGAGCGTAAATTCCGTGGATGTTGGCAGAGTCGTCCATCATGCTTTCAAAGCGACAGTTTTTGATATGGAGGAGGCCCGAGCAATTTACAAAGTGAGTGGCATCAGCATCGACGGAGAGCATCCTGCCTTCGCCCGGAAGTGCCTGTACGTTATCTAAGGTGATGTTTTCTGACAAGCTTGCGATAATTCCCATTGAAAGAGTGTGCGTAAGAAGGATGTTACATAGTGTTACATCTTTGCATTCGGTAACGTAAATGCCGGGATACTTTCTGTCATTGTGGGTGCAAAGCCAGTAGCGTCCCACCTTGTGGTGATATTTGAAGTCGCCTTCAAGACGAAGCACATTTTTATCCGGTTTTGATGCCGTTAAGTAGCGGTGTAAAAATGCCATAAAGGTTTTGTCGGGAACACCTGAAACATTTGCAAAATAGGTGGGAGTGCCAAGGGCAGGCCCTTTTATCTCGGGGTCAAATTCATTTACAAGGAACCTATTTGCCACATTTTCCCATCCGTCTCCGTAAAAGCGGAGAGCGTTTTCGGCTATGTCAACGTGGAAAATGTCATCGTCATATTGAAGATTTATAAAGTCTTCCCCGGCATCTATGATTTTCGCCTCAAAATACATTGGCTCAGAATAGTCGATAGAAAGATTTTTTACACTGACATTTGTGCAGTTATCAATTACAAAAGGAGACATTCTGCCGTGGAAAATAAGAGAAGCACCTTCGCCGTCAATTGTTATATTGTTCAAATTTTTAAGAAGAAAGGCGATAGGCTTTCTGCTCCAGTCATTATTGGGAACAAAGTATTCTGCACTTTCTGCAAAATCGGGATAAAAATGCAGCGTTCCTCCGCCAAGATGCAGCGTGTCTCCGTCATTAAGTGAGGATACTGCATTAAGAACAGATAAGGTCATATCATCTTTTTCTGTGGAAATAAGGAAATCTTTCAAGAAAATATTCATGGTGGTACTCCTTTTGCGGTATTTCGTATGAAAATATATTACAACAAAAATTAAATAAAAACAACAGTTTTTTGAATTTTTTGAAATTTAAGGAATAAATTATGTTTGACTTAATAAATATATGTGGTATAATAATATATGGATTTGGTGTTCGGAAATATTAAAACGGAGGTGAAAAAGTGGCAAAAAAGCAAAAACTGAAGATTATTCCTCTGGGCGGCATGAATGAAATCGGTAAAAATCTCACCGTGTTTGAATACGGTGATGAAATAGTCGTTCTGGACTGCGGAATGACTTTCCCCGACGAGGAAATGCTGGGAGTAGATTTGGTTATTCCCGACATGTCATATCTTGTCAATAACAGAGACAAGATTAAGGCTGTTCTTCTTACACACGGGCATGAAGACCATATAGGCGGTCTTCCTTATTTTTTGAGAGCTATGAGCAATGTTCCTATCTTCGGAAGTCGTATGACAATAGGGCTTGTGGAGCATAAGCTGAAGGAACACGGCATACTCTCAATTGCAAAACTGAATTCGGTAAAAGCGGGTGATTCCATAAAGCTCGGAAACAATTTCAGAGCTGAATTTATAAGGGTAAATCACTCCATTGCCGACTCTTTCGGTATTGCATTATATACTCCTGCAGGGGTAGTTGTGCATACGGGCGACTTTAAGATTGATACCACACCCATCGACGGGGAAATGATTGATCTTGCACGCTTTGGTGCTCTGGGTGATTCCGGAGTACTGGCACTTCTTAGTGATTCCACCAATGTGGAGCGTCAGGGTTATACCATGTCCGAGCGTACGGTCGGACAGAAATTTGATGAGATTTTTGCATCTCACCCGAAGCAGAGAATAATCGTAGCGACGTTTGCATCCAATGTACACAGAGTACAGCAGATAATAGACGCCGCAATAAAAACAAGAAGAAAAGTGGCAATCTCAGGCCGAAGCATGCAAAATGTGGTGGAGGTTGCAATCGAACACGGCTATATGCGTGTTCCTCAGGGTCTTATCATAAACATTGAGGACGTGCATAAGTACAAAAACCATCAGCTTGTAATAATAACGACAGGCAGTCAGGGCGAGCCTATGAGTGCTCTTACAAGAATGGCATTTTCTGACCATAAACAAGTGGAAATCGGTAACGGCGACTTAGTAATTATTTCAGCATCACCAATTCCGGGCAACGAAAAAACGGTTTCCAAGGTTATAAATGAGCTTTTCAAAAAGGGTGCAGAGGTTATCTATAAGGCTTTAGCAGAGGTTCATGTATCTGGCCATGCTTGCCAGGAGGAACTTAAAATCATACTTGGCCTTGTAAGACCTAAGTATTTCATTCCTGCTCACGGTGAATACCGCCATATTGCAACCAGTGCAAAGCTTGGCATAGCGTCGGGAGTAAAGGAGAAAAACACCTTTATAATGGGACTTGGCGATGTGCTAGAATTGAATCGTGAAAGTGCGGCAATCACAGGCACTGTTACGGCAGGTGCACTGTTGATAGACGGCTATGGCGTGGGAGATGTAGGTAATGTGGTACTAAGGGACAGAAAGCATCTTTCTGAAGACGGTATCATAGTTGTGGTTATGACCCTTGATAAACGAGGAAGAATAATAGCAGGCCCCGAGGTTGTATCCCGAGGATTTGTATATGTAAAGGAATCCGAGGAGCTTATGGAGGGTATAAGAGCCGTTGCAACCTATGCTGTGGAAGAAACAGTCAGAAAGAACAAAAAGGTGGCAATCGACTGGATTGCAATAAAAAATGCGGTTAAGGGAGAAATTACAGACTTCCTTCACGAGGCAACCAAGCGTAAGCCCATGATTCTTCCGATTATTATGGAAGAGGGAAAAAATAAGTGAAAAACGGAGTGATTATCACTCCGTTTTTTCACTTATTGCTATCTTGTTATTGTGATTTCCTGGGTTTCGCCGTTCCAGGAAACGTTATATCCTAAATGCTCCGAAATAAAGCGTACCGGGATAAAGGTGCGGTTGTCCTTTATTCTGGGAGCAGAACGGAGGCTGTAGCGTTCCTGACCTCTGCGGACGGTGGTTACATAAACATTTCTGTTTTGTATCTGAAGATAAATTTCTGTTGAGTCTTTCTTTATTGTAATTCCCTGAACTTCTCCGTCCCAGATAATTTCAGCATCCATCAGCTCCAAAAGGCCTCTTAAAGGGATAAAGGTGGTTCCGTTTTCTATGTAGGGTGCGGTATCCATCTTTACTTCGCCGTCATTATGGACTATTGTATCCGAACCTATTTTCAAAGTATAGAAGCGGCTTTCTTCTTCTATTCTCTTAAGGTAAGCGGGATAATCCTGCAAAAATTCAAGTTCTGCACAGCTTCCTAAGTTTCCGGTGCCGGTTTTGAGAGAAAACTTGAAGAACTGAGCCGTAACTTTTTCCTCGAAAAGATAGGTGCTGCCACTTAAGTTTTTGGGAAGGAAGCTTAAGTCTTCCTTGATAAGTGTGAAGCTCACGCCGTCATTACTTGCATAAATGCTGAAGTTTTCCCAATAACCGTCAAAGCGGTCTGTCTGTCTCGGATAGTAGGTAAATCCGGAAAGCTCGTAAGAGTTTCCGAGGTCAATTAATAAATCGTAAGGAGCTTTCATATAGGTTTCTGCCTGCCAGTAGGAGGAAACGGAATCGTCAACGATGTTCATAACCTCATGCCCCTGCCATATGTCGCCGTTATAGGAAGCGGTTGCTTTGTCCTTGTTTATGGGGTAGTAGGCATTTTCCTTCATTTCCTTAAGGAACTCGTCAAAGGGTCGTGCATTTTCGCCCTCTTTGGGTTTTATTATGTCAAAGTCACACATGGAGCCGTGACCGCCGAGTGCATCAATGTATTCAATTTTTACTTCCTGTGCCATAACTACGGAGCCAAATTCCTCACGGCGGATAAGTCCGTTTACCTTATAGTTGTATTCGGACACGAATTTGTATTCTCCGTCAACTTTTATATAAAAGTTCATTTTGGTGGGCTGACCTGCAGGAGTTTTATCCTGACGCATTGTCATAATAAATCCGGATATGGGAAGCTCTTCTCCGAAGTTTACTTCAAGTACATGGGGAAGAGGAGCAATCCATGATACACGGCTGTTTTCCCAACCGTAATCTGTGTGCCAGTAAGTTCCGGGATAGCCGTCAATCATACGCTTTGCGGGCCAGTTTTCGTGCTCGGAAGATGCTACTACGCTCCAAAGCGTCTTATCTCTGTAGGTGTCGGCATATTCGGGTTCTTCGTAATATGCAAATACAGGGAGGAGAGGAATAAGTGCGAGTATCAATATAAGAACTGTTAACTTTTTCATTTTTCTGCCTCCTTAATCTATATAATGAATTACGGATTTTGCCGTATCTTGCGCTGCGTTGCCCACAAGATAAGCACCGTTACCCAAAGAAATTACGGTTTTGCCCATGCAATCTGAGAGTATGCTTAAAGGAATATAAATATCACCGTTTGCAACAACTACCGGTGCAGTCAGTGTAAGAAGCTTTCCATTCTTTCTTGCCTCAAGTGTACCGATATAGGTATAATACCAGTTGTTTTCAGCAAAATCGGTTAAATCCTCGTTAAGCTCGTAATTATAAAATCTTAAAATATTTGAATAGTGGTCGTATTCTGTTTTGCTTCTGCCCCAACCAACTATTTCCTCAAAGGCTTTTCTGGGAACATATAGCGTACCGTTCATTTCAAAGGGAGTAACGCTTGTATCCTTTTCGGAAACATTCATAATTCCGCCTGATACAATCATTTTTTCCTTTCCTGCCACTAAAACGGAACTGTTATCCAAAGCACTTCTTTCATCCTTTGTAAGAGCAAGCTGAGGAAGCTCGGTGTAAAGATAGTTAAAGCGGCCTATGGGAGCGGTATTAAGATTTGAGTAGAAATCGATTACCTCTGTGTAGGTGCCGGAAAGCCATTTAAGCTCCATATCGATTTTCTCAGTTTCTCCGATTAATACTCTGGGAAGCTTAAGCTGTATTGAATCTCCCGATACGGCATATTCGTAGGTGCCTATTTCCGTATAGGTGATTTCTTCTCCGTTTTTGGCAAGTGCTTCTGCTTTTCCGATAATTCTTCCAAGGACGTAGTCATAGCCGTCAACACCTGTTTTTGGATTTCTGTCGGAATTTATAAGAAGCTGAAGAGCTCCGTCTTCCAATGCTATAGCTTTATCTGCCTTTGCCATAAAGTAAAGGTTTTCGCCGTCCCTTGCAGCTTTTGAAGATATAACTCTGTTTGCAACCTTTATATCGTAAGTTTTAACTTCTCCGATGCGGCTGTCTGTGAAAGCATCCTTACCTGATCTGTCCTGTCCTTTATAATTTAAGAACTCGGGACCCACGTTTTCCCATTGAGATACGTTAGCGTTTATATCTATGGTGATTTCTTCTGTGGCAACAGGAGCCGGACGAACACCTTTATACTTTCTTACAAGGTCACAAAGCATATTGTAGCAGTCATCTTTAAGCAGGCCCTTAACAGGCTCAAAGTCACGGCTGTGCTCAGAGTCGAAAGCGTCGGGGAAAGCCAGGTCAAAACCTGAGTAATTTCTGTGAAGCTCGGAACAAAATTCATTCCAGCCGTCAACATATATAAAGTGGGGGTCTCTTTCAAGAGCAAGATAAGCCTGCTCACGGAAGTAATAAGCTTCGCGAACAGATTCTACGGTATAGTCATCTCCAAAGGCACGGGAGTAGTTTCGGCCCTGTGCATATGGGTCGTTCATGGTGTTATGATTTCCTGCATAGCCTACGTTTAAGGCAACGCCTACACAAGTAAACTCGGGTCTGGTATCATTTGTCTTATTACCTCTGCCGAGCTGGGGAAAATCTTCAATCCAACGCCAGGTTGAACTGTCCTTTTCGCCGACATTGTCATCCTCACGGAAGGAGAAAAAGTCACCTATTATTTCCATAAGCTCTCTGCCCTGAGGATCACCTGAAAATTGCTTTTTAACTCCGTCAACATTGGGGATACCGAAAATAAGGGGTTTGTCATCCCAGTGGAACCATATGTCTGTCATGTCTTCCTGCTGGAAGCAGGTGTTGTATAAAGACAGGAAAAGCTTTACAAGGTCGTAGTTTCCTGTCCAGCTTCCGCAAAATACGGAAATTTCGGGGATGTCAACTCCGTCTTTTTTTGCATCACGGAAAGCCTTGGCAAGGCTCATGAGCATACTTATTCTTGTGCTTCCTCCGTTTGAATAGTCAAGGAAAATTGAGTCAACTCCTGCTGCTGAAAGCAGTTCAGCATGGCGACGGTACACCCAGTAATCGTGGGAGGAATAAAAACCGTAAACCGGTTCGTCCCAATAGGTTTTTGTAAGGTTTGTCCAGGCAGAAGAACCTTCAATTGTCATGGCGTCGGGATGCTCGGCTAACACTTCTGAAATTATGCAGGCATTGGAGGTGGGGGCGATGTCTGTCCAGTTCCAGTACATCATACCCACATAGCGTTCGCCCTCTTTTACGGGACCGGCCTCTCCGTATTCTGCAACCTTACGTCCGAAATCGTCGGTGGCAACCCATGTGTCTGTATAAAAGTCTTTTATGTAGCTGTCGTCAACCTGCTTATCATAAAGGTCCTCGACGTAAACATCCTTTGAAAGAGTGAAGCTCTTTATACGAAGGTCTGTTGCATAACCATCCCAGTAAGTTCCGATAAAATACAAATCATGAACACCTGATATTCCGCCAAGGTATGCGGTGTATTTATCTTTAGGCTCGGAAATTACGATGAAGGCAACTTCCTGACCTGTCATGGGATCGTCCACACGGACACGTATGGTTTCGCCGCTTCCTCGTGTAAGATTAAGATATTCCATTTCAGCAGTTACGGAATTTATTCCCGTAAGGTCAACGCCCTTGAAACAAATGTATTCGTTTCTGCCCCAGTGCTTTGCGGAAGTTCCTATTTCTATTCCTTCCTGGATGTCGGAATTAATGGGAAGAAGAACGATATCCCCTTCTCCTGCAAAGACGGGCATTATACCGATAAGTGCCAGAATTAGCATAATGCAAAGTATTTTTTTCATACATCTAAGCCTCCTTTTTAAACATTATAGTATAAAATGTTATGTATGGCAAGGGAGAATTTGATAGTAAATTTGTATTTTTCGATAGTAAAATATAAAAAAGTAAGCTGTTTTGGGTAGCTTACTTTTCTTTTCCGATATTAAGAATTATAACTGCACCTAAGATTAAAAGAATTCCCGTAACCGATAGAAAATCTGTTGGCTCACGAAGAATGAATATTCCGACGATGGATGCAACCATAGGTTCAACCGATGCCATAACCGCTGCTTTTCCCGCTTCTGTTTTCTTAAGCCCCAAGGTGTAAAATAAAAACGGAAGAAATGCTGTAACGAGCCCTGTTGCGAAAAGCTCAAAAATTAAAGCAGGGATGCTTTCTGCGTTCTGAAACGCAGAAACAAATGTGGTGGGCGGTGCGAAAATGAATGAGCCCAGTCCTGCAATCGTAAAGGCATACGCCGTTAAGGTTAAGGGGTGGTGCTTTTGGAGTGCATATTTTCCTAAGATTGAATAAAGAGCATAGGTTATTGCGGATAAGGCACCCATAAAAATTCCCATTGGGGTAACGTGGGCGTCCCCACTTGCGATACCCGATACAAGGACGCAACCTGAAAAGGCAAGGACTAAGGCAAGAGCCTTTTTAGCTGTAAATTTTTCTTTGAAAAGGAAAAGGGATGCCACCATTACGATGATGGGTGCGGTGTATAAAAGGATTGCGGCAACAGCCAATGATGAAAGGTTTATGGATTCGAAATATGTGGCACTCATTAAAAGTACGGAAAAAAGCCCGGTGGCAAATAGCAGAGGTAAGTCGCGGAGTTTTATTTTAAGAAGGCTTTTATCTTTGATAAGGGTAAAAAGAATAAAAAGTATTCCTGCGGAAAAAAGCCTTACTGCGGATATCTGTATGGCTGTCAGGGCATAAGCTTCCCCGAGGTGGCGGACAAAAAGCCCCATTATACCCCAGAGGATGCCGGCTATTATTATGTAAAGGGATGAAAGCGTCATAAATATTCTCCTTTTAATATTCTTATCTAAGTTTAAGTATTTACGGCCTTTTTGTCAACATATAAAACGACAAAAAACAAGGGGTTAAAAAGCAAAAAACAGTTGAAATTTACATTTATCTGATATATAATGAATTTGTATGTATTGTGTTTTGAGGTGATTTTATGAGTAATACAGAGCGTCCTCTTGACAATATGGTAACGAACGGCGGTTTTACGAGAATTTTCAAATCCATAACCTGCGTCGGCGACAGCCTGTCCTCCGGTGAGTTTGAATCTTTGAAAGAGGATGGAACAAAAGGCTATTACGATATGTTTGAATATTCCTGGGGACAGATCATAGGAAGAACCATCGGAGCAACTGTGAACAGCTTTTCAAGAGGCGGAATGACGGCAAGGGAATATGTTGAAAGCTATGCTGACTTAAAGGGTTTCTGGGATGAGGATAAAAAGAGTCAGGCGTATATTTTCGCCCTTGGCGTAAACGATACGGGTTCATGTGAAAAGGGAGAAATTTCCGATATATGTATGGAGGATTATACCAAAAACGGAAAAACTTTTGTGGGATATTATGCATCTATTATTCAGCGTTATAAGAAAATGCAACCCCGTGCAAAATTCTTCCTTATGACAATGCCCCGTGATTTAAGAGTAGGGGAAGAACGAGTTAATAAGTTTTACGACTTTAATGTGGAAATAAGAAAAATGGCACAGCTTTTTGACAATACGTATCTGATAGACCTTGAAAGATACGCCCCCTTGTACGATGCGGATTTTCGGGAGAATTATTTTATGGGCGGACATTTATCTCCCGCAGGCTATGTTTGGACGGCGGATGTGGTTATGAGCTATATCGATTATATCATCCGTCACAATATGAAGGATTTTAAAGAAGTAGGCTTTATCGGAACAGATATCCGGGGAGTCGGAATGTGAGGTAACTATGGAACAGAAATTTGATATTGCCATAATAGGCGGCGGAATAGGCGGCCTTATGGCGGCATATAAAATAAAAAAGGAAACCCCGGAAAAGTCGGTTATAATACTTGAGCGCGGCTTTGATCAGGAAAAGAGATTTTGCCCTGCAGGCAAAAACAAAAAGTGCGTTCACTGTAAGATTTGCAGTATTTCGGGGGGCTATGCTGGTGCCGGTGCTTTTTCAGACGGTAAGTTTAATATCGGTACGGCTTACGGCGGTTCTATGGGCGAGGAGCTCGGTGAAGATACCGCAATGAAATATATAAATATGGTGGATAAGGTTCTGGAAAGCTTTTCTGAGGACTATCCTCCCTTATTTATGTCAAATGAAGAACTTAAGTTAAAGTGCTTGCAGAACAATTTAAGGCTTCTTGATATGAATGTAAGGCACCTTGGCACAGACAAAAACTATAATACCATGCTTAATTTGATAAAGCATCTTGCGGGGGCCGGTGTTATAATGAAGTCCCGTGCAGAGTGCAAGGATATTACAAAGCTGGGAGACGAATTTTTCGTTGACTATGACCACAGCGGAGAAGCTATAAGAATTAAGGCCGATAAGGTTATAATAGCAACAGGCAGAAGCGGTGCAGCCTTCGTTAAGGCAATATGTAAGAAGTTTGACGTAAAAATAGAGGCAAATTCCGTTGATATCGGAGTAAGAGTTGAAATGAAGGACGTTATCTGGAGGGAGTTTTCATCCAAGATTTATGAGCCTAAGATTTTGTACAGAACGGAGACCTTTGAGGACAGAACAAGAATGTTCTGCTTTAATCAGGGCGGCTTGGTTTCTGCTGAGAACAACAACGGCATAATCACCGCTAACGGTCACTCTTATGCGGAACCTGAAAAGAAGACTGACAACTGTAACTTTGCAATTCTTTCGTCTATCCATTTCAAGGGCGACTTTGATAAGCCTACAGAATATGCGGAAAACATCGCAAGAAACATGAACTTTGCAGGGGAAGGAAACATCATTGTTCAGCGTTTCGGTGACCTTAAGAGAGGCAGACGTACCAACGAACACAGGCTTTCCGCCAACAGCGTAATTCCCACATTGGCGGCGTTCCCGGGCGATTTGTCCATCGTGCTTCCTTACCGTGCCCTTACCAACATCATAGAGACCATTTATGCTCTTGATAAAGTGGCTCCGGGCTGTGCGAATGACGATACTCTGTTATACGGATGCGAAAACAAGTATTATTCTATCCGTCCTGTTCATGACGGTAATTTCGCTATTGCTGACGGAATGTATTTAATTGGCGACGGAAGCGGTATTACAAGAGGCCTTTCACAGAGCGGTGCTATGGGACTTTACGTTGCGGATGCAATATCGGGCAATTTATAATAAGAAGGTGCTACGCTGTAGCACCTTTTCTATTGAAATTAAAGGGAGTTTGTGGTAGAATAACAAGTGATATAAAATAGCTTTATGATGCAGTAGCAATCAGATATAAAGGAAGCGATTAAATGAAAATTGTACTTGAAAATTTAACAAAGCGTTTCCCGGGGAGAGGGAAAAAGGATAAGACCGTGACAGCCGTTGATAAGTTTAATTTTGAATTTAAAAGCGGCAAGCTTACGGGACTCCTTGGCCCCTCCGGGTGCGGGAAAAGTACGGTGCTTAACATGATTTCAGGGCTTTTATCTCCCACGGAAGGAAAGATATACTTCGGAGAAGAAGATGTTACCTTGCTTTCTCCTGAACTCAGGGGCGTCGGGATGGTGTTTCAGAGCTATGCCCTCTATCCTCATTTAACAGTTTTGGGAAATATAATATTTCCTTTACAGAACTTAAAGGGAAAAGCGAAAATGTCAAAAGAAGAAATGATTGCTGAGGCCGAGAAGGCAGCAAAGCTTGTGCAGATTGAAGGTCTTCTTATGAGAAAACCTGCTGAGCTGTCAGGTGGACAGATGCAACGTGTGGCAATTGCAAGAGCACTTGTGAAGAAGCCTAAAGTATTGCTTCTTGATGAGCCGTTATCAAATCTGGACGCAAGGCTAAGACTGCAGACTCGTGAGGAAATCAGGCGTATACAAAAAGAAACCGGGATAACCACCGTATTTGTAACTCATGACCAGGAGGAGGCCATGAGTATCTGTGATGAGATTGTAGTTATGAAAGACGGGGTTATAAATCAGATGGGTGCTCCTCAGGAGGTTTACGATAATCCGGAAAATATTTTTGTCTCAAAGTTTTTGGGAACCCCTCCCGTAAATGTATTTTCAGGAGAGGTGAAAGGGGGAAAGCTTTACATAGGAGATGAGGCTGTCATGGATGCACCCTTTAAGGATGCCCTCGTAACGGTCGGAATCCGTCCCGAAGGCTTTGCGATTGATGTTGACGGTGCATTTTCATTAAAGCTTCATTCGATTGAAGTTATGGGCAGGGATAAAAGCTTTGTTATGTCCCACGAAAAGGCGGAAAACGAAGCTGTCCGTGTTATTGTTCCTTCAGAAAGCGTTTCGCAACAGGATGGAGAGAAAGTAAGTTTTTCATTGAAAAAAGAAAAAGTTTTTGTTTTTGATAAGGAAACAGGAGAAAGAATGAAGGTGCGTCATGAAGATTAACAAAGCCTGGCTCTATCTTCTTCCTGCCATTGTATTTCTTGGCGTTTTTATGGTTTATCCCCTTATTGACGTTTTTGTTTATTCTTTTGAAGAAGGGTATAATTCTGCATCGGGAACTTTTTTCGGAATCGGTGGCTATAATTATTCTTATGTGTTAAGAGATCCCTACTTTTTGCAGGCACTTAAAAACACATTTTTGCTGGTTATAATAACGGTGCCGTTATCGACGGCAATAGCAATTTTAATTTCCGTAGGACTTAACGCTATAAATCCGTTGAGGAATTTTTTAAGATCGTTATATTTTCTGCCCTATGTTACCAATACGTTGGCAGTAGGACTGGTGTTTATGGTGCTTTTTAAGAAAACACCATACTCGGAAGGACTTATAAATTTACTTCTCAGCCTGTTTAATGCCGGGCCCGTTGACTTTATGGAAGGCCCCTATTGGGCAAAGATGATGGTTTTATGCATCTATACAATATGGGTTGTAATGCCTTTTAAAATTTTGATTTTAACAAGTGCTCTTTCCTCTGTTCCGGAAAGCTGTTACAATGCGGCCAGGGTTGACGGAACGGGAAAATGGAGGATTTTCACAAAAATCACACTGCCAATGATTTCGCCCACGGTATTTTATCTTGTTATAACAGGCTTTATCGGGGCATTTAAATGTTATTCTGATGCGGTGGCTCTTTTCGGAACAAATCTTAATGCTTCGGGCATGAACACAATCGTAGGCTATATTTACGATATGCTCTACAGCGATGGGGGAGGTTATCCGTCCTATGCCTCGGCTGCGGCAATTATACTTTTTGTAATTGTGCTTACGGTAACGGTTATAAATCTTCTTGTTTCAAAAAAATACGTTCACTATAATTGAGGGTAGTCATGAAAGAATTAAATTTTGAAAAAAGAGAAAAGCGGGAAAAATTAAAAAATGGGATTTCAAAAGGAATTATTTATGCCTTTCTTTCATTTTGGGCATTATTTGTACTATTTCCGTTTTACTGGATGATGCTTACATCTTTTAAAAGCTATGCCACGTACAATTCCGAGTTTATCCCAAAGTTTTATTTAACTTCTCCCACCTTTGAAAATTATATAGAGGCTTTTACCGCAGTACCGCTTTTTACATATTTTATGAATACGGTGATTTTTACGGTCATTACGGTTAGTCTTATGCTGCTTGTAACGGTTCCTGCATCATTTGCCTTTGCAAGGTTGGAATTTAAGGGGAAAAATTTGCTATTTACCTTATTTTTATCCCTTATGATGATACCGAATGAGCTTGTCATTATTACAAATTTTGTGACGGTTACAAACCTGGAGCTCAGAAACACATTTACAGGGCTCATTCTTCCGTCAGTGATGTCGGTTTTCTATGTTTATCTGCTTAAAGAAAGCTTTGGAAGCGTTCCTGATGAGCTTTACCGTGCAGCAAAGGTGGACGGAACAAGTGACTTTAAGTTTATGATGAAAGTTATGGTTCCTATCTGCAAGCCCACTATCATCACTGTGACAATTCTTAAGGTTATTGAGTGCTGGAACTCCTTTGTATGGCCCAGACTTATAACGGACGAGAGAGAATATTTCCTTGTTTCCAACGGAATTCAGGAAATACGTGAAGCGGGCTTCGGTCGTGAAAACATCCCTGCCATGATGGCGGCGGTGGTTGTAATTTCCCTTCCGCTTATTCTGATTTTCATAATTTTCAGAAAGAGGATTATGGAGGGCGTGGCAAGAGGAGGCGTTAAAGGATGAAAAAAGTTTTTTGCATTATTCTTGCTATGAGCTTTATTCTGCCCATTTTTTCCGGTTGTCACGGCAAAAAGGAAAGCAGAAGCTTTTTTATTCCGGAAAGCTTTGATGAAACGGAGAATTTTGAAATTACCTTCTGGGCTAAAAACGATACCAACAAAGTACAGACGGCAATTTACGAAAAGGCGATTTCGGATTTTGAGGCACTTTATCCGAATATAAAAGTGAAAATGAAGCTTTATACCGATTACGGTAAAATTTACAACGATGTTATAACTAACATCGCCACGGACACAACGCCTAATCTGTGCATAACCTATCCCGATCATATAGCAACCTATATGTCGGGAGGGGATACGGTGGTTCCGTTAAATGAGCTTATGGAAGATGAAAGATTCGGCCTTTCAGGAAGTGAAGTTAAATTTGACGCACCCAAGATGGAAGAAATTGTCCCTGAGTTTTTATCTGAATGTGCATTCGGGGATACTTACTACGCACTTCCTTTTATGAGATCCGGCGAAGCTCTTTACATTAATAAAGATTATGTAGAGCGTCTTGGCTATGAAATTCCGGATAAAATTACATGGGATTTTATATGGGAGGTTTCCGACGCTGCGACGGAGAAAAACGAGGACGGAACATATAAGTTAAACGGGCAGAAGGTTATGATTCCCTTTATCTATAAGTCCACGGACAATATGATGATTCAATACCTAAAGCAAAAAGAGGCACCGTATTCTGAGCCGAACGGAGAAATCAAAATATTCAACGAAGAGACTAAGGAGTTTTTGAAAGAAATTTCAAAGCATGTGGGAAACGGAGCGTTTTCCACATTCAAAATTTCCAGTTATCCAGGAAACTTCTTTAATGCTGGACAGTGTATTTTTGCCATTGATTCCACGGCAGGAGCAACCTGGCTGGGAAGTGATGCACCGCTTTCCGACATTCATGAAAACAGCATAGTTGAATTTGAAACTGTTGTGAAAATGATTCCGCAGGTAAATCCGGATGAACCTAAAGTTATTTCTCAGGGCCCGTCGGTGTGCGTGTTCAACAAGGAAAACCCTTCCGAGGTTTTAGCTTCCTGGCTTTTCCTTCAGTATCTTTTGACCAATGAGGTACAGATTGCCTACTCGAAAACAGAAGGCTATGTTCCCGTTACAAAAAAGGCCAGGGACGATTTTACCTACACAGAATATCTTTCACGACGGGGAGAGGATAACGACACCTTTTACAGCGTAAAGATTGATGCATCAAAAATTGTGCTGGAAAATACAAAGTACAGCTTTGTAACTCCTGTTTTTAACGGATCAGCATCGCTTCGTAATGCGGCAGGCCAACTTATTGAAGAAACGGTAAAATCCGTAAGGCGAAAGGAAAAAGTAGACGATAAGTATTTTGATGAGCTTTTCAGTGAAATGGAAAGTTTATACAGGCTTGATCAGACAGGAGGGGTTGGTGGCGGCAGGAAAAAGGAACTTTCGCCGTTACCGGTAGAATCGAAGGTACTTCTTATATCCCTTGCACTTATCTGGGCATTGATTGCAGCTTATGTAATTTGGGAAAAAGTCAAAAACAAGAAAAAATATTGACATATTTTTCTTTTGGAGTATAATATTTAAGAATAAATAATAAAGGAGAAAAAATTATGAAAAAGTTTTTAGCATTGGTACTGGCACTTCTTTTGGTATTCGCTATGGCAGGATGCACAGAAGAGGCAGTAAACGAAGAAGTTGTTGAAGAGGTGGTTGAAGACGTTGCCGTAATGACATACGAGGAATTTGCAGCAGCCGAAATTGACACTGAGGTTACAGTTGAAACCTATGTTCAGGGCAAGCAGTCCTGGTGGGACAATAAGGGAACTTTCTATACTCAGAGCGAGGACGGAGCATACTTCCTTTATGAAATGCCCTGTACAGAAGAAGAATACAATCTTCTCACAGAAGGAACTAAAATCAGAGTAACAGGTTATAAGGCTCAGTGGGCAGGCGAAGTTGAAATTGTTGACGCAACATTTGAAATTCTTGAAGGTAACTTTGTTGCAGAAGCATTTGATGCAACTTCTCTTTTGGGAACAGAAGAACTCATCAACTACCAGAACCAGAAGGCTCTCTTTAAAGGTCTCGTAGTTGAATCCGTAAACTACAAGAACGACGAGCCCGGCGATGACATTTATCTTACACTTACAGATGGAGAAGATGACTACAATTTCTGCGTTGAAGTTTACCTTACAGGCGTTGATACAGAGGTTTACACAACAGTTGGTGAGCTTGAAGCAGGCGACAAGGTTGACGTTGAAGCATTCCTTTACTGGTATGAAGGCGTAAATCCCCACATCACAGGAATTACAGTTGTTGAATAATAAAAAAACAGCCTGAATAGTCAGGCTGTTTTTTATCTAATGTTATGACTTGACAAGTTACGGAAAATGTGGTATAATATATATGCTTCACGGAAAAATGAAGGATCTGTGAGGCCTATTTTTCTGTTCATTAAATAGCTTAATAAGTTAGAAAGGAGAGATGCTATGGAAATGTTGGAACATCCCGATATTACAAGAATGATGCGATACGGAACGCTTGAAGAAACTGCAAGAAGAAAAAGACGCCCATGCTTTCTTAACGGATTCGTATACGGAGGAGACAGCGAGGACGAGGCAGGAGGGAATGACGATGACGAAGAGGAAGGCTTCAAAAGGCAGGCCTGCACTAATTAAGAGTATTGCGGGAAAAGCCATTAAAGAGCTTGAGAGGATTGCATTCAGCGAGGAGGAACCTATAAAAATAAGAATGGAAATACTTAAGTGGTTTACTGAGCTGGAAGTGGGAAAGCCTAAAGCTTCAGCGGATAATGAGTATAATGAAGATAAAGCCTTTGATATAAATGTTTATATCGAGGAATAGAAAAAGACTGTGATTCAACGAATCACAGTCTTTTTATTATATGATGTCAGGCGTTGGGATCGCCGGCCTCGGGGTCAGTAGGATCGCCTGTCTCGGGATCAGTAGGATCGCCTGTCTCGGGATCAGTAGGATCGCCTGTCTCAGGGTCAGTAGGATCGCCTGTCTCAGGGTCAGTAGGATCGCCTGTCTCGGGATCAGTAGGATCGCCTGTCTCGGGATCAGTAGGATCGCCTGTCTCGGGATCAGTAGGATCGCCTGTCTCGGGGTCTGTGGGATC
>JAFXHP010000115.1 GCA_017536285.1 Clostridia bacterium
GCTTCTTTCAGAACCTTCCTTATGGACCAAAATGCTTATGCTGATTGCGGCAAAATTCATATTTGCGGTGCTTTTCGGCTTTTTAATTGATTTATTCATAAGAAAAAAACAGCACGTTCACCATCACCACTGCGAGGAAGAACACCATGAGCATCACCACTATCACGGTAACTGCGAAAGCTGTCACGACGGAATACTTAAATCCACACTTATTCACGTGGTTAAAATTTTTGTGTTCATTTTTTTAATTTCCGTAGTTCTTGGCTTTGTTATGGAATATGTTCCAAAGGAAATGCTTTCTGTAAATAAGTTCCTTCAGCCCTTTATCGCACCTATCATCGGTCTTATCCCCAACTGTGCGGCATCGGTGCTTTTAACGGAGCTTTACATTGAAGGAGAAGGAATTTTAACCCTTTCATCTTTAATCGGCGGACTTTGTGCAGGTGCGGGCGTCGGACTGATTGTTCTTTTCCGCCTTAACAAAAACATAAAGGAAAACCTTTTCGTGGTATTGCTCCTTTATTTAATCGGTGCACTTACCGCCACGGTTCTTACACTTTTCGGAATATAACATTTAAGTTCGTCATCAAAGGAGGTTTCATCGTGAAAAAGCTATTTTCACTAATTGTTGTCATTTTAATTCTGACAAGTTCTTTTCAGGGAACTATATATGCCAACGAAAATATAAAGGTTGTAATAGACGGAGATATTATTTCTTTTGATGTTCCTCCCCAGATAATAAACGGACGTACTATGGTCCCGCTCCGGGGAATTTTTGAGTATTTAGGTGCCGAAGTCACCTGGGATCAGAATTCACAGGCAATTCGCTCATCTTCAGGTAATTTCAGGATGTTTATGCAGGTAGGAAAAACGCAGGCCGGAATAAATGGCTCTTCTGTTGTTCTTGACTCCCCTCCCGTTATAATAGACGGCAGGACACTTGTGCCGGTTCGTGTTATTGCCGAAGCGTTTTCATCCACCGTTACATGGGACGGAGAAAGCAAAACCGTAATAATAGAAACCCCATATCCGAAAAACAAGCACAAATCTGCTGCAGAATTTGATAAATATCACCTTCGTACATCCTATGGAGATTTCGAATATTTTGACATCTCCATAAGTGCAAACAAGCTTAAAATATCCGGTAAACTTAAAGACCAGACCAAGGACAGCATACTCATAAAAATCGGAGAAATAAATGAAACTTTCGAAAAAGGAAAAGACGGAACATTCAATATCTCAATAAATCTTGACAATGCCAAAATATCAGAATTTTCACTTTTTTCTGTATACTTAAATATTCCGGGAACTTATCAATACACTTCATATACTTATAACAGCATCAAAATAATCAATACCGGAAGTGAGTATTTCTTCGAAAAACCCCTTGTCTATGACAATAATTTATCTTTTTTTGAAAAATGGATTAACCCCATTGTCTATACAAACTACAAAGTTGACGAACGCATAGTCGCACTTTCTGACGAGATATGCAAAAACTCCGAAACCGACTATGAAAAGCTGTTGGCTCTCCATACCTGGGTCTGTGAAAATGTCTACTATGATTATGACTATTTTTATAACAAAAACAATCCTCTTTATTATTCCGATGTTGAAGTTTTAGAGGCAAGGCGAACCGTTTGCGGCGGATATACAAACTTATTACTTTCATTGATACGTGCCCAGGGAATTCCTGCAAGAGGCAATTCAGGTTATGCCCTTGGACTTGGCAGCAGTGTTTTTTTCTGGGAGGACACTTCCGCCGATGTGAAAACCTCTAACCACATATGGATTCAGGCGTATATCGATAATCGCTGGCTAAATATTGATGCAACATGGGACAGCGGCAACAAGTACGAAAACGGCCAATTCAAATACGGAGGTATCGAAAACTATCTCCACTTTGACATATCAGATGCCATGATAGCAATGGATCATAAAATAATCAGTGTTGAATAAAAATGAGCTGAAGGCAAATGCCTTCAGCTTATTTTTTATTTTCTTTGTTTAATAACTTCTTCCGTGTATGCCAGTATAGCGTTTGCAACCTCTCTTCTGAAAGGTCTTTCAACGGAAACCGTTCCTTCGTAAAATAGCGGAAATCCATTTTGCTCTGCCAGCCTGTCTAAAACATTTACCGCTGTTATGACGCTGTCATGATTCATGGTTCTTTTTTTATCCATTTCCATAACCATCGACTGATAGTCACTAAGGCCGAGAATTTCGGAATTATAAATCTTCACCTTGGTTTCCATAGCGTAAATGGCTCTGTGATAATCTTCAAAGGTCTGAAGCTGGTCGAAAATTATTTCCAGCATCATCTTATCGTCTTTATATACATTTATGAGTTTATCTAAAGTCTCCTTATTTATCATACTTTACCTCCTTATTTTGTCCGCTCCGATATATAACCTTTTTTGTAGGCTTCCAAAAGCTCTTTTAATATTTCCCTTCGCTCTGCAATTTTCTTTCCGTTATCGGTGTCTCCCACCATCATTCGCTGGGGGAACTCTTCAATCATTACTTTATCGGAATGAAGATCAAAATCCTTTTCAATCACATCCGCAAGGGATGTAAAACTCTGATGCTCCGTTATTGAAAATCCGTAGGAATTGCTTATTAGGGTGTAGCCCGCAATACCCGTGGTTTTTCTGTAAGCCTTGGAAAACCCTCCGTCTATTACATAAAGCTTCCCTCCTGCTTTTACGGGGCTTTCGCCCTTTTTGCGCTTAACCGGAACATGACCGTTAATTATATGACCGCTTTCAGGATCAAGAGAAAATTCAGAAAGTATCATACGGCAGATTTCTTCTTTGTCATTAAAACGGTAATAGGGATTTTTCTCCTCATGCAGAAGTGCTTTCTCGTTAATAAAATATCCTTCAAAAGCGGCGGACTTATCCTTTCCGTAAAGGGGCGAAAGCTTTCCGCACCAGAGATACCACAAAAAGTCAGTTTTTTCCTCGTCTTTTGAAAAGAAAGCTTCCCTCACCATTTTATCGGCTTTGTCGAGATACGCCTTTCCGCTTAAAAATTCGCCGTCTATATTAATTTTCGCAAGAGCACCCGACTCATCCAGCGGAATACAACCATGAAACAGCAGGTTTCCGTTAAATATTTTATACATTCCGCCGTTGTTTATCATAAATCTTATGTGTTTTTGCAGTTTTTCGCTGTGAAGGAACGAACGCTTAAGTGCCTTTACCACCTTTTCTTCTTCCTTTGTAAGCTTAAAGGGATTTTCCCTGTCCACTGTCGGAAAGTTCTTATCTGTAAGAGCATATGCCTTTCCACCTATGATGATTTCTCCCTTTTCGTAATCTATATCCCCGAGCATAGCCCTTTCATCCATATTGTATTCGGGATGCTTTTTTATTATCATTCCTTCAAGCTTGAACTGTATAACGGAAATTGCCTTATGCATTTTAGCGGTAAGCCCTGCATCCCGTCCTTTTATCACATGTTTTTCGGAATCCAGAGGCATAAAGCTTTCGCAAGAGTCTCCCTTATAGACTTCTGTTGCAAAGGCTGAAAGCATTCTTGTATTTATGCCGTAGCCTATTTCAAGCACATCGAAATTATTATACCTTAAAGAATTTCTTATTACGTTGCAGATAAGTGCTCCGTTTCCCGACGCCGCACCTATCCATTCTATATCGTGGTTTCCCCACTGCATATCAATGGAATGATAGCCTATAAGTTCTTCCATTATTATATCGGCTCTGGGGCCTCTGTCAAAAACATCTCCTAGAATGTGCAAATGGTCTACAGAAAGTCTTCTTATAAGCACGCACAAGGCAATAATCATTTCCTCTGCAAACCCCGTTTCAATTACGGAACGGATAATTTCCGCATAATACTCATGCTTGTTTATCTCTGCTTCCGGAGTGTGCAAAAGCTCCTCCATAATATAAGAAAATTCTCTGGGCATAGCCTTTCTTACTTTTGAACGGGTGTATTTTGATGAAACAAGACGGCAAATGGCAGAAAGCCTTTCTAAGGTAATTTCATACCACTCGGGAGTAATAACCTTCTTTTGCTTTAAGTAATAAAGTTTTCTTTCCGGATAATAAACCAACGTGGCAAGCTGCTCTTTTTCCTTGTCACTCATTTCAGATGCAAAAAGCATGTTGATTTTTGTTTTTATAACTCCGGATGCATTTTTAAGAACGTGCAGAAACGCTTCATACTCGCCGTGCAAATCACTTACAAAATGCTCAGTCCCCTTTGGAAGGTTAAGGATTGCAGAAAGGTTTATAATTTCCGCTCCCACCGCTTTAATTGTGGGATAATCCTTTGACAAAAGAGTTAAATAATCAAGCTTTTCTGTTATCTCATTCATAATAATTCCTCCGTTCTTTTTTATAATAGCACAAAGTAATAATTTTTTCTACATATTAATGAAAAATTTTTAAATAAATTGTTTTTATTATTGACTTTTTCTTTAAAAACATATATTATGATATAATAGTGTATGGTGCGGATATTATGTAAACTTACAAATTCGCTTCATATAATATACCATCGGAACAGCGTTTGTTTTCATTACTGTTCCGATAAGAAAAAAGGGGGCAGATACATTGGAAGAGGCTATCATTGAATTAGTTAATGTGTCTAAGGATTTTGATGGCGAGGGTGTTTTAAAAAACATCAATCTCAAGATTAATAAACACGAATTTTTAACGCTTTTAGGTCCTTCAGGTTGCGGAAAAACCACAACTCTCAGAATTATTGCAGGATTCGATACTCCCACAAGCGGAAACGTTTTATTTGAAGGCAAGGATATAAAGGAGATTCCTCCCTATAAAAGAAGAGTAAACACCGTTTTTCAGAAGTATGCACTTTTCCCGCATCTCAATGTTTTTGAAAACATTGCTTTCGGCCTCAGGATTAAAAAGCTTGACAAAGAAATAATAAAAGAAAAGGTATTAAAAATGCTGGCTCTTGTTAACTTAAAGGGCTTTGAAAAGCGTGATGTTGACTCTCTTTCGGGCGGTCAGCAGCAGCGTGTTGCAATTGCAAGAGCTTTGGTTAACGAGCCTGAGGTTCTTCTTCTGGACGAGCCATTAGGTGCTCTTGACTTAAAGCTTCGTAAGGACATGCAGCTTGAACTCAAACGGATTCAGCAGGAAACCGGCATCACCTTTATTTACGTTACTCATGACCAGGAAGAAGCACTCACCATGAGTGACAGGATAGTGGTTATGAACAGCGGTAAAATTCAGCAGCTGGGTACTCCCGTTGATATTTATAACGAGCCTGAAAACGCCTTTGTTGCAGACTTTATCGGTGAAAGCAACATAATCGACGGAATTATGAAAAAAGACTGCCTTGTTTCCTTCCTTGACAGAGATGTTCCCTGCGTCGATGTAGGATTTTCGGAAAATGAACCTGTGGATGTTGTTATCCGTCCTGAAGATATTAAGCTCGGTAAAGTCGGCGAAGGAATTATTGACGGCGTTGTGAAAAGCGTAACCTTCAAAGGCGTGCATTATGAAATGATTATAGAAGCAGGCTCTTTTCCCTTTATGGTTCACAGTACCCTTAAGGAAGAAATAGGTGCCGAGGTAAGCATTTCTGTCATTCCGTTTGATATTCACATTATGAAGAAGGTGGCCGAAGATGAGTAAGAAGACCACCTATCTTGCCCTTCCTTATTTTGCCTGGGCAATTATCTTCACCGTATTGCCGCTTTTACTTGTTTTTATGTTTGCGGTATTTAAATATGACGGCGAAGGCTATTATTTCACCATGGAATATCTTTCCCAGCTTGTCTCTGGCAAAGATGAAATCATAGCTTCTCTTATAAGAAGCTTAAAGCTTTCCGCAATTGCAACGGTTGTATGTCTCATTCTGGGCTATCCTCTTGCATACATTCTTGCAAACAGCAAGTCCAGATACAAAAGCCTTCTTACAACTCTTATAATTCTTCCCATGTGGATTAACTTTCTTGTAAGAACATATGCACTTTTGTCCCTTATGGAAAATTCCGGCCTTATAAATCAGTTTTTGGGCCTCTTCGGAATTGACCGAATCCAGTTCCTCTATAAGGAAAGCTCTATAGCGGTGGGAATGATATACAACTATCTCCCCTTTATGGTGCTTCCCATCCATTCGGTTTTATCAAAAATGGATAACCGTCTTATCGAAGCGGCAGAGGATTTGGGTGCAAACAAGCTTAAAGTTTTCACAAAAGTAATTTTCCCATTAAGCCTGGGCGGAGTTATAAGCGGTATTGAAATGGTTTTCATTCCTTCAATCACAACCTTTGCTCTTTCCCAGATTCTCGGCGGAAGCAAAACTCTTTTAATCGGCGATATGATTGAACGCCAGTTTTTAGAGTTTAATAACTGGGGATACGGCTCACTTTTATCCGTAATCGTAATTGTTATTGTACTTCTTTGTATGTTCATAACAAGCAGATTCGGTTCTTCGGACAATGAAGGGGGGCTCTTGGGATGAAAGCATTAAAAAGATTATATGTCGCAGTCATTTATATTCTTTTATATGCACCGATTGCAATACTTATTCTTTACTCGTTTAATGAAAACTCCAACAGAAGCAAATTTACTGGCTTTTCATTAAGATGGTATAAGGAGCTTTTTTCCGACAGCGAAATTTTATCGGCACTTATTTATACCCTTCTCTGTGCCGTGCTGGCATCTCTCATTGCCACTGTTATCGGAACTATAACAGCAGTAGGAATAAATAAAATGAGACGTGGTCCGAAAAACACGCTGATGAATCTGGCACATATCCCGATGCTCAATCCCGAAATTGTAACAGGCGTATCATTGATGCTCCTTTTTGTGTTCATCAATCTGGAGCGTGGATTTTCCACCATGCTCCTTGCCCACATAACCTTTAACATTCCATATGTTATAATTTCAGTTTTGCCAAAGCTTCGACAGATGAATCCTCATCTTTATGAAGCGGCTCTGGATTTGGGGGCTCATCCCCTATATGCATTCATGAACGTGGTTATGCCCGAGATTAAAAGCGGCATTATAACAGGATTTTTGTTTTCAATGACCATGAGTATAGATGACTTCGTAATAAGCTTCTTTACCACAGGTAACGGTGTACAAAATCTCTCAATTTATATATACAACGCTGCAAAGCGTGGTATAAGCCCCAAGGTTAATGCACTATCGGCACTTATGTTTGCCGTTATGCTGGTTCTTTTGTTAATCGTCAACAGCAGAGATGATTCAAAGAAAGAACCCATAAAAAAATAAAGAAAGGACTGACTATTATGTCAAAAAAGAAAAACGCTCACATCGAAAGAAACACTCAGAAAAAGCTGGAGAGACAGGCTCTTCATCAGAAACTTGAAAACTTCATTGTAAAACACACAGGTATCGCTTTAATACTTGCTGTTCTTTTCACAGTTTTCGGCAACTATAAAAATGTATTCACCAACGGAATGCCCATTTTATTCAACATTTTAATCTGGGCAGGCGTTGCAGTTGTTTTGGTTTTCGCAATACTCGGTACAGTTAAGAAAAATCCCTCACTCTATAAATGGTGTGCAGTAGGTGCGGCAAATTCAGTACTTTGGTACATTTTCATGAACCTTGGTGCTAACTTCGGAGCATACACCTCCGGTGTTGCTCACTGCTATTATGCAATTGCACTTTATTTCCTTTTCTGCCTTGCTTTCTATTTTCTTGCATACTACGGTGCATGGAACAAAAAGGCTGTAAGAATAACATTTTACGTTCTTGCCGCAGTTTTTGCTCTCCTTTGGCTTACAAGTGCTTCCGTATTTTTATACAAGCAGGTAGCTCCCTATATTTTTAACTGAAAAGAGGTTTAATTTATGGAAGAAAATAAGAATTTAAATCCCGAAAACGGAGAGGAAAATGTTTCTCCCGTTTCCGAAACAGAAGAAATCACCGAAGAAGCCTCTGCAGAAGTGATTGAAGAAACAGAAGAAGAAATCGTTGAGGAAATTTCAGAGGAAGAAGCTTCCAAAGAAGAAGCAGAAGAAGAACCCAAAAAGAAAAAGAGCGGTTTAATCGCCGCCATAATAGCATTGGTAGTTGCTGTTATAGCTATAATAGCCATTGTTTCAACATTCTTTTCCGGACACAACGGAACAGAAGGAACAGGCAACCTTTACGCTCATGGTTTTGCAACAATAAAAGGCGGAGAAGTTTTCCATGTTAACTTTGCCGACTATAAAATGTACAGAACTAATTTAAGAACAAAAGAAAGCACTCTCGTTTCCGAGACAGATAATGTTGTATACATTACAAATTATAAAAACAATGTATATTATTTAAGCTATACTTTCACTGAAAATTCTCCCGAAACAGCTTACAGCTACAAAAAATACGTTGACGGAGAAAACGATATAGTTCTGTTCTCAGATGTCATCAGTTCTCCTCAGATTTCTGACGGCTATATCTATTATCTCAAGTCTTACGAAGACCTTTATTCAGGAAACTCCAGCCGTATATACAGAGCTAAGCTTCAGGAGGGTGCTACTCCCGAGCTTTGCTGCGATGTATTATGTGCATCCTTCCTTGTAGACGGCAAGGATCTTTATTACTGCGAAGGCCTTAATACATCTCTCATGAAAACCACTGTTTCCGCTGCAATGCAGGCTATTGCAGAAAATCCTCTCCCCGACGGAGAAACCCGTTCTTCAGCAGAGCTTGGTGCTGAAACAGTTATGTCCTCTGCAATCGTTGCTTGTCCCACTATTGTCGGCGACACACTTTACTATCTTGATTCCCTTAATCAGTATGAGCTTCGCCAGTTCAATCTTAAAACAGGTGAAGACAGTGCCTTTAATACAGGAATCTACGCAACAGCATTCAACATCTATGGACGCAGAATTTACTATCACAATCAGGCAGATTACTGCGTATACAGCATGAATTTTGACGGAAGCGACGTAGCAAAAATGACTGCTCCCAACTACGGACTTACAGCAATTTCTCACGACAAGTTCATGTCCATGGAATTTGCAGAAGACGGCACTCAGTATATTGCTGTATGTGACCTCGAAGGCAACAAAATTTTCGATATAACCTTCAAGGAACAGTATCACGAGCTTTACTCTTTATACGAAGATGAATTCGGAACCGAGGAAGAAGAATCAACAGAAACGACAGGGGAAGAATCTTCCGAAGAAACAACTGAAGAATCTTCTGAAGAAACCGCAGAGACCGAAGAATCAGAAGAATCCATAGAAACAATCGTTGACATGGAAGAATAATACAGTAAAAAAATAAACCGCCGAAATGGCGGTTTATTTTTTTAAAGATTTCTAAAATTACAAAGCCTGTGGAACGTCGAATAATTTGCATTGTGATAATCGTTTGCACCGTTTATGGATGTTCTTGAAAGATAGATAAGGTCATCCCCATCAAAAGCAAAGTCCACATACTGGAACCCCACTTTAGAAGGATCGTCGTGACGGTAATCAATTAGGTCGGCAACAACGGTCCAGTTATCAAGATCGCTTGATTGTAAAAGTGCCAGATAGTTTCTTGCCCTAAGCTCATTTTCGTCGTATATGATGCTGGCAAGAGTATAATAATTTCCGCTTACTTCATCACGCTTTATAATGAACTTTGAACGGTTTCCGGGGAATTTAATTACTCTGTCAAATGAAACAGGTGCATCCGGATCATCTTCATTTACTTTATAACGCATAATGAGACCGTATTTAGGCTCTGACGTTTCCATAAGCTCATAGCGCATAATTTCAGCAAGCTTGCCATCCGGAGTTTCTACTATGCATCCCTCTAAAACTCCGCCGTTTACACCCTTTGCCACACCTTCCCATTCTTCACTGATGGGACATGGCTCGGATATTGACCAGTTTTCAGAAACAAGTAAGTCATCATCCACCTTACAGCTTATAATCATCGGAGAGTGACGGTATGGAAGGAAAGACCAAGCACCCCAGTCACAGGTAAGATATATTCTGCCGTTGTGAATAACCGTTGTCATAGGTGCCTTCTGAGTTCCCGCACCCGTCGGATCGGATGAGCCTCGGAGCAGCACTGTGGGAGTTCCCCATGTTTTTCCTCCGTCTGAAGATTTTCCGATGAGCAAATCACCGTATTCTGTGGAGGAGGCCATCATATAAACATCTCCGTTATGATAGAAAAGTTCTCCCCAATAGCAAGGCATAAGCTCTGAATAGTGATACCAGGTTTTCCCCTTGTCATCTGAACGGAAAATGAGCGTCAGGTTCTGAGGCTGACCGGGAGCAAACAAATCCATCGATGCAAGATAGTAGCCTTCCGGGTGAACAAGAAGCGAGGGAGAACATAAATAGCGTCCCGAAAAGCTGTACGCTCTGTCCTCCGGATGAAGGTAATTAACTACTGTTCCTACGCTTTTCCCGCATCTTGCAAGGCGGATACGGCTCTTTTTTTCTCCCGAGGTTACATAAAATTCATAGTCGGTTTCCGTTTTAAGTTTTTCAATATCAAAGTTCGTTTCGTCGGTCTCTCCCGCCTTTACAAACTCTTCTGTTCCTGATTCACGGTAGTAGACAGAGTATGGAGCTTCTACTTCAAACCACTCAAAATGAATAGCGTTTTCATAGGGTACTACCCTTGAGACATAGGGGCATCCCGATTCAAACAAAAAGGGTTTGTAGGGCGAATAGCTCCAGGTATTTATTCCTTTCATAAATTGCCTCCTTAAAGTTTATCTATATATGTCTTGCAAAGTGCCCTCATCTGCGAAACGCAGTCCTTTACATAATCTGTCATTTCGCTGTCCTTGCGATTTCTTGCCGTAAGAACTGTTTCAAGACCTTCAAGGCACATATGATACTTTGCGGTAAGAGGGTATGGTAATCCGTTTTCAGTAAAACCGCAGGTGCCGATTAAATTTTGGATTTCCTCTGCCTTCTCGGGGACTTTTCTATAGTTTTCGCAAAGCCAGGCATAAAGCTCGGGATGGAAGTTTGCCATTATTCCGCAATATCCCGCCCCTCCATCTTTAAGACTTTGAAGCAATGTCTGACAGTTTGCATTAAGTAAATTAAAGTGTGTACCCTTTATAATATCAAGACGTTCTTTTATCATTTTCGCATCACAGCAGGTATCCTTCATATAATAAAATCTGTCTGTTTCTATACACCACTTAAGAATTTTGGGGGTAACAAGTCTTTTGTAAGGATGAGGACATTCGTAAAGTCCTAGGTTTACATCTTCGGGAAGCATAGATAAAAGCCTTTCGGCATTTTTAATCCATACATCATCCCCCTCATTATTTAAATCCAGACGGTTAGTTATTAAAATAAGAGCATCTGTACCGGTTTCGATAACTTTATTAAGCTCATATGCCTGATCCTCAATAGAATCTGCCACATGCCCTGAGGAAACTATTGTAAAGGCTTTTCCGCTATTTTTCTTAAGTTCCTGCGCTTTTGCATAAACTCTTCTGTTAAGCTCTGCTCTTTCTTCAACAGTAAGATAAAAAATTTCACTGGACTGACAAATTGCAAAAATTCCCGCACAGCCCTTTTCAAAATACCATTCCACATACCTTTCCGCCATATCATAGTCAACGCTGCCATCCGCTTTATACGGTGTTATCATTGTAGGATATGCTCCAAATCTGTATTCCATATAATCACTCCTTTATCTTATATCATAATACTACCAATTTTGATTTTTTCAATATGAAACAGGGACATTTTTTTATGAAACCGAGACATTAATTATTGACTTAGGATGAAATCTGTTGTAAAATATTTTCAATGCTTTCCAAAGGAGAAGTTTTTATGCCTTTAAAAAACAGCACAAAGACTACCAGGCAACGGCTGAACAAGCTTTTTATCCCGGATATAACAGAGCCATATCATATAAAAGTACATTGGATACGTGCCGTTTTTCCGCCGGATGGTCTGGTCACTATAAGTAATGAACTGCATATCCATACCTTTTTTGAGCTTCATTTAATTACAGATGGAGAATTTCACTACCGCTCTGAAAATAACCGGTTGTATACCATCAGCAGAGGAAGTGGCTTGTTAATTCCTGCCGAAAAAAGTCATATGCTGGAGAAATACAGTGAAACAGCATGTAAAATTTCAGTGGCGTTCTCCCCTGATAAAGGTTCTTTTTTATATAAAAAGCTTAAGGAAAGCGGAATTTTTTCCTTTGCCGTTTCAGATTATATGCTTTCTATACTTTCTTTCATAATTAATGAAGGCGAGATAAACAGCATTTCCTCACCATACCTTATAAGGAACAGGATATTTGAACTGATTTGCCTCATCCAACGCACTATGGGCATGGAAGAGGAAACCGGAAAACCGCATAATGAGACGGAGGACCGCCGCATCACTGCCGCAAAGCTCTTTATAAAAAGCAATAGTCAAAGACTGCTTACCTGCAACGAAGTCGCATCCTTCTGCGGCCTTAGCACCAAGCAGACAGAAAGACTGTTTTTCGCATCCACCGGACGCCATTTATCAGAGTATATTAAAAGCACACGTCTTTCAGAGGCTGAACGGTTGCTCTTGGAAACAAGAATGCCTATAAAAGAAGTCAGCGAAGCACTGGGCTTTTCCAATGTATATAATTTCACTAATTTTTTCACTAAAAGGGCCGGAATCTCACCCGGAGCCTACAGGAAATCTGATATGAGGAAGGAAAATTGATTATGTCAACATATCATATACTCTACAATCCAATGGCCGCCAGTGGCGAAGGAATAAAAAAAGCCGAATCCTTAAGACAAACATTAAGCGGAAATCTTGTTTTTCACGATATAACAACCCTTGACGTAAATGATTTTATTTCTTCAACTATGCCTGACGATAAAATTGTTGTTTCCGGCGGAGACGGAACAATAAGCCGATTTGTCAACGATATTTACGGAAATCCCCCTGAAAGAGAGTTGTTTTACCACGCTTCCGGCAGTGGCAACGATTTTGCCAAGGATATAAATCTTTCAAAAGATTCCTTGACATCTCTTACCCCGTATCTTAAAAACCTTCCCACCGTATTTGTAAAGGGTAAAAAGCACAAATTCTTAAACGGAATAGGCTACGGCATTGACGGCTATTGCTGTGAAGTCGGCGAAAAACTCCGAGAAAAAGGGAAAAAAATAAACTATACCACAATTGCGATAAAAGGCCTTCTGTTCTTCTTTAAGCGTACAAATGCAACCATTACGGTGGACGGTGTAACAAAAAGCTATAAAAACGTATGGATGATACCCACAATGTTCGGCCGTTATTATGGCGGAGGTATGATGGCCTGCCCCCTGCAGTCCAGAGAAAATGAGTATGGTTCCTTATCCGTTATGGCCGTTCATTCAAAAAGCAAACTCAAATTGCTATATATCTTCCCTAAAATTTTCACAGGCAAACATATAAAATTCAAAAGCGTTATAGATACCCTGACTGGCCATGAAATAACTGTTTCCTTTGACAAACCCACAGCTCTTCAGATTGACGGTGAAGCCGTAACAGATGTGCTTTCATATACAGTAAAATCCTCAAAAGTACTCAGCGAAGAAAAAGAGCCTGAAATGATTTAATGTTCAGAAAATTAAATACAAAAAATACGGCACTTCAAAAGAGTGCCGTATTTTTATTTAACATTCCTGCTCTTTATCAACTAAGAATTTTAATTCTTCCGCTATTTTTTTATGTATTTCTCCGTTTTCGCCTTTTGCTCTGCTTTCCTCATAACGGATAAGCCTAAGTGCATATTCAGAAAAATATTCACCTTTTTTATTTATTATAACAGGGCCTGCCACCATTTCCAGAGGCGTGTATTCTGCCTTTCCCGGCACGGCCTTTATTATAGCATAAATTCTCCCCATATCGGAAACCAGGATTTCATCTTCTATCTTAAGTCCGAGACACACAAGCGTTTCCCGAAGCGTATCTGCCTTACTCATAGGCTGCAGAATAAAACACTTAATTTTCGATATATCGTCTTTTTCAAGAATATAGGAAATGACATCCCCGCCAAGTCCTGCTATTATAACGGTTTCCGCCTTATCGTGGGCAAAGGAAAGTCCGTCGGAAAGCACAGGAATAACTTTGTCCCCACATCCGAATTTTTCTATGTTTTCCTTCGCAGTAAGAAGCGGTGATTCATTTATATCGCAGGCGTAAATTTTTCCAGCCAGGCCTTCACGGGCAAGATAAATCGACAAAAGTCCATGATCCGCTCCGATATCCGCCGCTGTTTCCGACTTCGGAAAAAGATAGGCTATTGCTTTCATTCTTTCAGTAAAATGTATTTTCATAATTCACCAATATAAAAATTGCAGGGGCCGATGCCTTCATCGACCCTTTATTCCGGGCTGATGAGGGCATCAGCCCCTACAAAATATTCTTATGCTTTCAGGAAAAATGCTGTTCGCATTTTTCTTTGGTTTGCAAATCGCTTGAACGCTTTTTGCAAACTCTCGCATAAAATTTCTTTGTTGAAATTTTACTCATCATGCGTTTCTTTTTTCGCTTTGCTTTACGAAAAAATGCTGTCCGCATTTTTCTTTGGTTTGCAAATCGCTTGAACGCTTTTTGCAAACTCTCGCATAAAATTTCTTTGTTGAAATTTTATGCTAAGAAATCCTTAAGTTTTCTGCTTCTGGATGGATGGCGTAACTTACGAAGAGCCTTTGCCTCTATCTGACGGATACGCTCTCTTGTTACGTTGAACACCTTTCCCACTTCTTCAAGTGTGCGGCTTCTTCCGTCATCAAGACCGAAACGGAGTCTTAAAACTCTTTCCTCTCTTGGTGTAAGAGTATCAAGCACGTCCACAAGCTGCTCTTTAAGAAGCATAAAGGAAGCTGCCTCACTGGGTGCGGGAGCATCCTCGTCGGGAATGAATTCGCCAAGACGTGTATCTTCCTCTTCGCCTATGGGCATTTCAAGGGATACAGGTTCCTGAGCTATCTTCATAATCTCACGTACCTTTTCGATGGACATATTCATTTCCTTTGCAATTTCTTCCGGAGTTGCATCTCTGCCGTATTCCTGAAGAAGCTGACGTGAAACTCTGATAAGCTTGTTGATTGTTTCAACCATATGCACAGGAACACGGATTGTTCTTGCCTGGTCTGCAATCGCTCTTGTTATGGACTGACGAATCCACCATGTGGAATAAGTAGAAAACTTATAACCTTTTGCGTAGTCAAACTTTTCAACTGCTTTTATAAGACCAAGGTTACCTTCCTGGATAAGGTCCAGGAATAGAAGTCCTCTTCCCACATATTTTTTAGCAATGCTTACAACAAGACGGAGGTTTGTTTCTATAAGCTTCTGCTTTGCTTCTTCGTCTCCCTCTGACATTTTTCTTGCAAGTTCGTATTCTTCATCTGCAGTTAAAAGCGGAACTTTACCTATTTCTTTTAAGTACATTCTTACATGATCGTCCACATTTGTGCCGTCAGGAAGATTCATGTCTATTTCTTCTTCTACCTGAACAGGTTCAATCTGTTCAAGTTCCTTTTCAAGATCTCCGACTACTTCAATTCCTTCACGGTCGAGTGAGTCATAAACCTTTTCCATCTGCTCTTCTTCAAGCTCAAATTCAGCCAATGCATCGGCAATTTCTTTATATGATAAAAGCCCCTTCTTCTTTCCCTTTTCCACCAATTCCTTAATTGCGATTTTTCTCGCGGACATGATATTTTCGCTCATATCACATACCCTCTTTCCGTTTCTTTTCAGCCTTCTTTTTAATCAGTTCATTAAGCTTGGCTATGTTTTTTTCTTCAATATACTTTTTACTCAGGATATTGAAACGCTCATCCTCAATTGTGTTAAAGGCATCCTGTGCGGCCTTTAAGTTATCGCCGTAGTCATCATCTGAAAATACCGATGCTGCTTCACCCGAAAACTCGGACGGCAACATGGTTATTATAACAGATGCTTCCGGAACCCTTCCTTCAGAAAGGGTTCGGTAAATAACTTCCGCCAGGCTCTTAAGTGCTTCCGTTGAATACTCCTCTGCCTTCATTTCGTCTGAGTATTTCTCATATACCCTTTTATCTCTCGCCATGAGGCTTAAAAGTATCTTTTCTGCTTCATAGCCTTTACCCGAAAGAAATTCTCCCTCGGGAGCTTTTCTCTCAAGCACAGGACGGGCAAAAATTTTCTTTTCCTCCCGCTTCCTGTAGGATGCATCCTTCTTCATAATTTCCGCCTTTATGGAATCTTCTGAAATTCCCGTGTCGTCGGAAACCTTTTTGATGTATGCTTCCTGCTCAATGGGGTTTTTAATTTTAAGCAGCACCTCTGCCGCCGATTTAGTAAATTCCACCTTCTGTTCGACATCTTTTATGTCGTATTTTTCTTTCAATTTTGAAATTCTATAATCGGTGACAACCCTTGCATTCTTAATGACACCCTCGAAGGCTTCTTTTCCTTTGAGTTTTATATATTCATCCGGATCTTTACCCTCGGGCAGACTCAAGATCTTGACCTTTATATCCAGCGGCATAAATATTTCTATCGCCGCTTCTGTTGCCTTTTGGCCCGGGCCGTCTGAGTCGTAACAAAGATAAACCTCCGAAGAATATTTCTTAATAACTCTCGCCTGTTCACTTGTCAAAGCTGTTCCCATTGAAGCAACAGCTCCGGTGTATCCTGCCTGATGAAGACTTATTACGTCCATATACCCTTCGCAGAGAATTATTCTTTTATCAGGCGAGTTTTTTGCATAATTAAGAGCAAACAACTCTCTTCCTTTGAAAAACACAGGACTTTCGGGAGAGTTCATATACTTCGCTTTTTCATCGGGCGAAAGTGCTCTTCCTCCAAATCCTATTATATTTTTCCTTATATCTATTATCGGAACCATGAGACGGTTTCTGAACCGCTCAATATAGTTTCCACGCTCTGTTCTCATAATGAGTCCCAGATTAAGAAGTACATCTTTTCCGATACCGTTCTTTTCCGCAAAGCTTAAAAGTGCTCCTCCGTCCGGAGCATAACCCATTCCAAATCTGGCAACGGTATTATTTTCAAGCTTTCTTTTCAAAAGATACTCCCTTGCCCCGCTTCCGGCATCGCTTGATAACATATCACGGTAAAACTTGGCAACCGCAAGATTTGCCTCATACATTTTCTTTTTCATATCGTGACGCTCTTTATCGCGGGACACCTCGTTTGGCTCGGGTAATATTATCCCCGAATTGTCCGCAAGATATTTAAGGGCTTCCACGAAATCCAGATTTTCTGCCGCCATTACAAAATGGATGGCATTTCCTCCCACATTACATCCGAAGCAGTGATAAAGCTGCTTGTCCTCGGAAACATGGAATGAAGGTGACTTTTCCTTATGGAAGGGACAAAGTCCCATGTAACCACGGCCGGAACGCTTAAGATGTACATAACTTCCCACAAGGTTTACGATATCCGTGGCGGATAAAACTTCCTGTATAACCTCTTCAGGATAAAGTGCGGCCATAGTTCACCATCCTTTCAAAACGCTCAGCAAAAAGAGCATCCCATACTTTAATATTTCGACAATTTATCCGAAAATCCTTTTTTATATTATTAAAATTATCTTTTATGCCATGACTCCGGAACAAAAAGTTCGTTGTACTTATATACGCAGAAAACGTCTGTCATTCCTGATATGTAATCGCATACGCTGATTCCAGGATTTTCCTTATCATAGCCGGGTTCATTTTTAAGAAGTTCATGGTTTTCCATGAAATATTCATAGAGTGCCTTTACAATTCCGAAAACTTTTTTCTCTTCCGTCTTCGCTTCAGAATCAAGGTATACATTGGCAAACATGAACTTTTCCAGTTCCATCATCGCTCCATATACCTCTGTGCTTAAAACGATATCTTCCCCGCTCATTTTTATGCAGTCTCTTACTATCGTATCAATTCTTTTCCCGTGAGAATGTCCCAAAGCCTTGGTGCATTCGGAAGGAAGTGCTTCTTCTGTCAAAATTCCCGCACGGCATGCATCATCAATATCATGGTTTATATATGCAACTTTATCTGCCAAGCGACACACTCTGCCCTCCAATGTTTCGGGATAGTTTTGCCCTACATGATTAAGTATCCCGTCCATTACCTCGTAAGTAAGATTTATACCGCATCCGCCCTCCAAATATTTAACTATGCGAAGGCTCTGCTCATTGTGACGGAATCCTTTTTTGGTGAGCTCTGCCAAAGCACGTTCGCCTGCATGTCCGAAAGGCGTATGCCCAAGGTCATGTCCCATAGCAATTGCCTCAGTCAGGTCTTCGTTTAGGCAAAGAGCACGGCTTATGCTTCTCGCAATCTGCCCAACCTCCAATGTATGAGTGAGTCTTGTTCTGTAATGGTCACCCAATGGTGCTATAAAAACCTGAGTTTTATGCTTAAGGCGACGGAAAGCCTTGGTATATATTATTTTATCTCTGTCTCTTTGAAAATCTGTTCGCAAGTCGCAGGGGGTAATCTCCCTCTCTCTGCCCTTTGATTTTTCAGATAATGCGGCATAGACAGATAAGGTTTCCCTTTCCCTTTTTTCAAGCATTTCTCTTACTGTCAATAGAATCACTCCTTAAAAATGATTATAAAAACATCAAAAGACCTATTGCTATACCTAAAACGCAGCCAACTATAACCTCAAGCACGGTATGTCCCAAAAGCTCCTTTAAATATACCGGAACTTCTCCGTGAAGCATTTCCTGCAAATCGTTTATAACCTTTGCCTGCTCACCTGCTGCTTTTCTTACACCGGATGCATCGTACATAACTATAAACGAAAGGACAAAGGCTATGGCAAAAAGTGTTGAATCAAAGCCTTCCACAAGACCTACCGACGTCGTCATAGCACCTACAAAGGCACTGTGAGAGCTTGGCATACCGCCTGAACCAACGATACGGCTGATATCCAATTTTCTTTCGGTAAGTAAAATGTACACAACTTTAAGCACCTGTGCTATTATCCATCCAAGTATTGCCGCAAGCAACACTTTATTACATATTATTTCTTCCCAAAATCTCATTTTCAAGTCCTTCTTTTCAAAAGATACATGGCAAATTCCTTTAAGAATTCGCTGTTTTCCAATTTGTCCAACGCCGCTATGGCTTTTTTCGTGGTTTCTTCCAGCATTTCTTCGGTTTTTTCGATACCATACAAGGTTATGAATGTGGTTTTTTCGTTTTTTGCATCGCTTCCGATATTTTTCCCAAGTTCTTCTGCCGTCGAAGTTTCGTCCAGAATATCATCTTTAAGCTGAAAAGCAAGGCCTAAATTTTCAGAATAGTCCGAAAGCAGATTTTCGTCCACGCCGGAAAGAGCACATCCCATTTCAGTTGCCGCTTTTATCAGTGCCCCTGTTTTCATGGCATGCATCTTCGTAAGTTCTTCTGCAGAGAGTTTTCTTTCCTCTCCTTCCAGATCCACAACTTGTCCGCCTATCATTCCAAGATAGCCTGATGCCTTTCCCATAAGCGAAACCGCTTTTAGTTTATTCTCCGTATCAAAGGGAGCCCCTAATGCCGTTTCAAAAGCAAGATTTAAAAGTGCATCGCCTGCGAGTATTGCCATTGCTTCTCCATGTACAACGTGGTTTGTAGGCTTACCTCGTCTTAAATCGTCATTGTCCATTGAAGGAAGGTCATCATGAATTAAAGAATATGTGTGAATCATTTCAAGTGCCGCAGCAAAAGGCAGAACCTTTTCCTCAGAAAGTCCGAAAACCTCGCATGTTGCCAGCATCAAAACAGGACGGATTCTCTTTCCTCCCGCAAGAAGACTGTAATTCATCGCTTCAGTAATTCTTTTCTGCAAGAGGCCTTCGCCTTTTATAACACTTTCAAGATAATTGTTGATTTTTTCCTGCTTAGCTGAAAGCTCTTTCAAAAAATCCATACAATCACGCTTCCTCTACGTCAAAGGGCACTTCTTTGACATTCCCGTCAGAATCAGTTGTAATCTTTACTATTTTCTGCTGTGCCTCACTTAAAAGTTCGCTGCACTTTTTTGTAAGCTCCACTCCCTTTTCAAAAAGTGCCATGGAATCGGCAAGTGAAAGCTCCCCGCTTTCAAGTTTTTCAGTTATTTCAGAAAGTTCTTCCATCATCTTTTCAAAATCGTTCATTTTTAACCCTCGCTTTCAGAAGATAAAACTTCTTCAATACGTGCCTTTACACTTCCGTCGGACAATTTAATTCCGACTTTCATACCTTTATCAAGATCTTTAACGCTTTTTATAACGCTATCCTTATAATCTGTTACGATACCGTAGCCTCTGGCAAGAACGCCAAGCGGAGAAAGCGAATCAAGCTTTGCGGCATTTACTGCAAGTGCCTTCTCTTTTTTATTCAATATTGAACCTTTGCTTTTTATCATATACTGATTTTTTGTATCAATAAGTATCATAAGATTATTAAGCTTGTCCGAAAATCTTTCTGCAGAAAGCATCTTTTTCGCATAATTAAGACGATCAGTCCTTTGTCTCAGCGACTGAATCAGAGCATTTTTCATACGCTCTTTTCCTACAGAAAGTCTTTCATAGAGTTCCTCAGACGAAGGAACCGCAAGCTCCGCCGCAGCCGAGGGCGTAGGAGCACGCATATCCGCCACAAAGTCTGCTATGGTAAAGTCTATTTCATGTCCCACTGCAGAAATTATCGGAATTTCACTTTTAAAAATCGCACGGGCTGTTATTTCCTCATTAAATGCCCATAAATCCTCAATGGAGCCGCCGCCTCTGCCTGCAATTATAACGTCAACACTTTTCGTTTCGTTAAAATATTCTATTCCTCTGCAAACATTTTCGGCCGCACCCTCTCCCTGAACCTTGGAGGGATATAAAATTATATCTGCATAGCGAAAGCGTCTTTTTATTACGTTTATAATATCTCTTACTGCAGCACCTGTATCGCTTGTTATAACGCCGACTCTTTTGGGATACATAGGAATAGGCTTCTTAAATTCTTCGTCAAACAAGCCTTCTGTCCTCAGCTTTTCCTTAAGCTGATTGAAGGCCGCATAAAGCTCTCCGAGACCATCTAAAACAAGTTCCTCTATGTATAGCTGATAGCTTCCGCCGGGTTCATAAACCGTAACACGCCCGCGAGCCAGAACCTTCATTCCATCTTCAGGACGAAAGGTAAGGTTTTGATTTGCTCCTCGGAACATACAAGCCTTAAGCACGCTCTTTTCATCCTTTAAGGTCAGATACATATGGCCTGACGGGAGATTTACCTTGAAGTTGGATATTTCGCCCTGTATCCATATATCTTTAAGTCCTGCTCTGGAATCCAACAGTTTTTTCATATTGGAATTAAGCTCGGATACCGTCATTTTAAGCTGATCCATTAGCTTTCCAGTTCCTTTCGGATATATTCTCCAAGAATTCCGTTTACGAATTTTCCTTCTTCATCTCCGGCATATTTCTTAACAATTTCCACGGTTTCCGATGCACTTACCTTTATCGGAATATCTTCCATATAAAGAATTTCATATATGCAAAGTCTCAGTGCCGCAAGACAAACCCTGTTTATTCTGTCTATTGACCAGTTCTTAAGATACTTTTTGATGATTTCATCAAGAAGTTCCTGGTTCTCGGAAACTCCCGGGCAAACCTTTTCTATATAAGCCTTATCTTCTTCATTCGCTTCCTTGCCTGACCATATTTCAGAATCCTTTGCTTCCTCATAATAACCCTCGGGAATTCTCTCGTCTCCCTTTGTTATCATTGCAAAAATCATTTTGAAAGCGTTTTCTCTTGAAGTTTTTCTGCTCATCTTTATCCCCTTCTCTCAAGTTATTTTATCAGTTTCATTATATCGGACCAGGTTATAACAACCGCAAGAAGCATCAAAAGGATAAATCCTGCCGCATGAACAGCTGCTTCAAATTTTTGCGGAACCTTTCTTCTTATCACCATTTCGACAAAAGTAAATAAAACTCTTCCGCCGTCCAGTGCCGGAAGAGGCAAAAGATTCATCACTCCGAGATTTGCTCCGATCAATGCCATGAGATTCAATATATTAAGGAGCAATATATAATATCGCTCACCCTTGTTTTCAATTTCCATAGTGGCATCCACCACATCGTCAACCACCGTCGCTATTCCGACTGGGCCGGACACACTTTCAAGCCCTATTGTTCCCGTTATCATCTGCTTAATTGTCCAGAATACGCTTTTAACGCTGAATGCAGTTTCGTAAAAACCGTTTCTCAGCGCCATAAGTGGTGTATTTTCCTTTACTGCCGGAGAAAAGCCGAATTTATAACCCGTTTCAGTTACATAAGGAGTCAGCGTAAATGTCATCTTTTCCCCATTACGAAGTACGGTAATATCCACCGCTTCTCCTTTGTTTTCCATCATTTTAAGTTGAATGTCAGAGTATATGTTTATCCCCGTATTATCCATTTTTATAATTTCGTCGCCAACGGATAAAACCGAAGCAGGAACATCGTCATTCAGAATTGCTCCAACCTCTGTGGAATATACATATTTCTGAGAAAAGCATATAATCATGAAAAGGACAAGGGCAAGAAGAATGTTCATCGCCGCTCCGGCTACCAAAATTACAAGCCTTTTCCATGGTTTTAATGCAGAAAAGGACCTTTCTTCCTCCACTTCCTCGTTTTCTCCCCTCATAGCACAGTAGCCGCCGATGGGGAAAAGCCTTAATGAATAAAGAGTTTCCTTTCCTTGTTTTTTAAGTATTGCCGGCCCCATGCCGAGGGCAAACTCCTCAACATATACACCGAAGCTTTTTGCCGCAATGAAATGACCGAACTCATGTATAAAAATCATTACGCCAAGAATTAAAACTGTCCAGATAATGTTCATAAAAAGATCCTTTCAAATCACAGGTTAAATTTTGTTTTAACAAACTCCCTTGCCTCTCTGTCTGCATCAAAGATGTCAGCCAGTGTGGGATTTTCCTTTATCTTATGATTTTCCATTGCTCCTTCTACCATATCAGCTATGTCAAGAAAACGGCATTTTTCCATTAAAAATGCAGAAACCGCTTCTTCGTTAGCACCGTTTAAGATTGTGGGCATAGTTCCGCCCAGTTCTGATGATTTAAATGCAAGGGCCAGCATGCGGAAAGTGTCGGTATCCGGTTTTTCAAATGTCAAATTTCCTTTTGCGAAAATATCAAGCTCGCTTCCGGAAATTTCGCTCCTCTCCGGGTAGTTTAGTGCCACGCTGATGGGAGTTCTCATATCCGCAGAGCCAAGCTGTGCTATTACGGCACCGTCAACAAATTCCACCATGGAATGAACTATACTCTGGCGGTGTACAACAACTTCTATTTTATCAGCCGGAACACCGAAAAGGTGTGTTGCTTCAATAACTTCAAGTCCTTTATTGGCTAAGCTTGCACTGTCTATGGTAATCTTTGCCCCCATTGACCATGTCGGATGCTTTAAGGCATCTTTCGCTGTTACATTTTCAAGTTCTTCTTTCTTTTTCCCGAAAAAAGGGCCGCCTGATGCTGTCAAGTATATTCTCTTAAGAGTGTTTCTTCCGTCAAGACACTGAAAAATGGCACTGTGTTCAGAGTCCACAGGAAGAATCTTCACATTTTTTTCCTTCGCCCTTGCCATTACAATATCTCCTGCGGTAACAAGTGTTTCCTTATTTGCAAGAGCTATGTCCTTACCTGACTCAATTGCCGCCAAAACAGGCTTTAATCCTGCAATTCCCACAATTGCTCCCACCGTAATATCGGCATCTTCCACCGAAGCTGCGGCACATAATCCGTCTTCACCGGAAAGGACTTTTATGTTTGTATCCGCAAGTCTTACCTTTAAATCTTTTGCCGCCGTTTCAGATGCAACAGCAACAATTTGGGGGTTAAATTCCCTTGCCTGCTCCTCCAAGAGAGCAACATTGCTTCCTGCCGCAAGAGCAGAAACAGAAAAGCTTTCGCTGTCTCTTCTTATGATGTCAAGGGTTTGTGTTCCGACAGAGCCGGTGGAACCCAGAACGCTTACTTTCTTCAAGGCAAAGCCCTCCTTTTAAGCAAATACAGGAAAATAGTGAACAAAATAATATACAACGGGAGATGCAAAAATTATGCTGTCAAGTCTGTCAAGAATTCCACCGTGGCCGGGAATTAAGTTGCCGTAGTCTTTAATTCCGGCTTCTCTCTTTATGGCAGAAAGGGACAAGTCTCCTATCTGAGAAAAGATTGATGTTAAAAATCCCAGCATGGCAAGATGTAAGTAGTTTGCCGTTATATCTTTGTTTATAAGGGTAACGATAAAGCCGTATATCATCATCATTAAAACAGAACCGATTAAGCCGGAAACAGAACCTTCCACCGTTTTCTTGGGACTGATTTTCGGAGCCAGCTTTCTCTTTCCGAAAAACTTTCCGCCGAAAAGGGCAAAGGTATCGGTAAAGCAGGCACCAACCAGAATTGCCCAGATAAGATATGCACCGAGCTCTTTTTCTGTCCTTATTTTTACCGCATAGGAAAGAAAGTAAACCAAAAGACAGCTTACCAAAAGAGAGGAAAACATATCCCTCATTTTCACCTTTTCGTTAAAGATAAGCATAAGGATAAAGCCAAGCATAATGTATACCGTAAGAATAAGTGACAGCAAATCAAGCCCGGTTTTATCAATAATTACTCCCGATTTCACAACAAACACTATCGGAACCGACAGCATTATGTATATTAAAACAGGAAGCTTTTCAATTTTGTTGAAGCCGTATGCCGCACATATTTCATATACGGACATAAGCGCAATTAACGCCACCGCAACCACAAGTGCGGTTTTTCCCGCAAGAAGCAAAAGCACCACTGCAGGAATCATAATTATTGCGGCAATAATTCTTTGTTTCATAATTACACTCCACCAAACCGTCTGTTACGCTTCTGATAATCATAAATCGCCTTTATTAAATCATCACCGGTAAAATCAGGCCACAGAATGTCGGAAAACCAGAATTCCGAATATGCACTTCCCCAAAGAAGGAAATTGCTTAAGCGGTATTCTCCGCTGGGCCTTATGATAAGATCGGGATCTCCCGCTTCAGGGTTATACATAAGGGATGAAAGAAGTGCTTCGTCAATGTCCGAAGAATCTATCTTTCCTTCCTTAACCATTTCGGCGGCCTTACGTGCCGCTGAAACTATTTCAAGCCTTCCGCCGTAGTTTAATGCTATCTGCACAAGCATTGATTTTCCGTCTTTTGTCTTTTCCTCGATGTTTTCTATGCCTTTTCTTATGCTTTCGGGAAGGGAGGCTATATCCCCTATTATCTTAACACGGGTATCCTTACCGGCAAGCTTTTTAAGACCGTTTTCAAGATAGTCATTTAATAAAACCATCAAAGCATCCACTTCTTCTTTTGGGCGGTTCCAGTTTTCAGTTGAAAAAGCGTAAACCGTAACCACCTTTATTCCGAAGTTTCCCGCAAAGTCAATTATCTCATCGAACTTTTTTGCACCGGCACTATGACCGAAAGAGCGGGGCATGCCCCGCTTTTTCGCCCAACGGCCGTTGCCGTCCATTATAATTCCTATGTGGGAGGGAAGATGCTCCATATCGATTAAAGACCTTAAGTCTTTCTTCTTCCGGCCAAACATTTTATATAGCCATAATTGCCTTTTCTTTGTTTGCGGCAATTGTTTCGATTTCCTTTATAGCGTCATCTGTAACCTTCTGAACGTCCTTTTCAACGTTCTTCATATCGTCCTCTGTAAGTGTTCCGTCCTTCTTCTGCTTTTTAAACACTTCAAGAATATCACGACGGATATTTCTCACATTAACCTTTGCATCCTCTGTCTTTTTATTAAGAGTCTTAACAAGGTCTTTTCTGGATTCCTCTGTAAGAGAGGGGAATACAAGACGGATAACCTTACCGTCGTTCTGAGGATTGATTCCAAGTTCTGACTTCTGGATTGCTTTTTCGATTTCCTTTAAGGTTGTAGCATCCCAGGGCTGAATTGTAAGGGTGTGAGCATCTGTTGCAGAAACTGTTGCCATCTGATTGATGGGTGTATCTGTTCCGTAGTAGCTTACCATAATTTTATCAAGTACGCTGGGAGAAGCCTTACCAACTCTGATTGTTGCCAAATCCTCTTCAAAATACTTTATGCTCTTTTCAATTTTTGTTTTCATTTCGTTCATTGCCATTTTTATATTCCTCCTTATTATTTATGTACTAATGTACCAATTTCTTCTTCCATTATTGCTCTTCTGATGTTTTCGGGATCAGCTAAGCCAAACACTCTTATGGGCATTTCGTTATCCATGCAAAGTGTTGTTGCTGTTGAATCCATTACGCCAAGGCCGCGGTCCAGAACTTCCATATAGTTAAGGTCTGTAAATTTCTTGGCATCGGGATTCTTTTCAGGGTCGGAATCGTAAACCGCATCAACCTTCTTTGCAAGTAAGATGATGTCCGCATCAATTTCAACCGCACGGAGTGCTGCCGCAGTATCAGTTGAGAAGAAGGGGTTTCCTGTTCCGCATCCGAAGATAACAACTCTTCCCTTTTCTAAGTGTCTTACGGCTCTTCCTCTTATATAGCTTTCCGCAATTTTGTTCATTTCAATCGCGGTCTGCACTCTTGTGGGAATTCCGTGTCTTTCAAAGGAATCCTGAAGTGCAAGGGCGTTTATAACGGTTGCAAGCATTCCCATGTGGTCTGCTCTTGTTCTGTCCATCTTTTCGCCGCTTCTTCCTCTCCAGAAGTTACCGCCGCCTACAACGATTGCAATTTCAACGCCTTTTTTAACACAATCGGCAATGACATTCCCGATTTCGCCAACGATTTCCTCGTTGATGCCTGTACCCTTGTCGCCTGCCAAAGCCTCGCCGCTTATCTTAAGTAAAACTCTTTTATACATCAAAGACAGTCCTTTCATTTATATTTATACTTTATTAAATAAATTCGACGTAAAACACAAAAATCCTTTATTATAATGTAAGAAAAAGATAACCTCAAACGTTCTTGCGCCTGCAGTGTTAATCTTTATCGTAATTAACTTCCAGAGTAAATTTCTTCTTGACTTTTCTCGCTTTTATGTCATAATATAACTTGTAAGTAAAATGCGCGTTTAACTTATAAAAAAACTTGAAAAAAAGAAAGGAACAGATTATAATGGAAAGTAAAGAATTTAAGGAGCTTAAATCTCCCGGTTATGTAATTCATATTAATTCGGAAGATACTGATTCTGTATTGGAGCTGCAAAAACAATTAAACAAGTGGGGCTACACCGACGGACACGGAAGAAAGCTTGCCGAGGACGGCGATTACGGCATAAATACATATAACGCCGTAATAAAATATCAGCGTGACCACGGCTTATACGAGGACGGGAAAGTCGGGGACAAAACCTGGGAGTCAATGTATCAGACAATAAAAGACGAAGAATTAAACTCCGCTGCAGAGTCCGGAAACACTCACGCTTATTATGCCGAATCCGAGCTTAACATTGACGGAATGGATAAATCTACATACCCTAAAACAAGCAGCAAAAAGAAAACCGATGGCTTCAATATCGGAAAAGCCTTCGGTGCCTTCAGGGATTATACTAAAATGTATGAAGATTTAAATGATAAGGTAGAATCTGACGGCGAGGTGCAGAATGCCCAGGAGCGAGAAGCCGAATCTGCAGATAATAATGCTCTTTTAGAGCCGGCTGTTAAAATGCCCACCGAGGAAGAGGCGGAAGAAATGGGAGATATGGCAGCCCAAACATTAGGTTATTATGATTAAAGTTTTGCAAATACACTACTAATGATGTAACTATTTATGGGGAGGGCTCTTCTATGTTGAAGATTTTAGGCATCCACTTTATTGGTGGAATACTGGCTGTGGCTACAAGAGAAATTGCTGTGTTAATTCCCGAAAACATAAAATTGGAATTACATATTGTAACAAGTATTATTATGGCAATATATTTTATATGGGCAGGATACTTCTTAAGAAACGAAAGCCTTCATAAGACCATCGTGCTGTTGCAAATATTTGTATATTCAGGACATTTTCTGTTTTTTCTCGGTGAATCAGCATATAGATTTTTACGTGTTGCCACCGGCGGAAGCGTTGTATGGAATCGTATTCACGAGCAGGTTTTAACACTTGAAAAACTCTCATACACGCTAACATATTTCCTGACTTTTTTCATTTTCCCTGTGCTTATTATTGCAGGCAGAATTATAGCGGGTAAGCCTCTTAAAATTAACATAAAAAAAGATGTGGGCAATACCCTTAAAATTCTCCTCTGCACTTTTACGGCAAGCACTGTTTATCCTGTTTCCTCTTTCTTTATGGACCGGTTTGATGAATCGGGCGATATTATTACAGCATACATTTCACTGTTTGCCGTAATCGCAATATTGTTCGTTGGCGGAATTGCCTTAAGAAAGATTGAATGGTCAAAAATCTGTTTTATAATGTTTATCTCTTCCCTCGTCGGCATCACATTTACAATGTACATAACAAAAAGCCTTGCCAATGCACTTTCCGGCGGAGGAATGGTGATAAATTTATTTTTTGAAACAGTTATCGGCATAGAAACCAACTATACCGAAATGCCTTTACTTCCGCTGATTTTTGTTCTTGCCGGACACTTTACAGGCAACCGCATCTTAGCTAACACCGCTTTTGAAAAAAGATCACCCGGAAAACTCAAGCATATATCTCAGGCAGTATTAATGCAGCTTGCAGGAGGTTTAATTGTTTTCTATATGAGAGAGATGGCTCTAATGATAACCTCCGAAAGCATAAGAATGGCAGCCTTTATCGTTATCAGTCTTTTTATGCTCCTTTATTATGTATGGATTGGTCATTTTTTCAAAGGAAAATCCTTTTATTCGGCTTGTTCTGTAATCCTGATAATGACATTTATCGGATTTTCAACTGAAATATTTACAACCGAAATATACCGATATTCAACCTGCCTTACCGGCAGCGGTTCTATATGGATTGGCGTTTTGAACAGATTGTTCTCGGGTATAAGATATCATTATCGTATCGTAATTTCATTGATGATTTTATGTATGGCTTTCGGCTATATAATTAGCAACAAGAGAAATAAAGATGCAAAAGAAGGCCGATTAAAAGGAGAATGAATAATGTTAAAAACAGCACTTATACACTTCGGAAGCGGAATTGTATCGGCGGTTTTAATTTTGCTTACCGCCATGCTTCCGGAAAGCTTCCACATTGCAGTGTATATCCCATTAAGTATACTTATGGCTGCATTTTACATATGGGCGGGTATTTTTCTTAAAAACGAATCCTTCCACAAGGTTGCCTTGCTCTCGCAGACGTTGGCATACATCGGGCATATGGCTCCCGCAATCATTAAGATAACAGGAAAATTTATCATTTCTCTTGCAGGAGGCTCTGTAATATGGAATGTCACATTAGGAAGATTAGTGTCATACAGCAATATTGCCAACTGCCTTGCGTACATATTTATGGTTTTTGTTGCCCCCGCTCTTATAGCATTGGGAATGAAAATTGCCGGAAAAAGCTTTAATATAAATGTAAAAAAAGACGCTATGTCTGTTCTTTATGTATCGGTGTTGTTTTTCATCCTTAACGCCGTTTACCCCATAGCACGAAATTTTACAGAAAAAACGGGTGAGCCGATCGAAACCGTAAAGGCAGGAATTGCAATACTTATAATATTGATATTAAGTGTTGCGGGAGGCATTGTATTAAGAAAAATCAATTGGTCAAAAATCTGCTTTATCATGGTAAATTTGTCGCTTATCGGCATAACTTTCTGCTTTTTCTTTAATTCGTTTTTTCTGCACGCCTTTTGCGGAGCAGAAATGATGTTTGACTTATTCTTCAAAATGGCTTTTAACGTAGATCCCATACTTATGTTTTTCATTCCTCCCCTGTTTGTACTACTCGGAAACTTTATCGGCAGAAAGCTTATAAAGGATAAAGCAAAAAAAGCGGATAATTCCGCAGCATAAGACTAAAACATTAATTTAACCCTAAAACCACACCCCGAAGCAAAAGCTTCGGGGTGTTTAATTTTATTCATCCATCAGGCTTGCAAGATACTTTGCGGTTTCTGCTTCAAACTTCAAAAACATTTCGGAAAGATGGAGAGGCATTTTAGAAAAGCCCGTTGCACCCGACTCTAAAGATAAAACGCCTTTGTATCCGATTTCCTTAAGTGCATCCATAAATTCATACCACACACACGAACAAAGGAAGGGCACCTGATGGGTGTCGTCCCACGCCCCTCGGTTGTCGTGAACGTGAAGGCAGAAAAGCTTTTCATTTGCCACCTTCACAGCCTCGGGAAGATTAAGCTTCATTGATAAAACGTGTCCCGTATCAAGGCAGATTCCCACATTCGGCATATTAATTTCATCAACAAGCTTTCTTAAGTTTTCCGTTCTTGCAAGGGAGATATTTCGAAATGGCAGGTTTTCTATTGCCACATTTATTCCGCACTCCTTTGCATAAAGACCAACTTCGGTAAAAACTTTTACGTTCATGCTAAAGGCAAAAGCTTCATCCGTTTCCGTGCCCCAGCCCTCGGGCATTACGGGGTGATAAACAACGGTATCTGCCCCAAGTAAGCTTGCCCCGTCTATGCACTTTTTCATATGCATAACATTTTTCGGGCGGTCTTCTTCAATTTCGTCGTGTACGGGCCAGGGGCCGTGCACCTGATTTATATGTATTTCCGCTTTTTCCGCAAGGCACCTTTCTTCCGTGAGAAATTCCTTAAATTCTTCATCGGAGGCTTCGGCGATTAAAAAGCTTTTATAGTATGCAAGTTGCTGAAAGTCGGATGCACCATAACCTAAAGCTTTCATTTTATCATAGTCGGTGTGCCGTCTTTTCCCGTTTTTTATCTCTTTTTCAAGAAATTCGCTGTTTGTTTTTCCGATTATCATGAATTTTCCTCCTTTTGTATTCATTTTAGCATAAGTGATGCCTTAACACAAGCATTTTCACATAAAAACTTACTTGATTTATCGTCGCTATAATGGTAAAATATACGGTATAAATGATATGGTGCTACCTGCTCCATCCCCTATTTATTTAATTGCAGATGCACGATAGATGGATTAAGGAGGAATTCTAATGTACGATGCTACAAAAGACCCGAATGCATTTAAGCCTATAACCGAAAATCCTATTATTCTGGATTTTTCCGGATGTAAACATTGGCACGAAATTCACTTAATCTTAAAAACAAAATTCGGTTTGCCCGATTATTACGGAAAAAACTGGGATGCTCTATGGGATTGTTTAAGGGACTTATGGATAAATGATGGATATACAAAAGTAAACATATGCGGCTTTATGTCTCTTCCGGAGGATTTAAGAGAATATTGCCGCACTATGCTTGAAATATTTGAAGATGTTCACGAAGAAACACCAAATGTGGTTTTCGAGCTTATTTCTTAAGACACAAAAAGCGGATGCATCTGCATTCGCTTTTCCTTATTTATCGGGCAAAGTTGACAAAAAAGGTACGTCCCCTTTTGTCTCCTTCGTCCTCTTTTGTCCTTCTTCTTTTGTCTGTGTGCTAAATTGTTGAAAATGCCAGCAAGGAAATCAAATCATTATAGTATATCCAGTAAAACATATTAATTTTGATTGATTCAGTCACTTCATCCAAAACTTTTTGCCTATCGTTATCACCTATGTTAATTATAACTTGTCCAAAACACTTACTTTTCTCTTCCGGTTTATATTCATAATAAGAATAGAAATCCATACCGTTCTTGAAATAAACAACATCATATTTAGGAATATCAAGCCAATAATCCTCTATAAAAAGCATTTTTGATGTACTGTTTTTTATTTCGAACCTATAAGCAATAATTAAAAATTTTTCTGGTTCTTCTAAAATCTTTTGCGTCTTGCTGTTTTTGGGCAACGAGTAACCATAGTAATTCTCATAATCTTGCAGCAATATTTCTTCACAAGATACACTTATTCTTTTCAATGGATACAACCAAGCTGTAGATATAATTGTCAAACAGACAATCAAAACAAAAATAATCAAACCTAAAACTATTTTTTTATATTTCATTTTGCATCATCCTTAAGTTTTACTACTATAAGTGAATCATCATTTAATATATCATCATTTACCGGGGCATTTATTCTATCTTTAGAATGGGCAGAATATAGTATTGTCCCATCTTCTGCAAAGCTCACATTATAAATCTATCAAGGTTTCCAAGTGGCACCTGTTAAGACACGAAAACCGTCCCCTGTCTTTTTAAGCTGACAAAAAAGGTACTCCCCCTTTTGTCTTATCCCCTTTGTCTATTTGTCTTCACCTATAATCCAGTTTTTTTCCCATAAAACGAAATCAAACCTGGTCCCATAGTAAATTTCATCCAAAAGAGCAACTAATAAAGAAATCAGTTGTTTGTCCATTTCATAACATTCTACAGTATATGTATATCCTCCCATAACAGACAAGTTTGATCTTTGAGCATTTAATATCAGCTTATCATTCTTTTTTAATGAAAATTTATTTCCGCTATGAAAACAAGGTTTGTATTCCTCTTCTCCTATCAATATATTTTTCTTATTTTTACAAAAGCCTGCCAAAGATTTTCCAATTTCGGTATCATTTTGAAAAATCCTGTATACAGGATAGGAGCGCAACGGATATATCGGCACAATCAGCCCTAAGGGAGCCAGAATACATTTTAATAATATATTTGTCTGTTTGCAACTATATGATATTGTTTGATTATTATCTATCACCTTAAATTTCTTACACAACATTCCAAATGTATAATTGCTTTTTATCGTGTATTCTTCGTTTCCGACAGTATACACGATACCCTTTACTCCCAATTTCTTTTCTATGACAAACATCATAATACTTTTCTCCTGTAATCCGGTTTTTCCGTTAGTAACAAAAGTGGACAAAATAAGTGCATCCCCAAGTGATCTTCTTATTCAGCCAATCCTATGTCAATCACTTTTCCATCCCTTTTTCGAAATTCCACATATATTACGCCACCACTCATAACCCACATGGTTCCTTCCTCCGTACAACCTGTAGTCTGCACTAGATTACGAACTCTCCATGTTTTACCAAGGTCTTCTGCGTCATAGGTAAATCCATAATTAAAGGAGGTAGGAAAACGTTCTTCCAATAAGGCCATTCCAATTTTCAGTGCTGTTTCTTTGCTATCTATAACATTATATTCTTCTCCATTTTTACTTACTGTAAAAATAACAGCTGCAGCAACCACAAATATACTCACTATACATATAATCAACCATCTTTTTTTCATACAAGCACCTCACTTTCCGCTTTAACAAAAAAATCACCTTAATTCTTTCTTCAGTACCATTTTGACAAAAAGTTATGTCTACTTTTGTCACTTCATCCCCGTGTACCATTCAGTAACCATTCCTGTCTCCGATGATACAGTCACTATAGTAGGACCTCCTATTGTAGGAGACTCAGTTTCCTGTGTTGTACACCAGAGCTTTTCTTTTGAATCATAATAAACAATTATCTTATCAATACTATCGTCATTCGGCGACAAAAGCCAATAATAATGCCGTTCCACCAGTCTCGCCACTTGTTTAGGCGTTTTAGCTATTCCTCCAACATATTCATCCCATATACCACCATATGTATGACAAACTTCTAAGAATTCAGAAGAATCGAATTCTCCTCTTATGTATTCATATCTAAGGCCGGGAATAAGTTCATCTGTTACCCAATTTTTATAGTACCATATGCCGCTCCCAAAAGCCAACGCCATAACAATAACAACAATTGTAATAAGCTTAAAATGTTTTTTCATAAATATCCCTCCTATAATTTCGATACTGTTTAATGGCCTACTTTTTCCGGTATCTTTTTATGTTCTGCATCACCTAGTTGCTATAGAACGAAGAAATCTCCCTTGTTTCAAATAAACCTCCGAAACATCATAAAGTTTATCATCTATAATTTCGATTTCAATGTTTTCATTTATTTTTGTGCTTATATCATCTGCACAAAGCATAATATATAGCTTGTTATTTCGCACCACATATTTGTACCCGGTATAATCACCATACGTACTATTGCCTATAACATAGCCTGAAAATAAAAACTTATTATCAACAAGTTCCACGTTATTTATCTGCATTACTCTCGGACTCATAATATATTTATATTCATTATAGGTTTTAATTTTAATAAAGTTTATACATACAATCACAATCACAATCAAAATTGCAGAAATGAACATCAATAATAATTTTCGTTTCATAAATATCCCTTCCGTTAAATGATATTATTAACTTCATTTTAGCATAAGTGATGCCTTAATACAAGTATTTTCACATAAAAACACCCCGAAGCTTTTGCTTCGGGGTGTTAAATCGATTAACCAAAAATTGTCTTTCCTGCGGATCCAAGATCGTTAAAAGCTTCAACAACGCGTGCTGCCATACCCTCTTCGCCCTTCTTTAAGTAGCCTCTGAGTCCTCACGGTTAAAATTAACTTGACAAGTTTTGTTTTTTGTGGTATAATATATATAAGCTATTAAATACCCCACAAAACTTGCTACACAGACGGTTTTTACCTTCTGTCTATTTTTGTCGCCATTTTTTAGCTTAATAAGTCAAAAGGAGGTGATTATATGCGCTACAGCACAACATGGAAAAACTGGAAGACTATACCTGACTTGAAAACATGCTTGATTTGCAGTAAAAATAATGGTAAAATATATGGTATAAATGATATAGTTCTGCCTGCTCCTCCAATTCATTTAAATTGCAGATGCACGATAGAACGAATAAAAACCATTTTAGCCGGAACGGCAACAACCCAGGGAAGAAATGGTGCAGACTGGCATTTGAAAATTTATGGAAAATTGCCCAATTATTATATAAGCAATAATTATGCCAAAAAGTTAGGATATGTAGATTATCTGGGAAATCTTTCAACTGTCGCTCCTGGCAAAATGCTTTTCAAAGGTATATACCGGAACAAAAACGGACATTTGCCCGACGCCCCAAACAGAGTATGGTATGAAGCAGACATCAACTATGTTTCAGGATACAGGGGAACCGAAAGAGTACTGTTTTCAAACGACGGGCTAATCTTTGTAACCTATGACCATTATGACACATTTATAGAAATCGATTAAGGAGGATTTTTAATGTACGGTGATATAAAAGACCCCAATGCTTTCAAACCTATAACGGAAAATCCTATTATTCTGGACTTTTCCGGATGCAAATATTTAGGTGAAATTCATTTAATCTTAAAAACAAAATTCGGTTTGCCGGATTATTACGGAAAAAACTGGGATGCTCTATGGGATTGTTTAAGCGGATTATTTTACCGGAGAGGTAATTTTAAGGTGAATATAGTAGGCTTTATGTCCCTTCCGGAAGATTTAAGAGAATATTGCAAAGCCATGCTTGAAATTTTTGAAGATGTTCACGAAGAAACACCAAATGTGGTTTTCGAGCTTATTTCTTAAGACACAAAAAATAGCGGCAGATGCAAAAGCATCTGCCGTAATTATAAAATTCGCACCGAAAAAATCCTATTTGGATTTTTTATTTACATCGCCTACGCTTTAACGCTCCGGCAATGTCTCGATAAAATTTTCTTTGTTGAAAATTTTATCTAAAAATTGTCTTTCCTGCGCTCTCTAAGTCGTTACAAGCTTCAACAACACGGGAAGCCATACCCTCTTCGCCCTTCTTTAAGTAAGAACGGGGATCGTACATCTTCTTGTTACCAACTTCGCCTTCAATCTTAAGCATACCGTCATAGTTCTTGAACATATGGTCAACTACGGGCTTGGAGAAAGCATACTGTGTATCTGTGTCGATGTTCATCTTGATTACGCCATAGCCAAGTGTTTCCTTGATTTCTTCCTTGGAAGAACCGGATCCGCCGTGGAATACCAAGAAGAAGCCCTTGTCAGCGCCGTATTTAGCCTTTAATGCATCCTGTCCGTTTTTAAGGATGGAGGGATTAAGCTTTACGTTACCGGGCTTATATACGCCGTGAACGTTACCGAAGGTTGCGGCAACGGTGTATGTTCCCTTAATGTCCTTAAGAGCATCATAAACCTTTAACATATCTTCGGGAGTTGTGTATAACTTATCGTTTGATACGCCTTCGTTGTTCTGTCCGTCTTCTTCGCCGCCTACAACGCCGGTTTCAACTTCCAAAACGATGTCGTTTGCTGCACAGCGAGCGAAAAGCTCCTTTGCAACAGCGATGTTTTCATCAAGAGTAATGTCGCTGCCGTCGAACATATGGCTGTTGAAAAGATTGGGACGGCCTTCTGCTCTTCTTTTTTCTGTTTCAGCTATAAGAGGAAGCATAAAGGATTCAAGCTTGCCCTTTGTGCAGTGGTCTGTGTGAAGTGCAACATATACGTTGTACTTTTCAGCCATTAATCTAACGTGGTCGGCAAGGCTTATTGCACCAAGTACCTTATCCTTTACGTTAAGACCGGATGCAAACTCAGCTCCGCCAACGGAAACCTGCACGATACCGTCAGACTTAGCGTCAGCAAGACCCTTAAGTACTGCGTTTGCAGTTTCCATAGAGGAAACGTTTACAGCGGGATATGCATAGTGATTGTCATATGCCGCCTTCATCATATTTAAATACTGTTCATAATTTACTACAGGCATGGTAAAACCTCCAAATAAAAAATTTCGATTAATTATAACACAATTTCTAAATTATGTCAATTATTTAACCATATTATTCTTTCATATCTTTTCCCGCTTTCGCATAAAATAACCTCAGAAACTGTGTAAAAGGAGTATTTTTATGTGGAAAAAGTATAAACCCTATATAATATCATGTGCCATTGCCTTAGCTGTTGGCGGACTTTCTGCCCTTTTAACCAAGGGAAATATGGACCTTGCCAAGGATACCGTAATGCCGCCCTTATCACCGCCTGCCTTTTTATTTCCCATAGTCTGGAGCATTTTATACATCCTTATGGGAATTGCCTCGGCAATAGTTTATTTAAGAAGGACGGCTCTGCCCAATGAAGCAAGATGTGCACTGACGGTTTATGCCGCATCCCTCATCTTCAACTTTTTCTGGAGCATAATCTTTTTTAATCTCCGTGCCTTTTTGGCATCCTTTATCTGGTTAATCATTTTGTGGGTTTTAATTATCCTCTGCATAAAAAAGTTTTATCCCTTTTCAAAAACGGCGTCCTACCTTATGGTTCCCTATCTTTTGTGGGTAACTTTTGCCGGCTATCTTAACCTTATGATTTATATCTTGAACAGATAATTTCCTTTAAGGCTTCCTCTGCCTTTTTTGCATCTGCCCTGCCCTTTGTTTCCTTCATTATTTTTCCGATAAGCGGGGCTATCGCCTTTTCCTTTCCTTCTAAAAAATCCGAAATTGCCTTTTCGTTTCCGATTATTACATTTTCTGCTATCTTTATAAGCTCATCATCTGAAATCGGGGCAAAATCCTCTTTTCTGAAAAGCTCGGAAAAAGGCTTTTTTTCCTCAAACATTTTATCGAAAATTTTCTTATCGAATCGCTTTTCGATTTTTCCCTTTGCCATAAGTGAAAGGACATATAAAACATCGGATGCTGTGGGTAGAATTTCGCCGTTTTCCCTTGTTTCCTCATCCA